>JBKJHW010000133.1:0-13483 GCA_046598935.1 Vicinamibacterales bacterium | reverse complement strand
TAGGCCGCACGACGGGTGTCACGCTCGACCTGGCCATCTTTAATATAGATAACGCGGTGCGCGTTGGCGGCGATATCCGGCTCGTGCGTGACCAGCAGGATGGTGTTGCCGGTCTCGTGCAGCTTCGCGAACAGGCCCATAATTTCTTCGCCGGTTTTCGAATCCAGATTGCCGGTGGGCTCGTCGGCGAGAAGAATCGACGGGTTATTCACGAGCGCGCGCGCGATCGCAACGCGTTGGCGCTGTCCGCCCGAGAGCTCGTTGGGCCGATGGGTTTTGCGATCCTGAAGATCGACGCGTTGCAGCGCCTGCAACGCGCGCGCGGCGCGATCCCTGGAATTCATGCCCGCGTACACCAGAGGTAATTCGACGTTGTGCAACGCGCTCGCGCGCGGCAGCAAATTGAACGTCTGAAACACGAATCCGATTTCCTCGTTGCGAATGCGCGCAAGCTCGTCGTCGTTCATCTGGCTCGCCTCTTTTTTGTTGAGGAGGTAGGTGCCCTTGGATGGCGTGTCGAGACACCCGATGAGGTTCATCAGCGTGGACTTGCCCGAGCCCGACGGCCCCATGATCGCCACGTATTCGCCCCTCTCGATCTCGATCGTCACGCCGCGAAGCGCGTGGATCTCTTCCGAGCCCATTTGATAGGTTTTCCAGAGGTCTTTCGTTTCGATCAAAGCCATAGATTCTTCAGAATACGCGATCCCAGCCGTTCCGTTCCCGGACGGCGGTAATTACTGCCCGGCCGCCCTCGCCGGCGGGTCCGGCATTGCGGCAAGTGTCCAGGCCAGCTGCAGGCCGGCGATCTGGTCCGCGTCCGCCGACTCGAGCAGGTTCGATCCCGGCCTGGGCACGTCACCGTCGAGCACGTCGATCTCGTGATCCAGCGCTTCGACAAGCGGCACCATCGCCGCCCGCAGCGACGGCAGATGACCCGCGACAAGAACGCGAACCCCCTCAGTCGCGCCGCCGAGCTCCCGGACGTGCGGCGCGAGCAGCGACACATGCTGGTAGCGCGCGAGCAGGCGCGCCGATTCCGTGTCGAACTCCGTGCGCGGCGCTCCCGAGCTGAGATAACGCGCGCGAACCGCGCCCTTCATCACAAACCCCACGCACGTCATGCCGGGGTGCGCGATGATCACGCACGCTGACGTCAAGCCGCGCGCCGCGACCACGCTCGCGAGGCACTCGTGCGGCAACACGACATCGGTGACAAGCCCCCCGGCGCGAACGAGCGGTGCGACGCGCTCGCGCACGATACGGGCGGCGGGCACGGCGACCTCCGCCGAATCCCGCGATTCGATCCGCACAACGCCTTCGTCCCCCGCGTGCGGCCACAAGATCACGCTCACTTCCATCGGCAATTTCGCCGCCCGTCGAAAAGCGCGGATGTCATCGCCGAGCGCGGCGCCGGTCGCCGCAATCGTGCGCGCGGCGATCAGGCGAGGCGCCGCGTCGCGCCGCCGATCGGCTGCGGCGAACGTCCACGCGCCCGGCGCCAGTTCTGCCGCGACTCGAACGGGCGCGCTCCACAAGCTCATGCGATGTCCAATTACGACTCGGTCGATTCGTACTCGTCTTTGAGACGCCGGACGACATTGGGATCGGCGAGCGTTGTGGTGTCGCCGAGCGCCTTGCCCTCGGCGATATCGCGGAGCAGCCGCCGCATGATCTTGCCCGACCGCGTCTTCGGCAGGTCCGCGGCAAACAGAATCTGGTCGGGACGCGCGATCGCCCCGATCTTCTTCACGACGTGCTCTTTGAGCTCGTCGATGAGGGCCGAGTTGGCCGCGCGCCCGTCCTTGAGCGTCACAAATGCCGCGACGCCCTGCCCCTTGATCTCATGCGGACATCCGACGACCGCCGCTTCTGCCACGGCAGGATGATCAACGAGCGCGCTCTCAACTTCCATCGTGCCCAGGCGATGTCCCGCGACGTTCAGCACATCGTCAACGCGCCCGAGCAGCCAGTAGTAGCCGTCGCGATCGACGCGCGCCCCGTCGCCGGTGAAATAGACGCCGTCTTTCCACTTGCTCCAGTACTGCTCGGCGAACCGCTTGGGGTCGCCATAAATTCCGCGCAGCATCGCCGGCCACGGCTTCGTGAGCGCCAGCAATCCGCCGCCTTCAGTGACCCGTTCGCCGGCAGCCGTGCGAATCTCGGCGGAGATTCCGGGGAACGGTTGAGTCGCTGAGCCGGGCTTGGTCGTCGTAATGCCGGGCAAGGGCGTGATGAGAATCTGCCCCGTTTCCGTCTGCCACCACGTGTCGACGATCGGGCAGCGGCCGCGGCCGATGTGCTCCCGGTACCACATCCACGCTTCGGGATTGATCGGCTCGCCGACCGATCCGAGCAACCGCAGCGAGTCGAGATTTCTCGCGGCGGGCCAGTCCGTGCCCCACTTCATAAACGCGCGAATCGCCGTCGGCGCGGTGTAGAACACCGTGACTCCGTATCGCTCGATCAACTTCCAGAAGCGATCCTTCTGCGGCCAGTCCGGAGCCCCTTCGTACATGACGACCGTTGCGCCGTTGGCGAGCGGGCCGTAGACGACATAGCTGTGCCCGGTGACCCAACCGATATCGGCCGTGCACCAATACACATCGTCTTCACGAAGATCGAAGACCCACTTGGTCGACGCGTACGTGCCGGTGAGGTACCCGCCGGTGGTGTGAACGATGCCCTTGGGTTTTCCAGTCGTGCCCGACGTGTAGAGGATGTAGAGCATGTCCTCGGAATCCATCGGCTCGGGCTCGCACTCGAGCGCCGCGTCTTCCATCAGCCGGTGATACCAATGGTCGCGCCCTTCCTTGATGTGAACAGGAATGGGATCGCCGGCGCGCCGCTGCACAACGACGACGTGCTGAATCGACGGCGTGTCATTGAGCGCTTCGTCGGCCATCTGCTTCAGCGGCACGATCTGCCCGCGACGGTATCCGCCGTCGGCGGTGACGAGCAGGACGCACTGCGAATCATTGATGCGATCGCGCAATGATTCCGCGCTGAAGCCGCCGAAGACGACGCTGTGCACGGCGCCGATGCGGGCGCAGGCCAGCATCGCGATCGCCAGCTCAGGAATGAGCGGCATGTAGAGCGCGACGCGATCGCCCTTCTTGACGTTCAGAGATTTGAGCACGTTGGCAAACGCCGAGACGTCGCGGTAGAGATCGAAATACGTGAGCGTGCGGCGGTCGCCGGGCTCGCCTTCCCAGATCAGCGCGGCTTTGTTTCGGCGCGCGGTGCGAATGTGGCGGTCGACGCAGTTGGCGCTGGCGTTGAGTTTGCCGCCGACGAACCATTTCGCGTCGGGCGGCTGCCAGTCAAGCACGCGGTCCCACGGCGTGATCCACTCGAGCTCGCGCGCAAACTCCGCCCAGAAGGATTCGGGATCCGCGGCCGCGCGCGCGTACACGCCCGGATCGTTGATCGCGGCGCGGCGGCGCCAGTCGTCCGGCGGCGCGAACGTGCGCGCTTCGTCCAACAGCGCCGAAATCTCAGGGCGCGTCGTACGTTCGTTCTCAGGGCGCTTCGCGCCTTCGCTCATGGCTCTTAGTCGTAGTACTCGCGACCGAGATGCGTGATGAGCTCTTCACCGCGCAGATGGCGCAGCGTGTTCTTCAGCTTCATCAGCTGGATGAACAGGTCGTGCTCCGGGTACAACCCGTCAGCGTGCATCGGGTTCTTGAAGTAGAACGACAGCCACTCCTGGATGCCCTTCATGCCGGAGCGTTTCGCGAGGTCCATAAACAGCGCGACGTCGAGCACGATGGGCGCCGCGAGAATGCTGTCGCGGCAGAGGAAGTTGATCTTCAGCTGCATCTTGTAGCCGAGCCAGCCGAAGATGTCGATGTTGTCCCAGCCCTCTTTGTTGTCGCCGCGCGGCGGGTAGTAGTTGATGCGCACGACGTGCGAGAGGTCCTTGTACAGATCCGGGTAGAGATGCGGCTGGAAGATGTAATCGAGCGCGCTCTTCTTGCTCTCTTCCTTCGTCTTGAACGATTCCGGATCGTCCAGCACCTCGCCGTCGCGGTTGCCGAGGATGTTGGTCGAGTACCAGCCTTCGACGCCGATGAGGCGCGCCTTGAGGCCCGGCGCGATGATCGTCTTGATCAGCGTCTGGCCCGTCTTCATGTCGCTGCCGGCGAGCGGAGAGCCGGTCTTCTGCGCGAGTTCGAAGAGCGCCGGGATGTCGGCGCTGAGGTTCGGCGCGGCGTTGGCGTGCGGAATGCCTTCGGAGATCGCCGCGTAGGCGTAGATCATGCTCGACGGAATCGCCGGATCGCTTTCAAGCAACCCCTGCTCAAACGCCGCGATGCTCATGTGGCAGGGCGCGTGCGTCATGAAGATCTCGGTGCTGCCCGTCCACACCATGACGAGACGATCGCAGTTGTTCGCCATCTTGAAATTGCGGATGTCGGCGATCAGCTGATCGGCGAAATCTTTTTTGTTCTTGCCCTTCTTCACGTTCGGGCCGTCAAGCCGCTTCACATAGTGGCGGTCGAACACGGCCGACATCGGCTTGATCGCCGACATCTCGTCCTTGATCTGATCGAGCAGCTTGTCTTCCAGCACGCCGGCGTGTTTCGCCGATTCGTAGACGTTGTCTTCGAAGATGTCCCATCCGCCAAAAACAAGATCGTTGAGCTCGGCCAGCGGCACGAATTCGCGCAGCGTCGGCGTGCGGTTGTCGGTGCGTCTGCCGAGGCGGATCGTGCCCATTTCGGTCAACGAGCCGATCGGCTTGGCGAGGCCCTTCCGAATGGCAAAGACGCCGGCGATGGTCGTAGTCGCCACGGCGCCGAGGCCGACGAGAAGAACGCCAAGCTTGCCCTTGGCTGGAGCGATATCGATGCCTTGAGTCACAATCGAAAACTATATCATCCGGAAATGCGGTCAACGGCCTCAGCCATGGTGGGAGCGCGCGCAGCAGAATCCATCGCTGTGCTCGGCGCGCCGGGCCCAACGGACGCTGCGCTCGCGGCCGAAATCGGCGTCGAAACCGGCCTGAACGGCCGAACAGTCGTGATCGATGTCGGAGCCGAGGCCAGGGCGCGCGTCGACACCGCCGCCGCCAAAGCCGGCGCGCTCGTGGAGTTTCAGTGGGCGCCCGTCACGATGCTGCCGCTCGACGCCGGCACCTTCGACGCCGCCGTCATCAACCGGCAACTCGCATCGCTCGACGGCCGCAACCGCATCGCATGCTGCGAAGAAGCGCTGCGCATCATCAAACCCACCGGCCGCGTACTCGTGATCGAAGGCGTCCGGCGGCCCGGACTTTTCGGTTTGATCCCGGTCCGCATTCCCGGCCTCGCGCCCGACGACGTGAAAGAAGCACTGACGCGCGCCGGCGCCAAAGCCGTGCGGCTGCTCGCGGATGTCGACGGCGTCGTGTTTTTTGAAGCGAAGTAGTAAGGAAAAAACGACATCGGGTGTCGTTTTCCCATTTTCGAGAAAACGACACCCGATGTTGTTTTTTTACCGCAGGCACGTCAGATGTCTGCCGCCATCGACGTTCGCTGTAATTCCCGTAATCCATCCACTCTCAGCCGAGAGTAAAAACCGGATCAGCGACGCGACATCTTCCGGCGTTCCCGGCCGGCCCATCGGATGTGTGTCTTTCGAGTGCTCGAGAAACGCCGCGTACTTCGCGTCATCCATGCCGGCTCGGCGATGAAGATTTGAAACAACAACGCCCGGATTGACGGCATTGACGCGCACGCCGGCGGCCGCCATTTCGAGCGCGGCGCACCGCGTCAACTGATCGACTGCCGACTTGCTGACGCAGTAGGCGACAATACCGGGAAACGCACGCGTGCCGGTGACGCTCGAGAGATTCACAACAGCGCCCTTTGACGCCGTGAGCGCAGCGGTCGCCGCGCGCAGCAACCGGAACGGCGCGCGAACGTTGATGTTCATCATGACGTCCCACGCGTCATCGGTTGTCGCTTCAACGGTGCCCGATGCGATGATGCCGGCGGCGTTCACCAGTAAATCGATGCGGCCGAACTGTTTGAGGGCTTCGGCCACGATCCGTTCGGGGGCGTCGGCGGCTGTGACATCCGCCGCGAACGGCAGCGCGACCCCGCCGGCTCTGACGACTTCGTCACAAACGGCCTGTAGAGCGGCCATATCCCGCCCGACGGCCAGGATCTGGTCGCCGTCCCGGGCCAAACGAAGAGTAGTCGCCCGCCCGATGCCCGAAGACGCCCCAGTAACGATGCCCGCGCGAGATAAGTGCATTTGCCTAGTGTAGGACCAGCCTCGTCCGACCGAAAAGTCGTAAGCCCCGCAAATGCGCTCACCGGCTGACGACGTTTACACGCTCGACGAGATTGCCGCCGCGGCACAGGTCTCCCCGACCCGGCTTCAGCAGGCGATCCGGGCCGGCGGTGTGTCCGTTACCGGAAAACACGTGACCGGCCCCGACGCCGTGGCCCTGGTTCGGGCGTTGCGACGCGGCGTCGCCGCTTCGCCGCGTCGGGCACTGCCGATCAACCTGGCTCCGGAGCCGAAGCGCAAGCAGGCCGGTCCGCTGGCGATATCAGCGATCGCGCACGTGACTTTTTTCCTGTTGATGATGGTCGCGGCGTCGTTGGGCTTGCTTCAGGCCCAGGACACCGACGAAGAGATTCCTGAACAGACGACAACGCGGCTTGTCTATCTGATCCAACCCGGACCCGGCGGCGGCGGAGGTGGCGGCGGCTTGAAGATGCCCGCGCCCCCGCCAAAGGCCGAGCGCAAGGCGCCCGCCAAGAAGAAAGTCGCGAGCCCCGTTCCCCCGCCGGCCAGGAAACCGGCGCCACCGCCACCAAAACCACCACCTCCCAGGCCGACACTTCCCGCGCCGCAGCCACCGGTGATCGTGCCGCCCGCGCCGGTAATTCCGAAGCCGGCGCCTACGCCTCCGCCTCCACCGCCGCAAGCCGTCGTCGCGCCGGTGGCGTCGATCGCGGCTGACACGAATGATCGGATCGGCGTGCCGCATGACACCCCGAATACGTCGTCGAGCCAGGGCCCTGGCGCCGGCGGCGGTATTGGCGCTGGAAAGGGTGCTGGTATCGGCGAAGGCGATGGCGGCGGCATCGGCCCCGGTAGCGGTGGCGGCACTGGCGGCGGACCATTTCGGCCGGGCTCGGGCGTGAGTCCGCCACAACTCGTGCGCGAGATTCGCGCGAACTACACCGATGACGCGCGGCGGCGCGGCGTCGAAGGCGACGTCGTGCTCGAAATCGTCGTCCGCCGCGACGGCAGCGTCGGCAATGTGCGCGTGCTGCAGTCGCTCGGCTCTGGTCTCGAACAGAAAGCGATTGACGCTGTGAAGCAGTGGCGGTTCACGCCGGCGACACGGCTTGGCGCGAACGTCGATGTGGTGGTTGAAGTCGCGGTTGGTTTCAAGCTGAGGTAAGCGATGGACGTTCTGATGTTGGTGGTAACGGGCGTGGCGTTGGCGTTAGCCGTGGGCATGTCGGTTGTCGCGATCCGGTTGCTGCGCGGCGAGCGCCATCGGAGTGCCGCGCGGGTGACGGCGCTCGAATCCGCCGCGCTCGATTTGACCGGTGAGGATGCGGCGCTCTCTTACCGCGAGCCGGACTACGACGCCGAAGACGTCGTGAGCTACAGAGAGGAAGCCGCGCCGCGCTATCGCGAGGCCGCGCCGCGCTATCTGGAAGACGCTACGCCGCGATACCGGGACGCGGCTGCGCCGCGATACCGAAACGACGATCGCGAGATCGAGATCGACGTTCCGTCCGGACCGATGTTCGGCGCGACCGATGAGCCGAACGCGCCTGGCCGCACGTGGCTCGCGGTCGCCGCCGTCGCAGTGGTCATGACGGTGCTCGTCGGCACGCTTGTGGTTGTCTTCAAGCCCGCGACTGTCGATGCGTCGGGATCCCAGCCGCCGACGACGGAAGAAGCGACGGCGGGCACGGCGCCCACCTCCACGGTCTCGAAGGCCGCGCAGTCCCGGCCGATCGAGCTGCTCTCCCTCAAGCACTCCGTTGACGCGCGAGAGTTCTCGCTTGTCGGCCTCGTTGTGAATCCGATCGACGCCGCGCCGCTCGCTCGCGTCGTCGCAGTGGTGTACCTCTTCGACAAGGATGGCGCGTACTTCGCGTCCGGCAAAGCCCAGCTCGAATTTGCGTCGATGCGGCCCGGCGAAGAATCGCCGTTCGTCATCAAGATTCCGAACATCGCGCACATCGGCAAGTACCGCGTCGGTTTCCGGCGTGACGATGGGTCGGTGATTGCGCATGTCGACAAACGCGGCCAGCGCGCCGCCGGCTCCATGACTGAGGCGGGCGGGCGATGAGTCGCCGGATCTGGTTATCTGGTTACCTGGTTATCTGGTTATCGGCAGCGTTGCTGCTTGCGCAGGAGAAACCTGCCGGGCAGGGTTTTCAGTTCCGTTCCAACACTGACCTCATCAACGTCACCGTCACGGTGACCGACGCGAACGGGCGCTTCGTGCCGGATCTCACGCGCGATGATTTTGTCGTCTACGAAGACGGGCGGCCGCAGGTCGTGCAGCAGTTCGATTCGGATCGCGTGCCCGTGAGCCTCGGCATCGTTCTCGACACGAGCGGCAGCATGGCCGGCGAGAAGATTCAGGCGGCGCAGGCCACGTTGAACAAGTTTCTGTTCGATCTGCTCGGCCCGAACGACCAGGTTTTTCTTTACCGGTTCGACAGCCAGCCCCAGCTGATTCAGGGATGGACATCGGATCGCGCGGCGGTGAGCCGCGCATTGGGCACGGCGCAGGCTCGCGGCGGCACGGCGCTCTACGACGCGGTCGCCGAGGCGGTGCCGCTCGCGCAGAAGGGCGTTGAGCGCAAGAAAGCGCTGCTCGTGATCTCCGATGGCGAGGACCAGAACAGCCGTCTCGGTCTGCGAGAGACGCAGCAGCTCATTCGCGAAAGCGAGGTACTGGTCTACGGCATCGCGATCGATCCGAGCGGGCGCTCGTACGCGGCGTCGTATCCAACGTCCTCGTCGGGCGGCTCGTACTCGAATCCCAATCCGCCGCCGCCGGCACGGCAGCCGTCGGGGCCGCCGCGGCCGTCTCCATTCCCGGGCAAGAAAGCGCCTGCGACATCCACACCTTCGGGTCCGGCTGCGGCTCCGGCGCCGGCGCCGATCATTTCGTCACCGCGAACATCCGCCGGCGGCAGCGCGGGCGTGAACGCTTTGCGCACCTTGACGGACGACAGCGGCGGACGCACGGAAGTGGTTCAAGGCCCGCGCGACCTCGATCCGGCGACGCGAGGCATTGCCGACGAGCTCAGCCGGCAGTATTTCCTGGGCTATGTCTCGACGCAGCCGAAAGACGGCAAATGGCGCGACATCCAGGTGCAGGTGCGCAAAGGCCAATACCACGTGCGCGCGCGCAAGGGATACATTGCGGGGTAAAAAGCGCTTGAGTAGGGCATAGGGCAAAGGGCATAGGGCACAGGCCATGTGGGCGCTCCGCGCCAACGCTTCTCTTCCCTATGCCCTTTCCACCTTTACCTCTGCCCTCTGCCCTCTGCCCTTCTCAGAGCAATACCATCGTCAAGATGCCGAGGCTGATGAGGATGATCTGGCGGCCACCGTTTGTGTCCGAGTGGCCCTGATGCAAGTGCGGGATCAAATCCGCCATCGCGACGTACAGAAAATTTCCGGCGGCGAACGACAGTGCGTACGGCAGCACGCCCGGCAAGAGCTCGCCGAAGGTCAGCATCATCAAAGCGCCGAGGATGCCGCCGCCGGCGGCGGCGGCGGTCAGCCAGAGCGCGCGGCTTCTTGATTGGCCGGCCGTCAGCAGCACGGCGACGTCGCCGGCCTGCTGGGGGATTTCGTGCGCGGTAATCGCGAGCGCCGTTGACAGGCCGAGGGGCAGCGAGACGAGCGCGGCGGCCGCGATCACGGCGCCATCGACGAACGTGTGCACGGCATCGCCGATGACCACCATCGACATCGTGCTCGTGTGCACCGAGCAATCCTGCTCGTCATGACAGTGGCGCCACAGCACGAGCTTCTCGAGCGCGAAAAACGTCAGGATGCCCGCGAGCAGTGTTCCGAACACGCGGATCGGCGCGAGACTGTCGAGCGCTTCCGGCAGGAGACTCAACAATGCAGCGCCGAGCAGAGTGCCCACAGCGTAGGACACCAGCCACGGCACAACGCGCAGACGAACGTCCTTTCGAAGGCTGACGAGTACACCGGCCGTCGCCAACCCGCCGACACTCCCCAGCACCGACAGTCCCAACACCGCCAGCCAACTCACGACGTCTATTCTAGGTGCACAGGGCTTGGTACCGTCCTTGCTCTATCAACGAGCGTGCTGCCAACACCGACCCCAACCGAATTCTGGAGGTCACTCATGCGCGCTTTTGCCTTCGTCATTGCACTCACCGTTGCCCCGGTGCCGGCCGCTGCCGCGCAGATCAGCGACGCCGATCTCGCCGAACGGGTCGCCGCGGCCGTTCGCAGCTACGTGCATTTCGGAATCTTTGACGACATCTCGATCGGCGTCGAGAACCGGGCCGTCACGCTCAACGGCCGGGTGACGATGCCGTTCAAACGCAATGCCATCGAGGCCGAGATCGCGAAGGTCGACGGCGTCAAGTCCGTAATCAATCGCGTAGAAGTCCTGCCGGTTTCGATCTATGACAGCGAGCTGCGCCAGAGGCTCGCGCTGGCGATTTATGGACACCCGGCGTTTCGCCACTATGCATCGATGGTCACGCCGCCGATCCATATCGTCGTGGAAAACGGCAAGGTCACCCTTACGGGTGCGGTGTTCAGCAACGTCGAAAAAGTGCTCGCCTACTCGCTCGCCCAGATCCCGGGCGTGTTCAGCGTCAAGAACGAGCTGAAGACCGACACCAGGCCCTGAAACTTAACCTTTGCCGCCGGGTTACAGGGGGACGTACCCCTTTTCCACAGAAATCCACAGTTTGGGGACAGGTCTCCGAACGGAGACCTGTCCCCTGGCTGTGGAAAGCTGTGGAAAAGGGGTACGTCCCCGTATGTTTCCGCCGGTGCCAGCGGTCTAACATTCTGACTATGCGAGTTCCGTATCTCGTCGCTTCCTTTCTGGCTGGCTCGGCTGTGGCTCTCGCGGCCCAAACGCCGTCGCCGCAGACGCAGCAGACGCAGCAGGAGCGGCAGGCCGGCGGGGGCGAGCGGCAGGGCCAGGGCGGTAACCAGCAAACGCCGGCTCGTGATAATCCCAATCAAGTCGCGCCCGTGGGCACGGGGACCATCGGCGGCACTATTGTTTCGACTGACGGCGGGCGGCCGGTTCGGCGCGCGCGGGTGACGCTCTCTGGCGGCGATCTCCGCAACGCGAAGACCGCGACCTCTGATGACAGGGGCCGGTTCAGCTTCGCGGAGCTTCCCGCGGGCCGATTCACGCTCAGCGCGTCAAAGGCCGGCTACGTGAACATCATGTACGGCCAGAAAAAGCCCGGCCGCGCGGGCACGCCGATTCAGCTGGCCGACGGCCAGCATCTCGACGATCTGAAATTGCCGCTGCCAAAGGGCGGGGTGCTCACGGGCATGGTTCTCGACGAGAACAACGAGCCGTCAACCGGCACGCAGGTCGGCGCCTGGCGCGCAGAGATGCGCACGGGTGAAAAACGCTACGTGCAGGCCGGCTCGGATCAAACCGACGACCGCGGCACCTACCGTATCTACGGCCTGATTCCCGGCGAATACGTGATCCGCGCAACGCCGAGGAATTCGCCCGGCGATCTTCGCCAGGTTGTCGAGGACGTCGTCGGCCAGGCGTTCGGCGGCAATCAGGGCGGCCGTGGCGCGAACATTCAGCTGAATGGCGGCGCGCTGCAGCAGATTCTCGGCGGCCGGGGCGGCAATGCCGCGGCCGCGGTCGGCGGGCTTCTTGCTGATTTGAATGCCGGCGATGACGCCGGCGTTGGATACGCGCCGGTTTACTATCCCGGCACCACGACATCGACAAACGCCACGGCCGTGTCGCTCGACATCAGCCAGGAACGGCAGGGCGTGGACTTCCAGCTACAGCTCGTGCAGACGGCCAAGATCTCGGGCAACGTGGCCAGCCCCGATGGCGATACCTCCGGCATCCTGCTCACGCTCGTCCACGAAGCGGAACAGGCCATGGGCGGCGGGCTGAACACCGCTCGCGTCGGGGCCGACGGGACATTCGCATTCACAAATGTCGCGCCCGGCCAGTACGTCATCCAGGCGCGCCAGGGCCGCGGCGGCGGCGGCGGTGGCGGACGCCGCGGACAAGGAGCAGCGCCGGCAGCCGGCGCCGCTGCGACTGCGCAGCCCGCTCAGCCGGAAGTGCTGTGGGGCGAAACGGCCGTTTTCGTCTCGGGGAATGCGGTCAACGGCGTCACCGTTGCGATGCAACCGGGCCTGAAAGTGTCGGGATATCTTGTGTTCGATGGCGCGCCGCCGCCAACCGATCTGACCCGCGTTCGAGTGGCGCTCTCGCCGGCGAGCGCGGGCCAGGGAGCGGAGCTCGCGCAGAACGCGCCGGCCTTGCTCGATGCGAGCGGTAACTTCGTCATCAGCGGCGTGGCGCCGGGGCGCTACACCGTGCGCGTGCAGGGACAGATTCAAGGGATGACTCTGAAATCGGCCGTCACGAGCGGCCGCGATATTCTCGACTTCCCGCTCGAAGTCAAACCCAACAGCAACATCGCCGATTTGACGCTGACGATGGCGAGTCAGGCGCAGGAGTTGAGCGGCACGCTGACTGACTCGCAGAACATGCCGGCCACGGCGTACACGGTGATCGTCTTTTCGGCTGACACGCGTTTCTGGACGCCGCAGTCGCGGCGGATCCTCTCGTCGCGCCCCGGCACGGACGGCCGCTTCATCGTCCCTACCCTGCCTGCGGGCGACTACTTCGTCGCCGCTGTGACGGATGTGGAGCCGGGGGAATGGTTCGATCCGAAATTCCTCGAACAGCTGCGCGCTGCGTCCGCGCGGGTCACGCTCGCACCGGGCGACAAGAAAGTGCAGGACCTCAGGCTGGGCGGCGGGGGCGTTTAAGCGTCCACCAGATCGCTCCGCCCATCATCAGGATGGCCGCGGCGAACGCGGCCGCAAACAGGAGCAGCGTGCGACGCAGGATGGACTGGCGGTCCATCTTCATCTCCATGACAACGGGCTTGCCAGAGCGGCGATCGGTCAGGCTCTGTTCCCAGGCGAGGATGTTGCCGCGCAACGGCGCCAGCGTGTTGCCGGTTTTGTTGTCGCGCATGTTGTGGAACGTAATCTTGCTCGGCAGATGCAGCTTGAAGGCCACGAGCTCGCTGCCGTCCCAGTTGACCGCGGCGACGTCCTTCGCTGCCGGCGGGCCGACCTCCTGCCGCAATGAAATTGCCGTGCCGCTGTCAGCATACGAGTACTTGGACCACGCGAGCAATCCGCACTGGGCCGCCGCGGAGACGTCAGGCACATTCAAGCGGATTTGGACGAAGCGGCGCCCGTTCCGATACCAGGA
>JBKJHW010000069.1:0-20212 GCA_046598935.1 Vicinamibacterales bacterium | reverse complement strand
CAGCAGTGACAGCTGGCCTGAGCAGTCAAGAGTTGCGAGTGCCTGGGACGGTCACCGCCAATTCATACACCCAGGTTCCGGTGACTTCGCTGGCTGCCGGCCGCGTGACGCGGGTCTCCGCGCAGCTCGGCAGTCAAGTCCAGCGTGGCGCGGTGCTGGCCGTGATCTACAGCCCCGAACTGGCCGAAGCGGAAATGGCCTTTCTATCGATGCAGGCAGACCTTGAGTCCGCTCACCAGGAATGGCTGCGAACGGAACGGCTTGCTGCGATTGGATCGGCCAGTAAGCAAGAGCTGGAGAAAGCGAGGGCCGAGCACGTGCGGCACACCGCGGGGACGTCAAGCGCGCGTACGAAACTCAAGCTGTTTGGTCTGCCGGACGCGTCCATTTCAGCGCTTGAGCAATCGTCAATGGTGAATGCGTCGATCAACGTGACGGCCCCACGCAGCGGTGAAGTCACCTCTCGGCAAATCAACGAAGGGGCAACTGTCGTGAACGGAGCCGAGTTGTTCACCATTACCGATCTATCGACCGTCTGGGTGATCGCGAACGTCTATGAAAACGACGTGTCACGAGTACGGATCGGCGCCAACGCGACGATCACCGCGCCATCGTCGCCCGAAAATTCAATTGGGGGACGCGTGACATACGTTGATCCACAGGTTTCAGCGGCGACTCGTACTGCGCAGGTCCGCGTTGAACTGCCGAACCGCGGTGGACAGCTGCGTCTCGCGATGTACGTTGACGTGACGATTGCGGCGGCCGTCTCGGACGTGTCTGCGTTGAGTGTTCCCGCCGCAGCGATTCAACAGATCGGGCAACAGTTTGTCGTTTACGTCACGGGTCGAGAGCCGAATCAATTCATCGAACGTTCTGTCTCGGTCGGGCCCGAACGGGCAGGCCAGATTCCCGTCACCGGTGAACTGACCGAGACTGATCGAGTCGTGACTTCGGGGAGCTTTTTGCTTCGTTCTGAGCGCGAGCGTCTTGGCCTCGCACCGCCCGGACCGGTCGCGCAGTCACCCGCGCCGGCAAAGACTCAACGCCACGAGATCGCTGTGACAGCTAACGGTTTTTCGCCCGCGCAAATCACGGTCCAGCGAGACCGTGCCATCGAGCTGGTCTTCTTGCGAAGGACCGAAGAGACCTGCGCTAAGAAAGTGGTGTTCCCAAGTCTGAAGATTGCGAAGGACCTGCCACTTAACAAGCCAGTGACCTTGACGTGGACGCCAAGACAGTCAGGAACCATCGACTTCGTCTGCGGGATGAATATGTTGAAGGGTGCTGTCGTCGTGAAGTGAGAGCCTCGGGTTCGGCGTGGCACAATAGCGGCACTTTCCATGTATCCCGGGTTCAATCCTGCTCTGCAATCGGATCGCATCCTCGCGGCAGTCCTCGACGCGTCCGACGACGCGATTATCGGCACGGATCTCTCTGGCGCGGTGTTCGCGTGGAACCGGGGGGCGGAGCGGATCTACGGATACACGGCCGCCGAGATGACCGGCCAGCCGCTCAGCCGGATCATTCCCCCGGACTTCGAGGAATTACATCGCCGCACGCTGCTGCAGATCGCGGACGGTCAACGGGTCGAACCGCACGACACCGTCCACATCACGAAAAGCGGCCAGCGCATCGATGTGCGTATGACCGTCTCGCCCGTGTGTGACGCCGGCGGTCGCCCGTTCGGCGCCTCGGCGATGGTGCGCAACCGTTCGGCGCACCTGCGTGCCGAGCGTGCGCTCCGCAGCAGCGAGGCCAGGGCCCGCGCGATTATCGAAACGGCCGTAGACGCCATCATCCTGATCGACCAGCGCGGCCGCATCGAAGCCTTCAATCGGGCGGCCGAACGGCTGTTTCTCTATGGGGCCGACGACATCATCGGACAGAACGTCTCGATCCTGATGCCGGAGCCCTACCGTTCCGAGCACGACCACTATTTGCGCCGCTATCAGATGACCGGCCGGCGCCACATCATCGGCATCGGCCGTGAGGTCACGGCGCAACGCAAGGACGGCAGCACGTTTCCCGCGCACCTTTCGGTCGCGGAGATGTCCATCGAGGGCGAAACCAAATTCACCGGCATCGTTCGCGACCTGACCGAGCGCGTGAAGCTCGAGATGAAACTGCGGGAGGATTCCGGGCTCGTCCAGATCGGGGAGCTGGCTGCCGTGCTCGCCCACGAAGTGAAGAACCCGCTCGCGGCCGTCGGCGGCGCGATTCAGATCCTCGCGGAGAAGCTGCCGGAGCCCGATGACCAGGAAATCATCGGCGAGATCCTGCGGCGTCTCGACGGCCTCTCGGCGATGATGGGCGACCTCCTGCTGTTTTCGCGCCCGCCAAAGCCCCGCCTCGGCGCCGTGGACCTGTCGGACCTCGCGCAGACTCTTGTCTCTTTTTTCAAGCTCGACCCGGGTTGGCAGAACGTCGACGCCCGCGTCGAAGGCAGCGCGCCCGCCGTCACGGCCGACGCCGAACTTATCAAGGTCGCGCTGCAGAATCTGCTGATCAACGGGATGCAGGCCATGTCGGGCCGGGGCGCGCTCATCGTCACACTGCAAACGTCCGGCGAGGATGTGTGGATTGATGTCACGGATTCGGGCGGGGGCATCCCGCCCCAGGTCCTTGCGAAAATGTTCACGCCGTTTCTCACCACGAAGTCCCGCGGCACCGGCCTCGGCCTGGCGACCGTGAAGCGCATCGCCGAAGCGCACTACGGCAACGTGCGCGTCGTCTCATCCGATTCGAACGGCACGACGATGCGATTCAGCCTTCCGGCCCAGCCGGGCCTGTCCTGAGAGTTGGACTGATTCTTGTATTACAGCGCCGCCAGGAGGCATGGTCCCCGCGATGGCGCAGAGTTTGGTGAGGAATGATCCCCAGTCTGGTGAAAAACCCGCAAGCCTGGCGATCCTCATCGTTGATGACGAGCCGCTGATCCGCTGGTCGCTTCAGTCTGCCTTTCGGGCCCGCGGCCATCAGGTGGTCACCGCCGGAACAGGCGCGGAGGCGCTGGCAGCGGTCGCTGCAGAGCCCGGCCGGTTCGACGTCGTCATCCTCGACTACCGCCTTCCGGATCGGCAGGATCTCTCGCTGCTCGAGGACGTCCGCCGCGCATCGCCGCGAACTGCCGTCGTAATGATGACGGCGTTTGCTGACGACGACATGCGTACCAGGGCCATCGAGCGGGGCGTCTTTTCGGTCGTCGCGAAACCCTTCCAGGTGAAGTCTTTTGTCTTGCTGGTGGAGTCGAGTGTGACATCGTAAGCAGCCATGGCCCGGCAGCGAATCCTCGTCGTTGACGATGAGCGCCTCGTGCGCTGGTCTTTGTGCCAGCGCTTGAAGGCCGACGGCTTCGAAACCGCCGAAGCGGGCAGCGCGGCCGACGCGGTCGATCAGTTCAGGAATGCCGACGGCGTGGTTCTCGATTTCCGGCTGCCTGATGGCGATGGCATCACGGTCTTGACGCGATTGCGCGAGGCGGATCCGGACCTGCCGGTCGTGATGTTGACGGCCGACAAGGACATCGAGACTGTCGTCGCGGCCATCAAGGCGGGCGCATCGGATTACGTCACCAAGCCGTTCGAAGTCGATGACGT
This sequence comes from Vicinamibacterales bacterium, assembly GCA_046598935.1. GTDB lineage: Bacteria > Acidobacteriota > Vicinamibacteria > Vicinamibacterales > SCN-69-37 > SCUN01. Next base: position 16,616 of record JBKJHW010000069.1, on the reverse strand, counting down.
CGTGTTGCGGCTGTCGCGGGCGCTCGACGGTGCCCGGGCCAAGCGCGAGTTTCGCCGGTTGAAAGAGCAAGTCGCGGGGCCGTTCACCTTCGACTCGCTGATCGGCGAATCCGAGCCGATGAAGAAGGTGAAGGCGCTCGCGCGCAAGGTGGGCGCGAGCCCGTCATCCACGGTCCTGATTACGGGCGAAAGCGGCACGGGCAAGGACATGGTGGCGAAGATCGTCCACTACGGCAGCAGCCGCGCCAGTGGCCCGTTCCTCAACATCACGTGCTCGGCCCTGCCGGAAACGCTGCTCGAGTCAGAGCTCTTCGGCCACGAGCGCGGCGCGTTTACCGACGCGCGGCAGCAGAAGCGCGGCCTCTTCGAGCAGGGCGACGACGGCACGGTCTTTCTCGATGAAGTGGCCGAAACGGTGCCGGCGTTCCAGGCAAAGCTGCTGCGTTTTCTCGAGGAGCGGGCGTTTCGCCGGCTCGGCGGATCCGCGGACATCAAGGTCGACGTGCGCGTGATCGCCGCGACGAACCAGGATCTGGAGAAGAGCGTTCGCGACGGCAAGTTTCGCGAGGATCTCTACTACCGCCTGAATGTCATGCGGATCGAAATGCCGCCGCTCTGCGCGCGCGGCCGCGACGTGATTCTGCTCGCAGAGCACTACATCGCGGCATTCAGCCGAGAATTCCGGCGACCGGTGAAGCGGCTCTCAGCGGCCGCGGAACGGGGGCTGCTCGACTATGCATGGCCGGGCAACGTGCGCGAGTTGCGCAACCTCATGGAGCGCGCGGTGTTGCTGGCCGAGTCCGAAACGCTCGAGCCGGGAGATTTCGAGATCGCGCGTTCGGTACGGGCGGGCGCGGCGCCCGGCAACGGCGAGATCGCGCTGCCCGAGCAGGGCCTGAATATCGAGGACGTCGAGCGCCGCCTGGTCACGCTGGCGCTCGAACGCACAAAAGGCAACCAGACGCGCGCCGCCGCCCTCCTGGGTCTCCACCGCGACCAGATCAGATACCGGATAGAGAAGTTCGGCCTGAAGGGTGCGGATTTTTCACCGGTTACTGGGGAGTGAGCCTCACCGCGCCGACGCTTTCGCGTAGGATTCGTCAAATTCCTTAGGAAAAACTGCAAAGAGAGTCGGCACACCGATTGCTTCAATAGGGGGTGCCGCGGCTGAAACCGCGGTATCACGGAGGAGACATCGGTTATGAGCAACGCACGGAGCATTCGCACCCTTCTCGGCTGGACACTGGCCGCTGCCCTGGCGCTGGGAGTAGCGCCCACCCTGTTTGCTGGTCAGGGGCACACGCTCGCCGTCGCGTCGGCGAAGATCACCCTCGCCGGGTCGTCGAACATCCACGATTGGACGGCGACGTCCGCCGATGTCCGGTTGGTCCGGGGCAAGATGACTCCCGCGTTGTCGGACGCCAACTTCTTCGACGCGATCCTGCAGCCTGAAGCGCTCGAAACCTTTGAAGTGTCGGTGCCCGTTAACACGCTGAAGTCCGGCAAGGATGGCCTCGACAAGAACATGTACAAGGCGCTCAAGGCGCCGGGAATTCCCAACATCACGTTCCGCGCGACGCGACTCCAGGCCGGCGCGGCGGCAGGCACGTTGAAGGCGACGGGCCTGTTGAAGGTTGCCGGCGTCGAGCGCGAAATCACGTTTGATCTCAAGACCCAGCTGAACGGCTCACTTCTCACGCTCAACGGCAGCTTTCCGCTCCTCATGACGGACTACGGCATCGAAGCGCCGAAAGCCATGATGGGCATGCTGAAGACGTCACCCAAGGTGACCGTGACCCTGACCGCAGTTCTGACTGTTGCACCGGGCGCTTTCTTTCACAACTAAGAGGACACGACAATGACCCGCACGATTCGTATTCTTTCTGCCCTGGGCGCGTTCGTTGCGCTCGCGACGCCGGCGGCGGCCCAAACACCCGTCAACACTGGTACCACCACGACCAGTACCGGCACCACCCCGGCGGCCCCTGCCGCCACATCCGCGGCTCCGGCGCCGCAGGCGACCAGCTGGAAGGACGGCCGCGAGATCAAGATCTCGTATTTCCGCCCGCACGACCAGCGCGGCCTGAACGTCTTCGAAACCACGAAGAACGAGGGCTACGCGTTCGACGGCTTCAAGCTCGACATCGGCGCCGACTTCGCCACGCAGGTGCAGAACCTCTCGCACAGCAACACGGCGACCCCGGTGCTCGTGGCCGGCGTCAACACGAACCAGCTCATGGCGATTGGGTTCGGCATCAATAATTCGACGGCGAACCTGACCATTAACGCGCAGCTGGCCCCAGGCATTCGGGTCAACCTCACCACCTACCTCTCGGCGCGGCGTCACAACGAGACCTGGGTCAAGGACGGCTATCTCCAGTTGGATAAGTCGCCGATCGATATCGCGCCGCTCAACGCGCTGATGGAGATCGCCACCCTGCGCCTGGGCCACATGGAGATCAACTACGGCGACGCGCACTTCCGCCGAACCGACAACGGCAACGCGATGTACAACCCGTTTATCGGCAACTACATCCTGGATGCCTTCACGACGGAAATCGCCGCCGAGGTGTATCTCAAGCCGGGCAACGTGATCGTGATGGGCGCGATCACGGCCGGCGAGATCCGGGGCTCGGTGCTGAAACCAAGCGAGCGCGGACCGGCATGGATCGGCAAGGTTGGCTACGATCGCCAGATCAACAAGGACCTGCGCTTCCGCCTGACGGGCTCGGCCTACAAGACCAACAAGTCGCTGAACAACACGCTCTACAGCGGTGACCGCGCCGGATCGCGCTACTACTTCGTGCTCGAGAACACCGCCGCGACGGAATCCGCGCAGGCGGTCTCCGGCCTGCTCAACCCGGGATTCAGGAACAAGGTCACGGCGCTCCAGATGAACCCGTTCATGAAGTTCCGCGGCCTCGAACTGTTCGGCGTGATCGAGCGCGCGAAGGGCAAGGCGACGACGGAACTTACCGAGCGCACCTGGAATCAGTACGCGGTCGACGCGGTCTATCGCATGTTGCCGCAGGAGCAGATCTATGTCGGCGCCCGCTACAACAAGGCCAAGGGCGAGCTCGCCGGGATCGCGGGCAAGGTCGGCGCGAGCCGGTGGGAATTCGGCGGCGGCTGGTTCATGACGACCAACATCCTGACGAAGGTCGCCTACGTCAACCAGAAGTACTTCGACTATCCGGCTACGAACATCAAGAACGGCGGCAAGTTCAAGGGCATGATGATCGAAGCGGTCATCGGGTTCTAGATCGATGAAGTTGTTTGTCGCGACCGCCATCGTTGTAACGATGGCGGTCGCGCGTACGGAGCAGACTCAGGTCGGTGTCAACGAAGCGGGCGGAATCTACACGGTCTCAGCGACGTTCGCGGTTCCGCAGTCGCCCGAATCGGCGATGGCGGTGATTACCGACTACAACCACCTCGCCGAGTTCATGCCGGGCATCCGCAAGAGCGGCGTCGCCGCGCGCACCGGCGCGCGCGTGACGGTGGCGCAGGAAGCTGACGCGAAGTTCCTGACCTTCTCCAGGCGCATTCACCTGCTGCTCGATATCGACGAGGCGCCGCGCTCGCTGGGATTCAAGGACAAATCGGGCAAGAGTTTTGTGCGATATGAAGGATCGTGGCGGCTCTCGTCCCAGAACGGCTGCACGGTGATCGCCTACGCGCTGATCGCCAAGCCCGCGTTTTCGGTGCCGGAGTTCATTCTCAGCCGGCTGCTGCGCCGCGATTCAGCGCGAATGATCGAAGCGCTTCAGGCGGAAATCGCCAGGCGGGCCAGGTAAACGTCTAGCCGACGTGCACGCGCGGCCGCTTTTCGGGCGCGTGTTCGGCCTGTCTCAAGACCTCGCGGCAGACCGGCGCAGTGTCGCCCTCGCCGAAGGCGAGGAACTTGAGCAAATAGAGGATCGGGTTGCCTTCGGTCCAGCCGAAGTACGCGTGCGGCAAACAGCCCGTGCGATCGCGAAGATCCAGAAGCAATCCGGCGATCGCATTCGGAATCGCCGGGCTCGAGGTGCGCAGCACGCGATGGCCATCGATATCGACGCCCGTGACTGAAAGCTGATTCGAGAAATCCGAGGCATCGCCCGGCCGCACTTCGAGGAACAACACCGGATCGTCCTCGCGCAGATGATGCTCGTGTTGCGCTTCGAGCAGTTTGCGGTCGTACTCTTCCTTCAAGCCGCTGTCGGGCCGGTTCGCGATGATGCGGAGTTCCGGCCGCACCGTCGTCGGCAGGTTGCGCCGCGAACTGGCCATTCGCCCCTCGACCGCCGCATCGTGCACGAAGCGTTCGGCGAGGTCATCGTAGTCGACGCCGTGAATGCGGATTTCGGTCGATCGCATCACGCGTGAAATCATCGACGCGACGACGATGGAGACGATGAACCAGCTGGCGATCTTGAGACCGTCCGGCTGCTCGTAGATATTCGCGATTGTCGTGTAGATGAAAATGACGGCGATCGGCCCGAAGACTTTTCGCTTCTTCGGAAGCGCGACGACAACGGCGATGCACGCCGACGTCATAAGCGCAAGCACGCCGGTCGCATACGCGCCGCCCTGCGCATCGACATCCGCGTCGAAGAGGATCGTGACGAGCACTGAAATGGCGGTAATCAGCGTGACCAGCGGCCGCGTGGCGCGCGCCCAATCCGGCGCCATTCCGTACCGCGGAAGATAACGCGGCACGAGGTTGAGCAGCCCGGCCATCGCCGACGCGCCGGCGAACCAGAGGATCGCGATCGTCGAGACGTCGTACAGCGTGCCGAAGACTTTGCCGAGATCGCGGTGCGCCAGATATGCGAGCGCGCGGCCGTTGGCCTCGCCCTTCTCGAGCAGCGCCTCGGCCGGAATCATGGTCGTTGTCACGACCGAGCTGCCGATGAGCAGGACGCTCATGATGATGGCCGCGGTTTTCAGGAGTTTGCGCGTGTTGGCCACGCGCGCCGCGATCTCCTCGGCGGGGGTGCCGCCCTTGCCGTCGAGCCCTCGCACGAGCGGCATCACCGCCACGCCGGTTTCAAATCCGGAGAGGCCGAGTGCGAGCTTCGGAAAGAGGAAGCAGGCCATCGCGACCATCATCAGCGGGCTCGACTCCTGCGCGAAGAGATTGACCTTCCACGCCGCGATCCATTCCGGGTGTTGAATGAGTGTCCACAACTCGCGCCCAAGCAGGATGCCGTTGAGCGCCAGGAAGACCACGACCACGCCGACCGCCAGCCAGATCGCTTCCTTGAATCCCTTCAGAAAGATCGCCGCGAGCGCCGCGAGCAGCAGCACCGTGATCGCGACCGGGTGATTGATCGACGCGGGCGCGAGCGGGTTCTTGATGATGTGCACTGCGGCGTCGGCGGCCGACAGCGTGATCGTGATCACCCAGCCAGTGGCGGCGAAGCCGAGCAGGATGAGGACGAATGCCTTGCCGCGCCAGCGCGGCAGGCGCTCCTCGAGGATGGACAGACTGCCCTGGCCGTTGGGGCTGAGCTTGGCGATGCGGCTGTAGATCGGCAGCGCGCCGAAGAGCGTCAGCAGGACCACGACGATGGTGGCGAAGGGCGAGAGGAACTGCGCGGCGACAAACGCGATCGAGGGTTGGTAACCGAGGGTGGAGAAGTAGTCGACGCCCGTGAGGCACATCACCTGCCACCAGGGGGATTTGTGCGGCGATTCGGCCTGGGACGGCGACGGCGCCTGCAGACCCTCGAGAAACCAGTGTCGGAAGTTCACGAGTTGGTCATTGTATCTTCCAGAAGTAAATCGCGGTGTTCTCTATGGGAACCCGACGGTCGGCCGGCCAGGTGTCGCCCATATCGAAACTGTTGGAGACGACCCGCGTGCCGGGTTTCAACTCGGTCCGCAGCCTGGGCATCAGGCTGCGATTGACGGACGGCAGCAAGTAGAGCGCCACGACTGTGGCGCCCTTCAGCTCGGTGGTGTAAAAATCCTCGACGCGAAATGACACGAGATGGCCGACGCCTTCGGCCTTCGCGTTCGCGCGCGCCGCGGCGATCAACTCCGCGTCGATGTCGATGCACACGCCGCGCGCGCCGAATTGCTTCGCGGCGGCGATGACGACGCGGCCGTCACCGCAGCCGAGGTCGTACACGACGTCGCGGCTCGTCACGTCGGCCAACTTGAGCATCGCATCGACCATCGCCCGGCTGGTCGGCACGTACGGCACGACTGAGCGCGTGGTTTGGGCCAGCAAAGCCGCGACGAGCAACGCGGCTGTGGCAAAGACGTTCATATTTCAATAGTAGAGCTTTGTTGCGGCCGACTTCGAGATCAGTCGGCCCTACAAGTATTTGTAGGGCGCGCTGCTTTCGAAGCGCGCCGCAGTTCCAAGTCCAGTGCCAGACGCTGGCACGAGTCTTCCTAATAGGAGAGCGTGCATGCGTGAAACCGGGCAAAATGACTGCATGAATCCCGAATTTTGGACTGGCTGCTCACGATGACGGGACGCATCCTGATCGCCGACGACCAGTCGGACATCCTCGACGCGCTGAAACTGCTGCTGTCCAGCGAGGATTTTGACGTCACGACCGCGGCCTCTCCAACCGAGCTTGTGGCCACGCTCGAGCGCTCGGACTTCGACGTCGCGCTCATCGACCTCAACTACACGCGCGACACCACGTCGGGGCAGGAGGGCTTCGAGCTGCTTGAGCGCATCAAGGCGATCGACCCGACGCTGCCGGTGCTCGTCATGACCGGCTGGAGCAGCATCGCCGGCGCCGTCGAAGCGATGCGCCGGGGCGCACGCGACTACATCGAGAAGCCGTGGGACGACGACACGCTGTTGGCGGCGGTGCATACGCAGCTGGAATTGCGGCGGGCTCTTCGCCGCAGCCGCCGGCTCCAGGAAGAAAACGCGCGGCTGCAGCGCCGCGATCTGCCGACGTTCATCGCCGAGGCGCCGTCGATGGTCGCCGTGCGCGAGACGATCGAGCGCGTCGCGGCGTCGGATGCGAGCGTCCTCATCACCGGCGAGCACGGCACAGGCAAGGAGGTGGTCGCGAGCCTGCTGCACCGGTTGTCGAATCGCGCGTCGAAGCCGCTCGTCACGATGAACGCCGGCGGATTGTCGGAAGGCGTCGCCGAGAGCGAGCTCTTCGGCCACGTGAAAGGCGCGTTCACCGACGCGCGCACCGATCGCATCGGCTGCTTCGAGCTGGCGGACGAGGGCACGCTGTTTCTCGACGAAATCGCCAATATGCCGCCGAAGCTGCAGCCGAAGCTGCTGCGCGTGCTGCAGACCGGCGAAGTGCAGAAAGTTGGATCGTCGCGCGTGATCTTCGTCAACGTCCGCGTGATCTCGGCGACCAACGCCGATCTGCCGGCCGAGATCGCGGCCGGCCGTTTCCGCGATGATCTCTTCTATCGGCTGAACACCGTCGTTATTCACCTGCCGCCGCTGCGCGACCGGCGCGAGGACGTGATGCCGCTCGCGTCGCACTATCTCGACCAGTTCGCCGACCGGTACAAGCGCGCGTTCGAAGGGTTCGACCGCAGCGCCAAGCAGGCGATCGACTCGCACCTCTGGCCGGGCAACGTGCGCGAACTGGCGCACGCCATCGAGCGGGGCGTGCTGATGGCGCGCAGCGCGCAGATCACCGCGGCCGATCTGGGGCTGCAGGGCGCGGCTTCGCCAACGACCGCCGAGGAGCAGACGCTCGAGCAGTCGGAGAAAGTGTTCATCCAGAAAGTGCTTGCGCGCCATGGTGGCGATGTGCGCAAGGCCGCCGATCAGCTCGGCATGAGCCGCAGCGCGCTCTATCGCCGCCTGCAGCAGTTCGGTCTCTAAAACGATGGCTCCTCCGCGCGCCCGCAATCTCGAACTCACGCTGAGCTGGCTTGTCGTCGCCGGCGGCGCGCCGGGCGTGATCGTCGCGCTCGTCTTGTCGTGGTTGTTTGTCGAGGCCGCCGAGCTCAAATGGACGCTCTCGGTGATCGTCGTCCTCGCGTGGGTGATCGCCGCATCGGCCGCGGGCCAGATTGTGACGCGATCGCTGCAGCTCGTCACGAATCTATTGGGCGCGTTGCGCGAAGGCGACTATTCGATTCGCGGCCTGATCGCGCCGAGCGGAACGTCAATGCACGGCGTCATGCGCGAGGTCAACGACCTCGGCACGACGTTGCAGCGGCAGCGCACCGAAGCGGTGGAATCGACGGCGCTGCTCACGCATGTGATGGAGGAAATCGCCGTCGCGGTCTTCGCATTCGACCCGGCGGAAAAAGTGCTGCTCGTCAACAAAGCCGGCGAGCAGCTCCTCGGAAAACTTGAGGCCGAGATGATCGGCTCTTCCGCCCAGGACTTCGGCTTCGGCGAATACCTCACCGGCGAACCGCGGCGGCTGGTGGAGCGAACGATCGGGGGGCGCCGCGGCCGTTTCGAGATCCGCCGCGCGTCGTTCTATCGCGACGGCCGCCCGCATCACCTCATCGTCATGGCTGACCTCAGTCAGGCGCTGCGAGAAGAAGAGCAGGCCGCCTGGCAGCGTATCGTTCGCGTGCTTTCGCACGAGATCAACAACTCGCTCACGCCGATCAAATCGATCGCGCACTCGATCAAAAGGATCATCGAACGCGCCACGGGCACGGGCGGCGGAGCCGAGCCGGCGTCTGGCGCGGGCGTCGGGGGCGGAGCCGAGCCCGCGCTGAAGTTTGCCCGGCAGGACGAGGTTCTGCAGGGCCTGTCGCTGATCGAGGAACGCTCGGGCGCGCTCGGCCGGTTCCTGCGCGCCTACGCCCAGCTCGCGCGCCTGCCGAAGCCGCAGCCGAAAGCCATCCAGGTCGCGCCGCTGATCGGCCGCGTCGTGGAGCTCGAGAATCGCATGGCCGTGAAGTCGAACGCCGGTCCGAGCATCACCGTCTTTGCCGACGGCGACCAGCTCGAGCAGCTGCTCATCAACATCATTCGCAACGCGGTCGATGCGTCGATTGAGACCCAGGGCGGCGTGACCGTCGGTTGGCGCACCGTCAACGACTGGCTCGAAGTGACGATCGACGATGACGGCAAAGGATTGCCCGAGACGTCGAACCTCTTCGTGCCGTTCTTCACCACGAAGCCCAACGGCTCGGGCATCGGCCTCGCGCTGAGCCGCCAGATCGCCGAAGCGCACGGCGGCACGGTCACGCTCGAGAATCGCGCCGGCGTGCCCGGCTGCCGCGCCACACTGAGAATCCCCGCCCGGCCGCCGGCGGCCGCGTGAAGAACCACGCGTCCGCCGGAAACGCCGGCGACCATCACGGGCCGGGCTCCGCGCCGCTTGCCGTCGCCGTTGCGGCCTTCGCACTGTTCACGCTCGAACCCTTCGTCGGAAAAGTGTTGCTGCCGCGCCTCGGCGGCACCCCGATGGTCTGGAACACGTGCGTGATGGTGTTCCAGGCGCTTCTCGTCGGCGGCTACTTCTACAGCGCGCAACTCGCGCGGCACCGGTCCGCCAAGCGCATCCATCTGTGGCTATGCGCCGCAGCGGTCGTCACGTGGCCGTTGTCGGTGCAGCTGCTCTGGAATTCTCCGCCGGACGTCGGGCCGGTGCTTTGGATTTCCTGGGCAATTGTCCTCGGTGTTGGTTTGCCGTTCGTGCTGCTCTCGTCAACGTCGCCGCTGATGCAGGTGTGGGCGGGCGAGCGGGGCGGCACGACAAACACCCATCGGCTGTATTCGGTGAGCAACGTCGCGTCTGTCGCCGCGCTCATTGCGTACGTTGCGTTCGTTGAGCCGCTCCTCGGGCTTCGGTCGCAAGCCGTTCTCATTTGGGTATTGCTCGTCCTGGTCGCGGTCGCAATGAAAGCGAACCCTCAGAGTTCGTACGAACACCCAGTGTTCGTACGAACAGCGGGGGTTCGTACGAGTCTGACGGTTCGGGCAAACTGGGCCGCCTTGTCCTTCGCGGCCTCGTTCGTGCTCTACGCCGTGAACACGTATCTGGCGACCGACGTCGCGTCGTTTCCGTTGCTCTTCATCGTGCCGCTCGCGCTGTTTCTTCTGGGCTTCGCCGCCGGATTCAGCGCGTGGGCGGAGCGGTGGAGCCGATGGGTGGAAGTGGCGGCGATGATCGCCGCCGCCGCCGCGCTGTGGTACGTGCTGAGAATCGCGAGCACGTCATCGAACGTGAACGACCTGCCGCTCCCGCTCCTCGCTCTGGGCGCGCTCGTGACAGCGCTGGCGACGCGTCTTGCCGCATCGCGGCCCAATGACGAAGAGCTCCCGTTGTTTTATACCCACATCGGCGTCGGCGGTCTCGCCGCCGGGATCGTCGCCGTGCTGATCATCCCGTGGAGCTGGTCGAGGCTGAGCGCGCCGTTTCACGACTCGCCCGCGTGGCTGGCTCAGGCGGCGGTGCCCGAATACCCCATCGCGCTGGTGCTCGCGATGGCGCTTGCGCCCCGCGGCTGGATTCTGCGCGCCGTTCCCGTGGCCGCGCTTGTCGTGCTCGCAACATCGACGTCACCGACGTACGGGATGCGCACGCTCTTTCAGGCGCGCAACTTTTTCGGCACCGTGCGCGTGCAGGACGACATCAGCACGTCGGCGCATCGCCTGAAGAACGGGACGACGCTGCACGGCTTCGAGATCACGACCGATCAGATCCGCCGCCCGACAAGCTACTATCACCCGGCGAGCCCCATCGGCCAGGTGATGCGGCGCGTGCAACCGCAGCGCGTCACCGCATTCGGCCTCGGTACCGGTACGCTCGCGGCGTACGCCCGCCGCGGCGATCAATACACGTTCCTCGAGATCAATCCGCTCGTCGTGGAGATTGCGTCCGATCCGCAGTACTTCGCATACCTGTCGCAGGCGCGGCGGCGCGGCGCCCAGATTGATATTCGTGTCGGCGACGGGCGGATCGAAGCCGCGCAACTGCCGAGTCACGCCGCCGATCTCATCGTGCTCGACGCATTCTCATCGGACTCCATCCCCGTGCATCTCGTGACCGAGGAGGCCTTCGCCGAATACACGCGCGCCCTCGCGCCGGGCGGTGCCATCGCTGTCCACGTGTCGAACCGCTTCTTCGACCTCGGCCCCTCGGTCGCGGCGACCGCCGAAGCCGCCGGCTTGCAGTGGTTCATTCAAGCACGCGACAAGGAGGAGCCGGACGAGTCGCGCTCCACGTGGGTAATGCTCGTCGACGGCGAAGTGGCGGCGGAGAAGTGGGGCCTGAACGCCGAGCCGTGGCGCCATCCGACCTTGCCGGCCAAAGCCCAGGTGTGGACAGACGACTGGGCGAACCTGCTGGGGCGGCTCCGGATCGTCGCCAAATGGGCAAAGACGTCGTTCGATTAGCTGCGGGCGGCGCTATCTGACAATCGTGATTGCGGTGCCGTTTGGCACCGCATCGGCGCCGGCGGCGGCAGCGATGGCGATCGCAAGAAACCGTTTCATGCTGGTCCGATTCTAGTATGCGGCGTACAAAAGTAGACTTCGGTCAGCGGCAGAACTCTGGCACTCTTGACGCGGTGAAATCACTCAGACGTCCGCCCAAGGGAGTCGTGACCGCGTCGACACGGATCCGCCATTTGATCTGGTTCTGGGTGCCGTGGTTCGTGCTGACGATTTACCTCATCCGAAGCGACTACTGGTGGCTCAGCCCGCTGACGGCCTTCATCTCGCTGTTTACCTTTCTTGCGTCGCCCGCCGAGGCGCCCCCGCGGCACGGTCTCGATCACGATCGATCGCTCACGAGCGAAGAGATTCTCGTCACCATCGCCGGCACGACCGGCGCGCCGTTTCACGATGGGAACACGCTGTCGATCATGAAGAACGGCGACGAGTTCTATCCCGTGATGCTCGAGGCCGTTCAGAACGCGAAGAACTCGATCACGATGGAGGCCTACATCTATTGGGCGGGGGACATCGGGCGCAAGTTCGCCGACGCCTTCGCCGAGCGCGCCAAGAGCGGTGTGCCGGTGCGAATTCTCCTGGATGCGGTCGGGTCGTCAACGATCGGCAAAGACGTGCTGAAGGTGCTGGAAGACGGCGGATGCCGGGTGGATTGGTACAACCCGATTCGCTGGTCGAGCCTCTGGCGAACGAATCACCGCACGCACCGGAAATCTCTCATCATTGACGGGCGCATCGGCTTCACGGGCGGCGCTGGCGTCGCGGACATGTGGCTCGGCAACGCGCTGAACTGCAAGCAGTGGCGCGACACGCACGCGCGTCTCGAAGGGCCGGCCGTGACGCCGCTCCAAACCGGCTTCGCGCAGAACTGGGTCCAGACGACCGGCGAAATTATTACCGGACCCGACTTTTTCCCCGTCATCGATCCGGTGGGCCCGCTGTCGGTGCAAACCATCATGAGCTCGCCGGAATCGGGTGCGTCGCCGGCCCGGCTCATGTATTACCTGTCGATCGTCGCAGCCCGCAAATCCATCGACATCGCGAACCCGTATTTCGTGCCCGATGAAGTCGCCATCGAGACGCTGATCGACGCCAAAAAACGCGGCGTGCGCGTGCGCATCATGGTCTCGGGCAAGCACAACGACAACAGCGCCGCGCGCCGCAACAGTGTCCGCCTCTGCGGCCGTCTGCTCCAAGCCGGCATCGAAGTGTGGGAATACAACACGACGATGCTGCACCAGAAGACGATGGTGGTGGACTCGATCTGGTCGACGATCGGCACGGCAAATTTCGACAGCCGGTCGTTCGCGCACAACGAGGAAAGCAACATCTGCGTCCACGACGCCGGCATTGCCGGCTGCCTCAGTCAGCATTTCGAGGACGACATGAAGGCGTGCGACAAGCTCAATTTGCGCAAGTGGCGCCGCCGCCCGGCCGGCGATCGTCTGGGCGAGTTCTGGGCGTGGTTCCTCGAGGAACAAGTGTGAGTGTTCTGAGCCCGGCATATCCCGACGCCGCCCGGCTCACCGCACAACTTCCGTCGATCCGCCGCGCCATGGGAGGGCGAACGTTCTCAGGTCGCGTGCTCAACGCCGGGTGCGGCGAGGGTTTGTACTGCGGCTTCATCGAGTCGTTCCCCGCGGTGACGCGGATCGACAACGTCGACCTCGAGGTGTCGCCGGATTTTCGGTCGTGGTATCCGGACCCGCGGCATCACACGACGAACGGCTCGCTCACCGCGCTGCCGTTCGACGACAACACGTTCGACGGCATTGTCTGCACCGAAGTGCTCGAGCACATTCCTGATGACCGGCTCGCTGCACGCGAGCTTGCGCGCGTGTCGCGCCCCGGCGCGCTCATCGTCGCGTCCGTGCCCCGCGTGCCGGCGCCGTACGATCCCAACCACGCGCGTGAAGGCTACTCAGTCGAGTCGTTCACGGCGCTGCTCGACGAGGCCGGCTTCGCGATTCACCAACACGCCACCTGCTGTCACTGGCCGTTGCGGCTTGTGATGGCGTACTGGCGACGGCCGTGGGTGACCTTCGGTCAATCAAAGACCCCCTACATTCCCAACGCGGCGATGCAAGCCGTTGCGCATCTCGATCGACTCACGCGCCTCGGTTCTGCCTGGGACCTCGTCGTCGTCGGGTCGAAGCGCTAGCCGCTGCGGCGCGCTTCGAGATCAAGCGCGCCCTACAAATCGTGGAGGGCCGAGTGATCTCGAACTCGGCCGCACCGTTGGCATCCGCTTCGCAGTCTTGGCGTGGATGACGCGACGCAGACCCGCTAGACTCCCGGACTTCGGCTACCTTGGCCAGCACGTTACTTCTTTACTATGTGCACGTTGCGCCGCCAGCCGCTATTCATGGATCCGGCGGTGGTGAGCGCCGTTCGTGACCAATTTCTGCGTACTGCGGACGACATGGAGTTTGCAGTTCTTGCGTACACATTCATGCCGGATCATCTGCATGCAGTGATCGACGGACTGTCGCTCGCGTCGGATGTTAGAGCCTTTTGCCGCCTCATGCGACGTCGTAGCTCTAGTGCTTGCTGGCAGATTCTCCGGGAGAGCGTGTGGCAGGACGGCTATCACGAACGCGTGCTGCGGGAGGCTACGCCCGTCGAAGCTGTCATTCGCTACATCCTGGCCAACCCTGTTCGCGCTGGGCTCGTCGAGTGCGAATCGGATTACCCGTATAGCTGGAGCGTTTCTTGACGCGTGCGGCGCGCTTCGAGTCCAGCGCGCCCTACAAGTGCTTGTAGGGCCGAGTGGTCTCGAACTCGGCCGCGCGGTCCGGTACAATCCCGCTCTCATGTTTGACGCGCACTCGCTCGGGATCGCGGCGGCGTTCGTCGTCGCCGCTGTGCTCTATTCGTCGGTCGGGCACGCCGGAGCGTCCGGCTATCTCGCGGTCATGGCACTTGCCGGGATGCCCGTGCCGATGATGCGGCCGACGGCCCTCGTGCTCAACCTGCTTGTCGCATCGATCGCCACGATCCGATTCGCGCGCGCGGGCTTCTTTTCGTGGTCGCTCTTCTGGCCGTTTGCGCTCGGCTCGATCCCGCTCGCGTTTGTCGGCGGCGCGGTTACACTGCCGGGCCATTGGTATCGCACGCTCGTCGGCGTTGTGTTATGGGTCGCTGCGGCGCGCCTGGTGTTGAATCTGGCGAGGCCGAAGGCGGCTCCGCCGGCGATTCCGATCGCGATCGCTTGCGGCGCCGGCATCGGTTTGCTCGCGGGCCTCACGGGAACCGGCGGCGGGATTTTTCTGAGCCCGTTGCTGTTGTTCATGGGCTGGGCCGAGACACGGCAGACCGGCGGCGTCGCGGCCGCGTTCATCCTCGTCAACTCGGCCGCAGGGCTCGCAGGAAACCCCGCGAGCCTTGGCCATCTCCCCGAGCAGTTGCCGTTATGGGCCATTGCCGTTGTGGTTGGGGGACTGATTGGCACCGAGCTCGGCAGCCGCCGGATTGGCACGCCGACATTCAGGCGGCTACTGGCCGCTGTTCTCGTCGTCGCCGGGATAAAGCTCGTTTTTTCGTAGAATCGCAGCTACCTGTCTTACTTCTCCGGAAGCTCCCCGTAGAACTTCCAGTTGATGTCCATGTCCCGCGTGAGTTTCTGCTTCGTGAGGTTCAGCCGCACAAGCGCCATCGGCATGTTGCCCTGCCGCAGGATCTCGTCGTGGAACGCCTTGTTGGTCATCTGCTTGCCGTCGACCAGCTCTTTGCGGAGGCCGCGAAGCTGCAGGCCGCCGAGCAGATACGCCGCCTGGTACAGCGGCTGGTTCTGATACTGCGCCGACTCGAACGACCGGCGTACTTCCGCGGCTGCGTTGTCGCGCTCGTGCCCGACTTTGTCCACGAGGAAATCGACGGCCTGGCCCGGCGTCCAGTTGCCCATGTGGAAGTTCAGCGAGAACATGATGCGCGCGCAGCGGTGCATGCGCCAGAAGAGCGCGCCGATCTTGTTCTCGGGCGTCTTGTTGAAGCCGAGCTCGTAGAGCGTGAGCTCCCAGTAGAGCGGGTAGCCCTCGCCGTAGAACGGGCCGCCGCTCGTGAGCCGCGGCCGGTAGCCGGCGTAGCGCTGGTTCATGTAGCCGACGAGGTTGTGGCCCGGAATCATCTCGTGATGCGCGACGGCGTGCGAGAAGCCGGGGTTGTTGCCGCGCATGCTCTGCATCCGCGCGTCGAAATCCATCGTGTCGGTCGGATACGAAACAAGGATGTGATCGCCGCCGAGGAAGAACGGCGACGTCAACTGCGCCTGCGGCGACAGCATCGTCATGTGCAGCGATTCGGCGGCGACGCTCGGCACCGTGACGAGATCGTTCGCGCGGAGATAGTCGACGGCTTCGTTGAGCAGGCCCATGATCATTCGCGGCTGCTCGCCGGGCGCGACCATCTGTTGTTTTGTGTGCTCGAGCGCCTTCTTCCAGTCATCGCCAAAGCCCAGCTGGCGCGAGGCCTTCTTCATTTCGTTCTCGCACCATTCAAACTCTTTGTTGGCGAGCGCGATCAGCTGCTCGGGCGAGTACGGAATCATGTTGTCGCGGAAGTCGCGGAGAAGGCCTTCGCGGCCGCGGGGTTTACCGAGAATCTTTGACGAATCCGGGCGGAACGCCGGGCCCGGCGGAATGATCTGGCCGGCGACGGCGATGTCGGTCTCGGCGCGCCATTTCATATAGAGGTAGTCGACCTGCGCGTTGCGCGAGAGCGTGTCGAAGTCGAGCGTCTTCAGCGCTTCGAGCCAGGCTTTGTTGTCCCGACCGGACGATCCTGCCGTTTCTACGGACGGTTGGCTCGCCGGAGCACCCGCCGCAGGCGGGGCTTGCGCAGGCGGGGCGTTACCCCTCCCGCGTCCACCGCCGCCACCCTGCTGGTTGAACATGTTGACGATGTCGCGCATTTCGTCCTGGGGAAGCGCGATGATTTCGTTGAGGTCGGGGACCGAGGAAAATTTCGGCGCCGGCGCCGGCTGGATCGGCGCAATCGACAGCGGCTTCACCGGCGTGTTCTCGTCGGCGACCTTTTCGCGCAGGTACTTCGCGTAGTCGGTGAGCGCGGTGTCGATCTGCTTCGACGGCATGCGCATCCACCACGAGAACATCGGGTCGTAGCCGTCGTAGAAGCTGTTCCATTCGCCGATGGCCAGGCGCATGATCTCGGTCGCTTCGGCGGCCCGGTTCGCGCTCGCGGCGTTCATCTTCTCGGGCGGTCCCGCGATCGTTGTGTTAATCCAGGTCTTCACGTCATTGAG
>JBKJHW010000109.1:0-16290 GCA_046598935.1 Vicinamibacterales bacterium | reverse complement strand
ACTCGCGTAATCGCCTTAGGCGCCAGCAACCTCACCCGCGCCCTCTACACCGTCGTTTCGGCGGCCCGGTCTGCGTGGACGCGGGATGTTGAGTTTGTCGCCGCCCTTGGTCTTGGGCGGTCGTACGGCATCGACTCGTCGATTTTCGGCCGATGCGTTCCGGGCATTCTCGAATCGGGTCTCTGGGCCGAATTGGAGGCGATGCCTCCGGCTCCCGCCGTCGGGCTCATCACCGATGTCGGCAACGACATCATGTACAACGTCGAAGTGCCGCAGATTCTTGACTGGGTCCGGGAGTCGGTTCGCCGTCTCGAGCGGCATACGACGTCGATCACCGTCGCTGGTCTTCCGGTCGAGGGCGAACGCCGGATTTCAGCGTGGCAGTTCCGGTGGATTCGCCAGGTGCTCGTGCCGTCTTGCCGTTTGACAGATGACGAACTTCAAGACCGAGCCGCGCTCGTCAACGCCGGCTTGCGAGGCATCGCCACCGAGCGCGGCCATCGCTTCGTGGAGCTCGACTCGGCGTGGTACGGCTTTGATCCCATTCATATTCGTCATCGCGATTGGCGTACCGCCTGGTCGCGCATTCTCGATGTGCCTCACGACATCAGCTGGCGCGGATCGCTCAGCGAGGCTGTCGGGCTTCACTTGCGCCGGCCGCAGCGTCAGTCGTTTCTCGGCAGGGAAGTCGGCCGCCGGCAACAAGGCACGGCGCTCCCGGGCGGCGGCCGGGTGTGGTTGTTCTAGCCCGGGCGCTTTGTACCCGGCCTTGTGTCCAGCGTTGTGTCTTGCCTTCATGTTTATGCCTAGCCTTCAGGTTTATGCCTAGAATAAAGCGCCACGAATGACGCCGCACCCGAACGCCTGCGCGCTGAGTTTTGTAATCCCGCTCTACAACAGCGCGCTGACGATCTCGAATCTCGTGCATACGATCGAGCTGCTCGCCGTCGAAGGCGGGCACGAAATCGTGTTGGTCAACGACGGCAGCGCCGACAATACGCGCGATGTGAGCCTCGGCCTCGTTCGCAGCGCAAAGATCCCGATCATCTACGTCGAGCATGCCCGCAACTTCGGCGAGCATAACGCGGTGCTCACCGGCTGGCGTCACTCGCGAGGCGCCTACGTCGTCAATCTGGACGACGACGGGCAGAATCCGCCCGAAGAGGCGGTGCGTCTCTGGCACCACGCGCGCGAGAAGGGCCTGGATGTCGTGTACGGCCACTACGACATGAAGCAGCACTCATGGTTCCGTAATCTCGGCAGTTCGTTCACCAACTGGGTGACGGACTGGGCGCTCGACAAGCCGCAGGGTTTCTATCTGTCGAGCTTCCGGTGCGTCAGTTCATTCATTACCAGACGCGTGGTGGATTACGCGGGTCCGTATCCATACATCGACGGTCTTCTGCTGCAGGTCACTCAGCGGCTCGGCTCGATCATGGTCCGTCACGATGCCCGCCGCGCCGGAGAAAGCGGCTACACATTCCGCCGGCTCGTGCGGTTATGGCTCAGCGCCTGGCTGAATTTTTCGCTGGCGCCTCTGCGAGCCGCGACGATCGTTGGCTTGTTTCTCGCTGTCGCCGGCGTTTTCGCGTTCGGCGGCGTTGTGTGGCTTTGGTACAACAACCGCGGTCCGGACTACGGCTGGGGCTGGGTGATGTCGGGCCTGCTGCTGTTCTCCGGCACCCAGCTCGTGATCCTGGGCCTCATCGGCGAATACCTCGGCCGGATGTTTCTCACAGTGAATCAGCGCCCGCAATCGGTCGTGCGCGAAGTAACAAAGAGTACGTAGGCGCTACAAAACCCCCGGCTCGACCATTGTCACCGTGCACGCCGTCGAGTCGATCTCGACCTCGAGCCCGAACGGCACCGTCCACTGCGGCGTGTCGTGGCCGATCATGGCGCCTTGCCACGCGGGAACACCGAGGGTCTTTATGTGGTCCGCGAGGATTTCTTCCATCGTGAGCGCGGCGTAGTTGTCGTTGCCTGGGCCGCACTGGCTGCATGTGCCGAAAACGACGCCTTTGACTTTGTCGAGGATGCCGGCGAGCTTCAATGACGTCAGCATGCGATCGACGCGGTACAGGTTTTCCTGCACGTCTTCGAGAAACAGAATCGAGCCCGCGTAATCGGGCACGTACGGCGATCCCAGAATCGAGGTCAGCACGGTAAGGTTGCCCCCCATCATTTTGCCGCGCGCCTTGCCGGCGGTGATCGTGCGCGTGCGATTGTCGACCTGCGTGAGCGAATTGCGATCGCTGAGATCCTTCTTGTTGGCCATGGTGACGGTTTCACCGTTAAAGACCACGCGCTTCAGCCAATCGACCGACCAGGCGTCCCACCGGCCGAGCCCGACAGGGCCGTGGAACGTGATCAGGCCTGTCTTGGCCTGGATCGCGTTGTGGAGAGCGGTGATGTCGCTGTAGCCAAGCAGCACCTTCGGATTCTTTCGAATCTCGTCGTAGTCGAGGTGGGGAAGCAGGCGCGCGCTGCCCCATCCGCCTCGAATCGCAATCACGCCGGCAACGCCATCGTCTTTGAAAAACTTGTTGATGTCCTCCGCGCGCGCCTTGTCGGCACCCGCGAGATAGCCGTGCTTGTCGCGGAGGTGCTGGCCGATCGTGACCTTGAGACCGAGGCCCTCGAGCGATTCGCGCGCGACATCGACTTCGACGTCCTGGTAGATGGCCGACGCCGGCGCGACGAGACCGACCGTGTCGCCGGGCTTGAGGCGTTTCGGCTTCACGCCTGCGTAGAGCGGCGCGGGCTCGAACGGCGCCGCTTGAATGGCGGTTCCCAACGCCGCCGCTGAACCTGCCATCGCCGAAGCCTTCAGGAATTCCCGTCGCTGCATCGAGAGAGCATACGCCGGAGCCGCTCAGGTGAGCAGGTCAGCGGGTAAGCAGGCAACGGTGCTGTATTGTTCCGCGTATGAGTCAATCGGACGTCGGGCGACGCGGTTCGCCACTGCGCTGCTTGGCGACGTTCTTCGTCGCGTCGTTTGCCGCGTCATTTGTCGCGGTTTGCGCGCAGGCGCCGGCGTCGTGGCTGAGCGCGCCGCAAACCGTTGCGCCTGGCGTCGAGTTCTACACGTCGACCGACCAGACCCTCGCCGAGCCCGCCGGTCCGACCGCTGTGTATCTGCTGAAACTGGATCCGGCAAAGGTGCAGCTCGACAGTGTGCACGCGAAGAACCAGATCATGGGCCTCGAGACGGTGGACGCCATCGCCGCATCGCACAAAGCCGTGGCTGCGGTGAATGCCGGGTTTTTCAACACGCGAAACGGCGACCCGTCCACGGTCCTCAAGATCGCCGGCCAGTTCGTCAGCGACGCCACGATGACCCGCGGTGTCGTGATCATCAACTCGCCGGCCAGTGGATCGACCACCCTTAACTTCGATCAGGTTGGCGCGAAGCAGGAGCTGCGGTTTCGAAGCGGCGGAGAGGATCTAGTTGTCCCGATCGACGGCGTCGACACGACCCGCGCAATCGGCAAGCTGATGCTCTACACGCCGATGTACAACGCCGACTCCGACACGGCGGCGACCGGGACCGAGTGGGTCGTGTCGGGTCAACCATTGAGCGTGAAGGCAGTCCGCCGGAACGCCGGCCGCACGCCCATCCCGAAAGATGGATTCGTCTTGAGTTTCGGTGGTGTTGATCTCCCCGGCGCTCTCGCCCGTTTGAACCCTCAGGTTCAGGTGAACCTTCACACGAACTGGGTGTCGTTGCACGGAGTCAGCGCATCTGAACTCGACGCCGCAGAGCATGTCGTGAACGGCGCCGGCCTGCTGCGCCGCAAGGGCCGGGCGCTCACGAACTGGGCGGCGGAATCGATGAGCGGCGCCCCATTTACCGACTCGCGACACCCGCGCACAGTCATTGGTCTCGACGATAAGGGGTTCATCTGGCTCATCGCGATTGACGGACGCCAACCAGACCGCGCAGTCGGCATGAACTTCGCCGACCTGCAGCGTCTCTGCGATCGCCTTCACATCACCGATGCGCTCAATCTCGACGGCGGCGGATCGACGACGATGGTTGTGAAGGGCGAGATCAAGAACAAGCCGTCTGACGCCGCCGGTCCGAGGGCTGTCGGCGACGCGCTGATCGTGACGATCAGGTAGGCGCGGTGCCTGCGGTGCGCTAGACTCCCGGCATGTCCGATCCGCTCTCGTCGGAGGATTTCCGCACACTATATGAAGTGCACAGTTTTCGACACGCTTCGGAGGTCCTGCGAATAGCCTGCCCGACCGAGCTTGAAGAGCTGGTCGCCGCTCTTCTCAAATTTCGACTTACCACCCACGATATTCTCAAGGCGGGCGGGAACGAATCCGCCATTCCGAAAAAGCTTGCCAAACTGCTTCGGCCCGGCGGCTGGTATGAAACAAGAATCTCGGGCGGCCTTCGTGTTTCTGTTGAAACCCATACAGAACAGGGTGTCAAGCTTGAGGTACGCGAGATCGCGTCATTTGTGGACGGGCACAAGATTGACTTCGTGAGAGACCGGGTTGCATTTGATCTGGAGTGGAATAGTAAAGACCAGACTTTCGATCGAGATTTATACGCATTCCGCACATTTCACGACGCCGACATCATCAGCGTCGCGGTACTCTTGACACGTAGCGAGGAACTAAACCCAGTGTTCTCATCGTTGGGTGTAAAGAAGAAGTACGGCGCAAGTACAACTTGGATGGGGAAGCTGACATCCCGTTTGAAGGCGGGACGCAACGGCTCTTGCCCGGTTCTTGCTTTGGGGATTCGACCGTCTTTGATCGAGGATTGGCAGAAATGAAACTGGTAAATGGTGCCCCTCTCAGTAAACTCGGCGCCTCCCGCTTTGGAGCTGTTTTGGCAGATCCGCCGTGGAGGTTTCAAAACAGCACGGGCAAGATCGCTCCTGAGCACAAGCGCCTTAGTCGGTACTCGACGATGACGCTGGACGAGATTGCCGCCCTTCCCGTTTCCTCTGTTTGCGCCACTACCGCCCACTTGTATTTGTGGGTGCCCAACGCGCTTTTGAAGGAAGGTCTTGCTGTCATGGAGGCTTGGGGCTTCACATACAAGTCGAACCTTGTGTGGCACAAAGTTCGAAAAGATGGCGGTCCAGATGGACGAGGAGTAGGTTTCTATTTCAGAAATACAACCGAGCTGCTGCTGTTTGGTGTGAGAGGGAAGGGCGCTCGAACATTAGCGCCCGGACGCCGTCAGGTGAACATCATTCGATCGATGAAGCGCGAACACTCGCGGAAGCCAGATGAGCAGTACGCGATCATCGAAGCGTGCAGCCCTGGCCCGTTCTTGGAGCTCTTTGCTCGCGGCGGTCGACCTGGTTGGGTTGCGTGGGGCAATCAAGCCGAAGCGTACCGACCTAGTTGGCCTACGTACGCGAATCACTCACAATCGGAGCGACCTGTTCGCACAGCTGGCAGAGCGTAAGCGACTGTTTCGCCCTGCGCACAGGTCGACGCGCTGATCGTGACCATTCGCTAGCTCAAATCGGAGTGGTATCTTTGGCGCGTGTTGACGCGCCGATCGTTCATCAGCCTGGCCGCCGTGCCGTTGGTATCAGCGGCGCCGTTCCGCGCGCCACAAAATCGACCGGCCGCCGTTCGTGTGGATGCGGCGGCGTTGCGGCAGCGCCTTGAAGCGCTGAGCATGTTTGGACGGCCAGCTGGCGGCACATTCGCCGACGGGGTCAGTCGTGTCGCATACTCCGATGCCGACGTCGCGGGCCGCCAGTACGTTCTCGGTCTGATCAGAAACGCCGGCCTCGAACCGCGCGTCGACCCCGCCGGCAACATCTTCGCCCGGCGTGCAGGTGTCGAGTCATCGCTTTCGCCGATTCTCTTCGGCTCGCACATCGATTCAGTCCCGAGCGGCGGAAACTTCGACGGCGACCTGGGTTCGCTCGCCGCGCTCGGCGCAATGGAAGCGATCGCAGCCGCCGGCATCCGCACTCGCCATCCGCTCGAGCTCGTCGTGTGGTCGGCCGAAGAAGGTGTGGCTTTCGGCCGCGGCCTCGGGGCCAGCCGCATCGTCGCCGGTGACGTGCAACCGTCTGACATGACGCAGGTGTGGAACGGGATGACGCGCGCCGACGCGATTCGAAAAATCGGTGGCGCACCCGAGCGCATCATGGACGCCGTTCGGCCCAAGGGCGCGCATCACTGCTATTTGGAGCTGCATATCGAGCAGGGCGGAACGCTGGACAAAAGCGCCACGCCAATCGGCGTGGTCGAAGGCATCGTGGCGATCGAGCGCTACACCGCGACGGTCACAGGCTTCGGCAATCACGCGGGCACCACGCCGATGGCCGAGCGTCAGGACGCGCTTGTCGCGGCGTCACATCTCACCCTCGCAGTCCGCGACGTCGTGACGTCCCGGCCCGGCCGCCAGGTCGGCACCGTCGGCAAGATCGAGGTGGAGCCCAACGCACCCAACGTCATTCCCGGCGTCGTCCGGATGACCGTTGAATTGCGGGACCTGTCCACCGCGACGCTCGCATCTCTGGCGGCAGAGATTCGAGCGCGAGCCGCGCAAATTGCCGCGTCAACCAGGACGACGATCGTCATTGAGCCGTTGAGCAAGAATCCGCCCGCGATCGCTTCGACGAATATGCAGGAGGCGATCGAGCGCGCGTCAGACGCGCTCGGTCTCGGCCACGCACGTCTGCCGAGCGGCGCCGGTCACGACGCGCAGATGATGGCGCAACTGAGCCCGATGGGCATGATCTTCGTGCCGAGCGTTGGCGGCATCAGCCATTCACCGAAAGAATTGACGCATTGGGACGACTGCGCAAACGGCGCGAACGTGCTGACGGCGGCTATTCTCGAGATGGATCGGGCTTGAGCCTATAAACCCCGGTTACTTGACGGTTGAGTAGATCAGCCGCGAGATCTCAGCGATCAGAAGGTCGCTCTTCCTTGCGTCGGGCATGCCGCGCGTCATCACGACCAGGATGTACGGCCGTCTGGCGTAGACGATCGCCGCGTCATGGTGAATCGCGGTGATCGTGCCCGTCTTGTGGCCTACCGCCACTTCCTTCGGCACACCCGCGGGGACGCCGTCGTTGAATTTCTGGCGCATGAGAATGGCTTCCATCTCGGCGCACGAAGCCTTCGACGCCGCCGTGCCGTTGGCAATCGCCGTGAGCAACGTCATGAGCGCCCGGCCCGTCGTCTGGTTGCTCAGGCCTTTGTCGAACGCCTTCTGGTCTTCGACGCCGCGGAGCACCTTCATCCCGTGTGCATTAAGGTGCGTCACAGCCTCGCGAATCCGTTCGACGCCGAGCTTCTCGATGAGCACGTTGGTGGCAAGGTTGCTGCTGATGACGATCATCTGCTCGCACAGTTCCCGGTACGTCATCGTCTTGCCGATCGCGTGAAACACGGGGCCGTCGGCCGCTTCCGTTGACGTCAGCGTGAATTCGCTGCCGTCGACGATGCTGTGGAAGGCGTTGGAGACGGGGATGGCATCGTCGAGCCTGAGGATCTTCGCATCGGCCTGACGGAAGAGCTCGATCATCACCGGCACTTTCATCGTCGAAGCGGCGTGGTACGTCACGTCGGGATTGATGAGAATCTCGCCGGTCATTGCCGCCAGGCCCCTCGGGGTCCCGGCGACGGGCCGAAAGATGACGGACACTTCCGCGCCGCTGAGGCCGATGATGCGGTTGATTTCGGCGCGCGCCGCCGAAAGGACATCGGGTGTCGTTTTCTGCGGACTCCCCGAAAAAACGATACCCGATGTCGTAAGTAGCACTGCCAGTAGAGTCGTCATGGTGAGTTCATTATCATTGAAGGACTCGTGACCTTAGAAGCGCACCTGGCCAGGTTTTCACCGGCGGAATGGGACACAGCCGTCGATACTCTGGCCCCTGAAATCCACCCGATCGACATCGATGCCACGCGCGTATGGCTGGCGTTCTTCCCGATCGAGACTCCCGCCGCGCGCGCTGACGCGAGGGCGAAGGGGCGGCTCGCGGAGCACATCGACTCGTCGCACACGTTTCTCTATGGACATCGGTACTGGCCGCAAGCCAGGCGCGCGGTGCTTGCGTTGGCGGCGGAAGCTTCGTATCCCGATGCGTTGACGGAGATCATCACAAGGGTGGCCGATCACGCGTCGCGAACGTCTTCCGTGGATCGGGATCAATTGATCGGCATTGCGATTGTCGGGCTGATGACGCTCAGACAATGCGGGATCGAGAAGTTCGGGAGCGGAAACGGCGTTGTTCTCTTGCCCATGAATGTCGAAGCGAGATCGATTCGCCAGGTTCTTCGGCGTCGCCGCCTTCAGCGGAAACAAGGGCTGCGCGGCATTCTCGGCGGCCGGAGGAACCGCTTCCGGATGACCTTTGATGAGAACGTGCCGGGTGCGATGTTTAATGTGATCGCCGGGGAGAGCCTGGCATCGAGCGCGCCCCAAGGCACGTCATTGATCGGCGTGCTGGCCGGGGCAGATCGGCTGTCGCCGATCGATCCGGCGACTGAGGGTAAGGAGTTACAGGCGCTCGGCTGCGCTCAGCCTCGCAGCGCAACGGGCGCGCCGATCATTCGCCTTGTGCGTCACGCGCGGCCTCACGGCGACGTGACGTTTGTCATCCCGATTATTTGATGATTTCGCCGCGGAGCGCGGCGAGCTCGCGTTCGATGAGCAGTCGAATTTGCTTTCGCTCGGCTTCAGTCTTCGCTTCGGCGAGCTCCTTCAACCCGTACTTCAACAACTCGAATCCTTTGCGCTGAACGAGCGTGAGCAGACCCCAGCTGATGACATCGCGCGGGGTGAAGCCCGCGGAGCTGTACATGTCTTTCGGCCGCGTTGACTGGATGAACTCGCGGTGGGTCATGCCTGCGCCGGGAACCGGACCGTTGAAGAGATTGAAGCTGCCCACCATGTCGGCGAACTTCGGCGCACGCCTGACGGTTTCTGAGTAAAACCGGAACAGATTCTGGTCGTCGAGCACGAGCTTCGGCGGCGTGTTGACCGCCAGCTTTACCTTCGTGAAATTGATCGGAAGCTGCGGGGGTGCTTCCTGTCCCTGTGGAGCCTGTGGAGCCTGTGGGGCTTGCTGCAGGAGGAGATAAAGCGCGAAGACGGCCGCGGGAAACATCTGCTGAATATGACGCGCGCGCCGCGTCGCTGGCTTTACTGCACGTCGAGTGCCAATTGCGGCAGCCCGTCGAGTGCACCCCAGGTGTCCGGATCTTGAGTCAGCAAGGTGTTCAGATACAAGGCCACCCGCTCGGCGGGAAATTTGTCCGCGAGGCCCCTGCTCGCGGTTGCGACGGCCTCGGCGCTCGGCGGCGGCGTGTCTTCAGCCGAGATGAGACCGTCGTCGTGCGCGATCCCGAGCGCATCCAGAAACGCGCCCATCATCGGCCGCTCGGATGCGAGGTGATGCGCGATCAACGCGCGCGTCGCGACCGTTTCCGAAACGTCGCCCATGTGCGCGAGCTGGCGCGATTTCTTTTCGAGCGGCTGCGTCTGCACGCTTCGCGGCCGGAACTTCAGCTTCTGCGCGATCGCGACGATCGCTTCAACCTGTTGTTCGGCGCCGTTCTCATCCTGCCAGAACGCGTCAGCGGCCAGGAGGCGGCGCTCGACGGGCATGCTTTTCCACAACTGCGACGGCCGTACAGGCATATCAGCCATCTTATACTGGTCGGATTCATGGCTTCATTAAACGAGGAGCGCCTCTTTACGCCGCGCTTCTTCACGCTCTTCGCGTTCACGTTCACCGTGTTTGTTTCAATGTTTCAGCTGCTGCCGACGGCGCCGTACCGCATTCTTGCGATCGGCGGCTCAACGGCGGTCGCCGGATTGTTCCTCGGCCTTCTCACATACGCGTCCGCCTTGTCTGCGCCGTTTGCCGGATCAATCGTGGATCGCGTCGGCCAACGACGCGTGCTGATCACGACGAGTTTGATCATCGCCGGCTTTTCAATGTTGTATGCGGTGACGACGAGCTATGTGCTGATGCTGGCGCTCGTCGTCCTGCACGGATTTTTCTGGGCAGGGCTGCTGACGGCATCCGGCTCATACATGGCGGCGATCCTTCCGCCGGGCCGCCGGGCCGAAGGCCTCGGCTACTGGGGCTTCGCGTCGATCTTCGCCATCGGTGTGGCGCCATCTCTCGGCTTCGTCGTCTACCACTTCGGCTGGTTCACGATGTGCCTCGAGATGGTGGCGCTCAATCTACTGATGGCGTTCATCGCGTGGCGGTTGCCGGAGCTGCCGAAACACGCCGCGGCCGATCAGGCGCCGTTCGACCTGCGCCATCACGTTGCCAACTTCCACCAGCACGTGGAGTGGCGGGTCGTCTTGCTGGCCATTACGATGTCGCTCGTCGCATTTGGCTACGGTGCGCTCACGAGCTTCTCTGCGCTCTTCGCTGATTCCCTCGGTGTAACGCCCCGCGGCCTCTTTCTCATCGCGATGGCCGTGACGATGCTGGGCGGCCGGTTGCTGATCGGCCGCCAGGTCGATCGTATCGGCCACCGGCGGGTGCTGCTGCCGTCGCTCGTCGCATGCGCGATCGGCATCGCGGTCACGGCCCTGGCCCACGGGCCGGTGGTGCTCGCTCTGGGCGGCGGCCTTTTCGGGCTGGGCTTCGGCCTGATGTGGCCCGCCTTCAGCGCCCTGGTGCTTGGCCTGAGCGGCCCGGCGCGGAGCGGCGCCGCCTACGGCGCGATGATCGCGGCGTTCGACATGGGCATCGGCACCGGATCATCGGCGTTGGGGGCCATCATCGCGAAATTCGGGTATCGTCCTGCCTTCGGATTCGCGGCGCTCCTTGCTGCGCTCGCGGCGCCGTACTTTCTATTGGTCGAGAAGAGGTTCACGAAGTGAAGGCCCTGACCATCAACGACGCGCACTGCCATTTATTTTCGGCGGGATTGTTCCGCACGCTCGGCAAGAGCCTGCCAGACATCAAAGGCGACGCGGCCGATGAATTGCCGGCGCGGCTCGGCTGGACGCGCCCCGGAACCGACGCGGAACTTGCCGATTCGTGGGTGGCTGAACTCGATCGACATCATGTGAGTCGCGCCGTGTTGATCGCCAGCGTGCCCGGCGATGACGCCGCGGTCGCTGCCGCCGTCGCGAAACATCCGGCGCGTCTTGTCGGCGCGTTCATGTTCAGCCCGGCCGCGCCCGATCCCGACGTTCGTATCGAGCGCGCGTTCGCGAACCCGCATCTGCGCATGGCCTGCCTCTTTCCGGCCATGCACGGCGTTTCGCTTGACGATGCGTCAACGGATGCCGTGTTTGCGGCCGCGCAGCAGCACTCGCGGGCCGTGTTCGTCCATTGCGGTCTGCTGTCGGTGGGTGTCCGAAAGAAGCTCGGGCTGCCCAGCCCGTTCGACCTTCGGCTCGGCGACCCGCTCGCCGCCGCGGCCATGGCGGCGCATTACCCGCAGGTGCCGGTGATCGTTCCGCATTTTGGCGCAGGCCTCTTCCGCGAAGCGCTGATGGCCGCGAGCGCCGCGCCCAATATCCTGCTCGATACCTCGAGCACCAACAGCTGGATCAAGATGCACGCGAGCCTCACGCTGCGCGACGTCTTCGCCCGCGCGCTCGACGTTGTCGGGCCGTCGCGGCTGCTCTTCGGGACCGACTCATCGTTTTTCCCGCGCGGCTGGCAGAAGGGGATCTTCGACGAGCAGCAGCGCGTCCTGGACGAGCTCGGCGTGAGTGGAGAAGACCAGGCGAAGATCTTCGGCGGCAACTTCGACGCCGTCTTTAAAGGCTAGTCAACCTTGGAGGCGCTGCCGCCCTATGGGGAACCATGGGGAAACCCTTCTACTTTTTAAAAAGATTTTTAAAAAACAGGACGAGGCTCTTCCCCAATCTGCGCTAGTGCCTCCAAGGTGATTAGCTCTTAGAATCAGGATCCCATGAAGCGATTCTCGGTTGTTGCGGTAGCAGTGGTTTCTCTTTTCGCCGTATCCCTCGCCGGTCAGGCCGGCCGGGCCGCGCAGGCCCCGGCCGATCTCGTTCTTCGCAACGGCCGCATCGTCACGGTCGATGACGCAAAGCCGGAAGGTCAGGCGATTGCCGTGACCGGCGGCAAAGTCACGTTCGTCGGATCGAATGCGGAGATCGCGCGGTACGTCGGCGCCAGCACGCAGGTGATCGACCTCCAGGGTCAGCTGGCGATTCCGGGCTTCATCGAAGGCCACGGGCATTTTCTTGGAATAGGCGAAGCGAAACTTGGCCTCGAGTTGATGCCGACCAAGAGCTGGGCGGAGATTGTCGCGATGGTGGGCGACGCTGCGAAGAACGCGCGGCCCGGGCAGTGGATTGTCGGCCGCGGATGGCATCAGGAAAAGTGGTCGTCGGTGCCGTCGCCGAACGTCGAAGGGTTTCCGACGCACGCGTCGATCGACGCGGTGTCACCGAATAATCCCGTCATCCTGACGCACGCGAGCGGCCACGCGTCCTTTGCGAATGGCATGGCGCTCAAACTTTCGAACGTCACGAAGGACACGCCGAACCCGAGTGGCGGCGAGATTCTCCGCGACACGGACGGCAACGCGACCGGTCTTCTCCGCGAAACAGCGAGCCGCCTCATTCGCCGGGGTGCCGGCGAACCGGCGCCGACGGCCGACGAAGCGCGCGCGCGGAACGAGCGCGTACTCGAGCTGGCCGATCAGGAACTGGCGTCGAAGGGCATCACGTCGTTCCACGACGCCGGCAATTCGTTTGCGGTCGTTGATCGATACAAGGCCGCATATGAAGCCGGCAAGCTGAACACGCGCCTCTACGTGATGGTGAACGGCGGACCCGCAGGGCTCGCCGCGGGGCTCGCGAAATACAAGATGATCGGCGGCTTGGACAATCGGCTAACCGTTCGCTCGATCAAGGTGCATTTCGACGGCGCCCTGGGTTCGCGGGGCGCGTGGCTGATCAGGCCGTACGCCGACAAGCCGGATTCGACCGGGCTCAACACCGCGCCGATTCCGGATGTGAAAGCGACGGCGAAGCTCGCGATTGAGCACGGCTACCAGCTCAATGTGCATGCGATCGGCGACCGCGCCAATCGCGAGATGCTCAATATCTACGAGGAAGCGTTCAAGAACGCCGGCCTGACGCAGGCGCAGATGAAGGCATTGCGGTGGCGCGATGAACACACGCAGCACCTGAGCGCCACGGACATCCCGCGCTTTGGACAGATGGGCATCATCGCGTCGATGCAGGCCGTTCACGCGACGTCCGACGCGCCGTATGTGCTCGCGCGGCTCGGAGAGGAGCGCGCCCAGGAAGGCGCGTACGTCTGGCAGAAGCTCATGAAATCCGGCGCCGTGATCGCCAACGGCACCGACGCGCCGGTTGAAGATGTCGATCCGATTCCGAACTACTACTCGTCCGTGACTCGCAAGAGCGCCGACGGCTCGGTGTTCTTCGGCGATCAGAAGATGTCCAGGATGGAAGCACTGAAGTCCTACACGATCAACAACGCGTTCGCGGCGTTTGAAGAAGGCGTCAAAGGCTCGCTCACGCCGGGCAAGGTCGCGGACATCACCGTGCTGTCAAAAGACATCCTTCGCGTGCCCGACGAAGAGATCCGCACGGCGAAGGTCAGCTACACGATCATCGGCGGGAAAGTGGTGTACAAAAAGTGAAGCGCGTCATGGGAATCGGCGGTGTTTTCATTCGCGCGAAAAACTACGATTTGATGCGCGAATGGTACAAGGCCCATCTCGAGATCGATACGGGCGAGTGGGGCCGGACCTTCGAGTGGAATGAGCCTCAAGAGGGCGCCCAACCGGGCTCGACGGCCTGGACGATTTTCAAGCCCGAGTCGAAGTACTTCCCGGTTTCGCAAGCCGTGATGATCAACTACCGGGTCCCGGATCTCGACGCGCTGGTCACCGCGCTGCGTACCGAGAGCTGCAACGTCGACGAAAAGATCGAAGAAACAGAATTCGGCAAGTTCGCCTGGGTCACGGATCCCGAAGGCAATCGCATCGAGCTCTGGGAACCGCCGAAAGCGAACACCCAGGGATAAGTACAGGTATATTGGCCGGGAGGACATTCCACATGCGCTACATCAAAGGTTCGGTTGTTGCAGTTGTCATGGCGCTCTTCGCAGCGCCGGTTGTATTTGCCCAGGGCCGCGCCACGGCGCCACCGGCTCCGCCCGCTGCTCAGGACGAGAAGTCGATCGGCGTCAAGGACGGCGGCATCAAGATCGCTGGCTGGCAAGGCAAGATGGACGTCAGCCGCGAAAACGCCGGCCTGACAATCAATGATGCCCGGCTCGCGTCGATGGGCGGCGGCATGCACGTCACGACGGGCCCGTCGATGACGTACTGGAACCCGGCCAACAAGGCCGCCGGTGACTACACGGTCAAAGCCACGTTCACGGAGTCCAACTACATGGGCCTCAACAACCACGCCCACCCGTACGGCATCGTGATCGCCGGCAACGATCTCGGCACCGCGAAACAGAGCTATCTCTACTGCGCCGCCTACGGCGACGGCCGCTTCATCGTCCGCGGCTTTGGCGAACCGCAGCCGGCGCCAGCGCCGGCGACCGGCTCGTTCCAGATGAACGGACGAGGGGCCGCGAACGCAGCTGTCAACAAGGCCGCGGCGAAGGGCAGCTCGGTTTCGCAGGAAATCGCGATGTCGGTCAAGGGTGACAAAGTGTCGTGCTCGATCAACGGCACCGAAGTCGCGAGCTTCACCAAGGCCGAGGTTGTGGCGACAGGCAAGCTCGCGTCAACCGACGGCGTCTACGGCATCCGCTTCGGCCACAACACCGACGCGATGGTGACGGGGTTCGCGATCGTCAAGTAATGGTCAATGGCCAATGGCCATTGACCGCTGATCACGCCCGGTGCTGAGGCCGTAACGGTCGCGGCGCCGGGCTTTTTCTTTTGGCGTAGGGCAACCGCACCCTACTTCTGCTTCTTGAGTCCCTTGACCCAGTTCATCGCGACCGTCAAGCCCTGGACCGGTACTTCCGGCAGGATCTGTCCGCTGTTCGACGCGGCGGTGAGCACGCGCTGATACGACAGAAACCGCAGACCGTCTGCCGACACGTCGTACGTGTGGTAGTCGGCGCCTGCGTGCGGAAATCGCATCGCGAGGACGCGGATGACCTCTTTGGGAATACTGGATTCGATCGACGCGCCGGTGACCTTGATGGTCGACGAATAGATCGGACCGGCGAAGGCCAGGCCGTTCGTGTATGGGCCGTACGCGCCCGCGTTACCGAGGGAGTGGAAGTACAGCTCATGCGTGTCGTGCTTCCACCGCGGCCAGTCGGCGCCGATACCGGCATCGGCCGAGATCTGCCATCGGCCAGTTCCTGAGGGAAATGGCTGGACGTAGACTTCCTTCCGGCCGGTCAGTTCCGACGTGTAGGCGATCCATTTGCCGTCTGATGACACCTGCGGATGCGTTTCGTTCTTCGTCGACGCGAGGAACGGCACGGGTTTTCGGTCGTCACCCGTGGCATCCATCGGCAGAATCCAGATGTCGCCGGCACTCTTGGGATCCTGCACCCAGTAGACCAGCCGTTTGCCGTCGGGCGACCACGACATCGGCGCTTTGGGCAATTCCGATTCGACGAGCAAGTCACCGTCAGTGCCAGATCCATCCGATCGCGTGACGTAAATGCCCCATTTATTATTTCGGTGCGATGCGAACGCGATGCGGTCTCCCTGCGGCGACCAGACCGGCGACGAGTTGTCCTGTGTGGCGTCGAACGTGATGCGTGTGGGCGCGCGCGGCGGCGGTTCCATCACCCAGACGTCTCCGCCCGTGCCGTCATGCCGATGCACGGCCACGCGCTGGCCGTTCGGCGAGACTTCGACGCCGCGATAGAATCCGTAGGGGCCGACGGTGCCGAGCTGTTGTGCCCCGCGGTCGGTCCACTGCAACTGAAATTCCCACGAATCCTCGCCGCCCGTGCCCACGGCCTGGCTGTTGGCGAAGTAGATCAACACGCCATTCGGCGACGCGTCGAAAAACCCATGACCCAATGTGCTGTCGAACGTCACCTCGTCAGCGACGCGCGCGGGTTCACCCGAAAGCGACAACGTGTTCGTGTCGAACGGCTGAGCGTACACTGCGCTCTGGCGCTGGAACAGCAAGACTCCCCGGGCCGAGCCCGTCGAAGCGCCGACGTACATCGCATTCGACGCGACCGGCGACACTCTTGTCGTTGCTTTGGAGCCGAGTGAGCCTGCGAAAATCCCGCTCTTGGCCGGATCGTTCGACTTCACCAGATAGACGAAGTGCTGTCCATCAGGCAGAAACCGCGGCCAGAAATGTCC
>JBKJHW010000079.1:0-23062 GCA_046598935.1 Vicinamibacterales bacterium | reverse complement strand
GTTGCCCACGATATCTGCCGCTACGACGCCGGTCACGAGATCACGGCGGCCGTGCTCGAGGCCGCCGCGCGTTTCCTGGCTGCGGCCGGCCGCTAACGCCGCGCAGGCACGTGTGTTCCTGCGGCCCTGTGCGTATCAGATCAACGGTGCCCGGCCATCCACTCGGCGGCCGAATCGAGCGCCGTCCCGAGCAATTCGCCCTTCGGATCCTGCTTCTTCGGCGCTGCGAGGGAATGATCGCCGTGATCGCAGATCCGGAGCGTCGCGTTCTTGAGCGACGCGACCAACGGCTCCATCTCTTCAGGCGATCCGAACGGATCGCGCGTGCCGTGGAGAAAAAGCATCGGCACGCGAATCGCCGGCAAGTGCGCGTCGCGCCGCTGCAGAGGTTTGCCGGGCGGATGCAGGGGGTAGCCGAAAAAGATGAGCCCGGCAGGCTGTGGATCGAACCCGGACGCGGGGGGATGCGCGGCGACCATCGACGCGATCCGGCCGCCCATGGATTTGCCGCCGGCAAATACCGGGCCGGTCGCGCGCTCCATCACGCCTTTCCACACCCCTCGCCACGTCGCTTCGAGCACGGGCGCCTTGTCGGGCACCGAGCGGCCCGCCGCGACGTACGCGAAGTCGAAGAGCACCACCTGGACGCCGCGCTTGGCGAGGCCCGCGGCGACGTTCTTCATCCACGGGTGGTTCGAACCGGCGCCAGCGCCGTGAGCCAGAACGAGGGTGGTCATGATGTTTGCCTTAATTCATCCATGAATATAGATTAATGGATATATGGACGCCGCCTCCGACCTGCTCCGGCTGCTCGGCGACGAGACCCGCTTGCGCCTCCTGCGCCTTCTGGCCCAGGAATCACTCAATGTGTCCGAGCTTACCGCCATCCTGGGCGTCGCGCAGTCCGGTGTGTCGAGGCACCTCGGTCTACTGAAGGATGCCGCCCTGGTCCGCGAGCAGCGCACCGGCACATTCTCCTGGTATCGCCTCGACGAAGCTCTGCTCGACGCCGCCGGCCCGCACGCCGGGCTCTGGGCCTGGCTCACGTCGCGGTTCGACGCGGCCACCGCTGTCACGAAGGCCGACGATGTGCGGCTGGCGGAAGTACGGCGGGTCCGGCGCGAGGAGTTCCGCGATCACGGCGGCGACGGACAGGAAAACAAACAACTCGTCCCCGGCCGGAGCTGGGCCGCGTGGTCCCGCGCGCTCGGTTTGCTGATGCCGCCGCTCGACGTCGCCGACCTCGGCTGCGGCGAGGGTTACCTCACGATCGAAGCCGCGCGCTGGGCCAAACGCGTCATCGCCATCGATCGATCGCCGGACGTCCTGAAGCGCGGCAAAGAGCTCGCGCGCCGCCGCGGCGTGAAAAACATCACATGGAAACGCGGCGAGCTGCAGAAAGCGCCGATCGACGACGCGTCGATCGATCTCGTGCTGCTGTCGCAGGCGCTCCACCACGCGGATGAGCCCGGCGCGGCGCTCAAAGAGGCTCACCGGATCCTGCGGCCGGGCGGCCGAGTGCTCCTGCTCGATCTTCGCGAGCACGGCGAAGCCTGGGTGATGTCCGCGTTGGGCGATCGCTGGCTCGGTTTCAACGACAGATCGCTTGAGAAACTTATCGCCGGCACCGGCTTCACCGACACGATCGTTCGCGTCGGCGCGAGCCGTACCGGCGATCCCTTTGCCGTGCTGATCGCCGCCGGCACCAAACGCGCCTCGAACACAATGAAAGGCCGCTGACTTCATGCCGAACGCCCGCATCCCGCTCGAACGACTCAACGCCCTCGCCGCCGATCGCATTCTGATTCTCGACGGCGCGATGGGCACGATGATCCAGCGCCATTCGCTCACCGAGAGCGACTACCGCGGCACCCGGTTCGCCGCGCACACGAGCGATCTGCGCGGCAACAACGATCTGCTCACGCTGACCCAGCCGCAGATCATCGCCTCCATCCACAGGCAGTATCTCGACGCCGGCGCCGACATTCTCGAGACAAACACGTTCAACGCAAACGTCGTCTCGCAGTCCGACTACCACCTCGAACATCTGACGTACGAGCTCAACTTCGAAGCCGCCCGCCTCGCGCGCGGTGTCGCGGACGAGGTCACGGCCGCCTGGCCGTCAAAGCCGCGCATTGTCGCCGGCTCGATGGGCCCGACAAACCGCACATTGTCGATCTCGCCCGACGTGAACAATCCGGCATTCAGGAACATTACGTTCGATGAAATGAAGGCCGCATACGTCGATCAGGTCCGCGGCCTCATCGACGGCGGGTCGGACGTTCTGCTGCTCGAGACGATCATCGATGCGCTGAACACGAAGGCCGCAATCGTCGCCATTCAAGAAGTCCAGGACGAGAAGGGCGTCGCACTGCCGCTGATGATCTCGTTTACGATCACCGACAAGAGCGGCCGAACGCTATCGGGCCAGACGGTTGACGCGTTCTACCTCGCGATGGAGCACGCGCGCCCGTGGTCGATCGGCATCAACTGCGCGCTTGGCGCGCGCGACATGCGGCCGTATCTCGCAGAGCTCTCGCGCATCGCGACGTGCTGGGTCAGCTCGTATCCGAATGCCGGCCTGCCGAACGCGTTCGGCCAGTACGACGAAACGCCGTCGGAAACCGGCGAGCTGCTCCGCGATTTCGCCGAAAGCGGCTTCGCCAACATTCTCGGCGGCTGCTGCGGCACGACGCCGGACCACATTGCGGCGATTGCGGCCGCGGCCAAGAACGCGCGGCCGAGAGTGAAAACGACATCGGGAAAAACGACATCGGGTGTCGATTCCGATCCGTCCCCATCGGAAACGACACCCGATGTCGTTTTCACGACCCGGCTGTCGGGCCTGGAACCCCTTTCAATTCTCCCCGACAGCAACTTCCAGATGATCGGCGAGCGCACGAACGTCACCGGCTCGAAGCGTTTCATGCGCCTGATCCAGGACGGCAACTGGACCGAGGCGACCGAAGTGGCCCTCGAGCAGGTGCGCGGCGGCGCGAACATGATCGACGTGAACTTCGACGAGGGGATGCTCGACTCCGAGGCGTCGATGACGACGTTCTTGAATTTCATCGCGACGGAGCCGGAAATCGCGCGCGTGCCGGTGATGATCGACAGCTCGAAATGGACGGTCATTGAAGCCGGCCTCAAATGCGTGCAGGGCAAGAGCGTCGTGAACTCGATCTCGCTGAAGGAAGGCGAGGCGGATTTTCTTCATAAGGCCAAGCTCGTTCAGCGCTACGGCGCGGCCGTCATCGTCATGGCCTTCGACGAAACCGGACAGGCCGACACCATCTCGCGCAAAGTCGAGATCTGTTCGCGCGCGTACAAGTTGCTGACCGAGAAGGCCGGCTACGACCCATCAGACATCATCTTCGACCCGAACGTCCTCGCCGTCGCGACGGGTCTCGAGGAGCATAACGAGTACGCGATCAACTTCATCGAGGCGACGAAGCAGATCAAGGCCGCGTGCCCAGGCGTCAAGATCAGCGGCGGGATCAGCAACCTCTCGTTCTCCTTCCGCGGCAACGACATCGTCCGCGAAGCGATCCACGCCGCGTTTCTCTTTCACGCGATCAAAGCCGGCCTCGATATGGGCATCGTCAACGCCGGCCAGCTGGCGGTGTACGAAGACATTCCGGCCGACCTGCTCGCGCGCGTCGAAGACGTGCTCTTCAACCGCCGGCCGGACGCGACGGAACGTCTCGTGCAGTTCGCCGACAACGTTAAAGGTTCCGGCAAGAAGCGCGAGCTCGATCTGACGTGGCGAGAGAGGCCGGTGGAGGCGCGGCTGGCCTTTGCGCTCGTTCACGGTGTTGTCGATTTCATCGAGGAGGACGCGGAGGAAGCGCGCGTCAAGCTCGGCCGCGGCCTGCACGTGATCGAAGGACCGCTGATGGACGGCATGAAGACGGTCGGCGATCTGTTCGGCGCCGGCAAGATGTTCCTGCCGCAGGTCGTGAAGAGCGCGCGCGCGATGAAGCGCGCGGTGGCGTATCTGGAGCCGTTCATGGCGGCCGAGAAAATAGAGAGCGGTGAGGCGGCGCGCGTGGCCGGCCGCATTCTCATGGCGACGGTGAAAGGCGATGTTCATGACATCGGCAAAAATATCGTCGGTGTCGTGTTGGGCTGCAATAACTACGAAGTCATCGATCTTGGCGTCATGGTCTCACTCGACAAGATCCTGACGGCTGCCGAAGAACACAAGGTCGACGTCATCGGTCTCAGCGGTCTGATCACGCCCTCGCTCGACGAGATGACATTCGTGGCCAGGGAAATGGAACGCCGCGGCATCAAGACGCCGCTCCTGATCGGCGGAGCCACGACGAGCAAGCAGCATACGGCTGTGAAGATCGCGCCGGAGTACTCAGGCGCGACTGTGCATGTGCTCGATGCATCACGCGCCGTTGACGTGGTGTCGAGCCTGCTCACTGACCGGCTGCGCGCTGACTTCGTGGCGAAGACACAGGCCGACCAGGAACAGCTGCGCGCGCAGTACGGCGCCCGTCGGGAGAAGAAGCTGCTCACGCTTGCCGAAGCGCGGGCGAATCACCTGCGCACCGACTGGGATTCGCTCCATGTGCCGGCGCCGTGGTTCGTTGGCAAGCGCATCATCAGCGACCAACGGCTCGAGGAGCTCGTGCCGTTCATCGACTGGACGTTTTTTTTCTCGGCGTGGGAGCTGAAAGGCCGGTTCCCCGCAATCCTCGACCACCCGACCTACGGCGCGCCGGCACGCGAGCTTTACGAGAACGCGCAGGAACTGCTCAAACGCATCATCAAGGAACGCCGCTTTCAGGCTCGAGCGGCGTACGGCTTCTGGCCCGCCAACTCCGACAGGGACGACATCATCGTCTACAAGGATGATGCGCGAAAGGAAGAGCTGACGCGCTTCCACATGCTGCGGCAGCAGGAGCCCATCGCCGACCGGAAGCCGAATCGATCGCTCGCGGACTTCATCGCGCCGGTCGGCTCGCTCGTGCCGGATTACATCGGAGCGTTCGCCGTGACCGCCGGCATCGGTGTCGACGCGCTCGTCAAAGAGTTCGAGGCGAAGCACGATGACTACAACGCGATCATCACGAAAGCGCTCGCCGACCGTTTCGCCGAGGCGTTCGCGGAGTTCCTGCACAAACAGGTGCGCGAGGATTGGGGCTACAGCAAGAACGAAACGCTGAGCCCCGACGAGCTGATCGACGAGAAGTATCGGGGTATCCGGCCGGCGTTCGGCTACCCGGCCTGCCCGGACCACAGTGAAAAGCCGGCGCTGTTCGAGCTGCTCGGCGCTCCGCAGATCGGGATCACGCTGACCGAGAACTTCGCAATGATGCCGGCCGCTTCGGTGAGCGGCATCTACTTCAGCCACCCGGACGCAAAATACTTCGACGTGCGCCGGATCGGCCGCGACCAGTTGGAAGACTACGCGCGCCGGAAAAATATCCCGATCGAACAGGCTGAGCGCTGGCTCGCGCCGAATCTGTAGGGCACAATACTCGCCGTGGCTAACAGTCCGCGCCAGATCCTCTTCGCGAGCCTGATCGGCACGACGATCGAGTGTTTTGATTTCTATATTTACGGGATGGCGGCCGTGCTGGTGTTTCCCACGCTGTTCTTTCCCCACTCGGACCCGGCGGCGGCGACGTTTGCGTCGCTGGCGACGTTCGGTGTCGCGTTTCTCGCGCGGCCGCTCGGGGCGGCGTTCTTCGGTCATTTCGGCGACCGTGTCGGCCGGAAGGCGACGCTCGTGGCGTCGTTACTGACGATGGGTATCTCGACTGTGCTCATCGGCGTCCTGCCTGCATACAGTTCAATCGGCATCGCGGCGCCGCTCGTTCTCGCTCTGTGCCGCTTCGGCCAGGGCTTCGGTCTCGGCGGCGAGTGGGGAGGCGCGGTGCTTCTTGCCGTTGAGAACGCGCCGCCCGGAAAACGCGCGTGGTACGGCATGTTCCCGCAGCTCGGCACGCCGATCGGATTCGTGTTGTCGGCGGCGTCGTTCCTCGCGCTGTCACGCTGGCTGACCAACGAGCAGTTCTTCGCGTTCGGCTGGCGGATTCCGTTCGTGGCGAGCGCCGTGTTGGTCATCCTCGGTCTCTACGTGCGTCTCACGATTGCCGAGACGCCGGTCTTCAAGGCCGTTGTCGAGCGACGCCAGCGGGTGACCGCCCCAGTCTTGAATGTGTTTCGCGATCATCTGCGACCGCTGGTGATCGGCACACTGATGCCGCTCTCGTCGTTCGTGTTGTTCAACCTCGTCACGATCTTCGCGATGTCGTGGGGCACATCGGAGCTGGGTTTTACACGAGAGCGTTTCCTGATCATTCAAATCGTCGGCACGCTCTTCTCGTGTCTGATCATTCCAATCTCGGCGCTGCTCTCAGAGACGCGCCGGCGGCGAACCGCGCTGTGGGTCAACGTGGCGATCGCCGCCTTCGGATTCGCACTGCCGCCGCTGCTGACGTCAGGCACGGCCGGCGCGACCGCGATGATGATCGCCGGTCTGGGCCTCATCGGGCTTGCCTTCGGGCCACTCGGAACGACGCTGTCCGAGCTGTTCCCTGCGCCAGTGCGATACACGGGAAGCTCGCTCG
The DNA here is from genome assembly GCA_046598935.1 of Vicinamibacterales bacterium. Lineage (GTDB taxonomy): Bacteria > Acidobacteriota > Vicinamibacteria > Vicinamibacterales > SCN-69-37 > SCUN01. Next base: position 16,475 of record JBKJHW010000079.1, on the reverse strand, counting down.
CGTTCAGCCTCGCGGGCGTGATCGGCGCCGCGACCGCACCGATCGCCGCGACCGCGCTGGCGCGATCGTACGGCCTGGCCGCTGTCGGGCTCTACGTGACGGGCGCGGCTCTTCTGACACTCATCGGCGTATTGCTGTCGAAGGAAACGCGGGATCAAGCTCTCTGAGGGATGCCGAGCGCGGTGGGCAACTGTGTGCCGCTTTTATTGAATGAATTGTCCCGCGCGCAGGATGCCGACGATCCCGATCAGAACCCAGAACACGTTCAGCAGCGTGTACGCCTTGTCGTTCCTGAGCACCGCGCACCACGTCAACATGACCGCGTCAATAGTGTTGAATACCCACACAAACATGAACGGGCTGCCGGGCCCCATCCAGCTGACCAGACTGAAGCTGAAAATCCGCATGACGACGCCGATCATTTCGATGGCCTTGATGTGCGTCAGAACAAAGCCGTTCGCAGAAGCGATCATCGAAGGACCGACAGATACGCGCGCCACGGCCCAACGGCGGCTTCGTACTGTTTGGCCATGACCCGGACAATCTGATTGATGTGGGTGAGGTCGTGCGCGACCCACGTCGAAAGTAGCTGGCCCATCGTCACCGCGCCGAACTCAGGATGGCGTCCGCGGCGGGCCAGGTCGTCGTTCGTGAACCGCAACGAATCCAGCCGCTGAAGACTTTGCGCGCGCAGTATCTCGAACTCGTCGAGCAATTCAGAAATCGTGCGCTCCCGCGATGCCGCAAACATCGCCTCGCGGTCAAACGGCGGAAACGCCACGGAGTCGCCGTGCTGCAGGATGTGCTCGGCCCTCGGCATCCAGTCCGTGCGTTCGCCGTGAATCAGATGGCCAATGACGTCGAAGGGGCTCCAGGTGCCTGGGCCTTCGTTGCGGCTGGTCCATTCGGCGGGGAGGCCTTGCAATAACGACCGCAGGACGGCCGGCGTTCTCTGGAGCACCGGACGCGCCTGCGACAGTTGAAAATCCACGAATCGGCTTACCGCTTCGCCGCGATCGCCTGCACTTCGAATCTCGCGCCGAAGAGAAGCGGGCCGCCGCCGATGAAGGCGCGCGCCGGAAATTCCTTGGTGAAATATGTGCGATAGACGGTGTTGAACGCGGCGTAGTCGGCCGTGTTCGCCGCGAAGATCGTCACCGACACCAGGTCATCCATCGTCATGTCCGCCTTGGCGAGCAGGTTCTTCACGTTGTTGAGCACGGCCGTGGCTTCGAGCTCCGCCGTTTCCGGCTTGTTGTTGGCGCCTGCGCCAAGCTGCCCGGAGAGATAGAGCGTTCCGTTCACCATGACGGCGCCGCTGAATGGCGCGCCGGCGGCGGTCGGCAATTTCGGATCGATGTAGCGGCGGGTGGGTGCCTGGGCGGATACGGCGCTCCCGGCGGCCCCGGCAGAAAGGAGGACAACGGCGAGCACTGCGGCGAGTCGGGTTTTCATGACGGTCTCCTGATTGAACTGACGGGTGAATTCTAGCCGCGTTTGCGCTTCTCCGGCACGATCGTCTCGCCGCGGGCGAGCATCTCGACGAGCGCGGCGATCTTCTTCGCCCGGCCGGCCGGTGTCTTCATGTTGTTGGTCCGGAATGCGAGCGCGAAGTGGTTCATGCGGCCGAGTGTCCTGAATGTTTTTACAGCGCGCGGGTCAGCCAGGATCGCCTTGCGGAGGTCGGTTGGGAGCGACGCTGAGCTTGCGCTGCGAATGGGCGCGTACGCCGCGTCCCACCGGCCGTCGGCTTTCGCGGCGTCGACCTGGCGTTGCCCGGCGGGTGTCATGCGGCTGGCTCCGACGAGCCGGGCCACATGATCCCGATTGATCTGGCTCCAGATGCTTTTCTTCTGCCGCGGCGAGTAGCGTTGAAGAAATGACTTCTCGTCGAGCGATTTCCTGAGGCCGTCGATCCATCCCCAACACAGCGCGACTTCGAGCGCCTGCCCGCAATTCACCGACGGCAAGCCGGAATCTTTCTTGTGAACCTTGAGCCACAGCTCGGTCTCGCTGTCGTGGTTCTTCGAGAGCCACGCTTCGAACGCCGCCGCGTCACGAAAGCTCCTGATTGATTTGGGACTCGGGATTACCGGGGCCATGAGCCCCTAGGTTACTTCCCCTGTTCTCGTCCTTCCAGCGCCTTGATCCGCGTTTTCAGCTGCGCAATTTCCTGCTGTTTCGTGAGCATTTCGATCCGCGCTTTTAACAGGTCTACTTCGCCGCTCGTGCCGATCGCGGCCTTCCGCTCAAGCAAGACGTACCGCGCCTTGGCGGCTTCGAGATCGGCTTCGGCGATGCCCAACTCGGAATAGGTCGTGGCGAGGATCCGCTGGTGTTTCATGTCGGCGGCCTTGATCTTGCCCAACACAAACTGCCGCCGCATCTCAGAAAGCACGGCCAGGTTGCGTGCATTCCAGCCGGCGCGTGTCATCTCGCTCTGGGCGGCAGCCAATTCCACCTCCGTCGCCACACCGACTTCAAAGCGTGTCTTCACCCGCTTGAGCTTATCGGCCGCGGCGCGGACCAGCAGGCCCGAAGCCTGCGTATCGATCAAAAGGCGTTCGGTGACAAAGTCACGCTTGCCAACGAGCGGCGATGACAGATCGTCCTGGACGGCCCGGCCCGATGCGCCGATCTCTTCAGTGCCCAGCGCCGCCCGTTTGAGCATGAGCTCGGCCCGCTGTAAGTTGAGTGCGGCGTCGGCGGCTGCTCCGAGCGTGGCGACGCCGACTTCCGCCTGGCTTTTCAAAAGCTCGGCAGTCTTTTTCGCGACATCCACTTGCATCTGAGCCACAAGCACTTCGCTGGCTTGCTGCGCGAGCAGCAGCTTCATCTGCTCGTTGGCCTGGATCCGACCCGCGGCTGTCACGCCGCCGGCGCCGACAAGAATCGAGACGACGACCAGGGCCGCGACGCCGAAGTATTTTGCGTACGCGGGCCGCGCCGGCTCCGCGAATCGAGCCTGTCTCTGCACAGCGGTCGTAACTTGCCATTCGAGAAAGCGCTCGAACTCCGGAGTGGGTTTATGGGTTGTCGTGTTCATCGTCTTGCTCCTTGTTGTGGGAGTGTGCGTTCAATGACGCGCCGCAGCTTGAGCCGCGCGCGGCGCAGGCGGCCTTCGACCGCCCGGTCGGAAAGCCGCAGATCTCTGGCAATCAAGGCGGTCGGCCGTTCGTCGAAGTAGAAAGCTTCGAGCATCCCGGCTTCGCGCTGCGGGAGCTGCGTGAGGCCTCACTGGATCAGCTTTGCGATATCGGCGGAATCGGTACTGAACCCGTCGTCGACCACTGCCAACGCCGCTTCGGAAGGAATGGCGTCGAGCGCGACGGGCTTGCGACGGCGGAAGTGCGAGACGAGAAGGTTATGAGCGACCGTCGCCAGCCACGCCGACGGCGCATCAGGCACGCCCTGCCTGCGCCAGGCGTCCACCGCGCGCAGCCAGGTTTCCTGGACGACATCTTCGGCGAGCGCGCGTTCGCCCGCACAGCGGCGAGACACGTAGGCATAGAGCGGGCCGATGGTCCGCCGGTACACCTCCGGGATCTCTGTCTCGCTCATGCCTTGATAGACGCCTCAGCGGTATCAAACCCACGCGCTGGACAAACAAATCGTTATTTGCCCGGGAACCCGATGGACAGGGGCAGCCACGTTCTGGGGTCGCCGGTCATCCCGCGGGATTCGCTCGAGATCTCGAGGCGCGCCGGCGTCAGGCGGATCATGACGACGTCAGCGGCGGCCGAGCCCAGTGGATAAATGGCGTCCCAGTCTGATTTCCAGCGCGCGCGCTTCAGCGCCGGGTCGGTGACGATCGACGCCGTGCCCAGAATCGTCACGTAGCTTGACGTCGCCGAATCGAAGCAGCTCATTGTCGCTTTCGGGTTCTTGCGGATCTCGCCGACCTTGCGCGTCAGCGGATTCGTCGCGAACCAGATTGTGAAGTCCGCGTCGGGCGCAAGCGGATCGACCACGCGCGCCTGCGGCTGGCCGTTCGGGCCGATTGTGATGAACGTGCAGTAGTGCGCTTTCTGGATGATGTCTCGCGACGCGGCGATAATCTCGGCGCGCGTCGGCGCGGCGACGAATCCAATAGCCAGCAGTGCGATGAGTTTGATCATGAGTTACGGCTTGATTGTGACGCTCTTGATTTTCGGCGGCGTCAACGGCTGGCTCATCCCGCCGTCCATTCCCATCGTCGTCGGCACGGCCGCGAGCGCATCGACGACATCGAGGCCGCCGATGACTTTTGCGAAGATCACGTAGTTCGGCGGAAGCGGATAGTCCTGATGCATCACGAAGAACTGGCTGCCGTTCGTGTTGGCGCCGCGATTCGCCATCGCGACAAGCCCGCGCGTGTACCCGCCTCGATAGAGCGCCGACTGCGAATTGATTTCATCGTCAAAGACGCCGCCCCACGCGCTTTCGCCGCCGGTCCCGTCGCCGGCCGGATCGCCGCCCTGGAGCATGAAGCCGCGGACAACGCGGTGAAAAGTGAGGCCGTTGTAATAACCATTTTCGGCAAGCAACCGGAAGTTTTCGACGGCTTTCGGCGCATCGGCCTCGAGAAACTCGATTTCGATCGTGCCTTTGTCGGTCGCGATCGCGCCGTGCATCCCGCCGGAACTTTTCGGTGAACCGCATCCGGCGGACCAGGCAAACGCCGCGAACACGACGAGCAACTGCCAACGCTTCATGCTCTCATCGTATGTCGGCCCGCGGTCGTTTCCGAACAAAGCCGCGCTCGCCGTCGTCGATCCCTGGGACCCACCGTGCCGTTCCTGCTTCCCATTCACATCGCGGCCGGCGGACTGGCCATTGTTCTTGGTTCAGTCGCCCTTGCGGTGCGAAAAGGCGGTCCGCTGCACCGCCGCATCGGGCTTGATGACGGTGTATTTCACGATCACGGCGCTCACGGCGGTGCGTCCACCGTCAACAAAGCTGAAATGGCTGACCATCGGCGCGATGATGCGGGCGATTGTGCTGGCCGTTCGCACGATGATCGGCGGCGTCATCGCATTCCAGCAGCCGCGCGGCATGCTCAATGGCGCGCCGTTTTTCATGCTGTTCTTCCTTGGAATCGTCCTGTCGCTGTCGGCGTTCGGCGATCTGCGCGTGCTCCGCACGGGGCCGCTTCACGGCCGGAAGCGGCTGGCGCGTTACCTCTGGCGGATGTGCTTCGCGCTGTTCATCGCGGCCGGGTCGTTCTTCTCGATCCGCGCGCGCGTTGCGGTCATTCTGCCGGACGTCATCAACATCCTCCCTGTACGCATGGCCATGCTGCTCATGCCTTTCGCGGCGATGTTCTACTGGTTGTGGCGCATTCGCGCCCGGACCATTCCACAGCGGTCCTAGTACGTAGTAACGTGCGGGCATGAATCGAGCCAGCGCGGTCTTCCTTCTTGTCGTTGCGATAACGGCCGCGTGCGGCAAACCTGCGCCGCCGGCAATGACTCCTGAAGACTCTGCGGCGCACGTCAAGGCCGTGCAGGCGTGGCGCGACAAGCACGAAGTCGACTATCGGCGCGATTGGGTCAGCATCGCCGGCCTCCATCCACTCAAGCCCGGCCGCACAACGGCCGGCAGCGGGCCGGGTCGCGACATCACGCTGGGGCCTCCCGTGCCGGCATCGCTCGGCGCGTTCATCTTGAATGGCACGGTCGTGCGATTCGAACCCGACCGTTCCGCGCTCCCGCTGATTCAGGTCAACGGCAAGCCAATTGCCGGGCCGATGGATCTCCAAGACGACGGCGGGCCCGGCGCGGATCAGTTGTCGGTCGGTGACGTGCGGATGGTGGTGCACGTCAGCGGTCAGAATCGGCAGCTTCGCGTTCGAGATCCGAAAGGTCCGCTTGCGACGGGCTTCCTCGGCTTCACATGGTTTCCGATCGATCAGCAGTACCGCGTTGTCGGCCGCTTCATCAAGGACGCGGAGCCGCGGTCACTTCAAGTACTCAACACCTTTGGCGACATCGATTCCTACAAGACCGAAGGCGTCGTCGAGTTCACGCTGCTGGGGCAAACACTGCGGATTCGCCCGTTCACCACGCGGCCGAATCGTTTCTACATCGTGTTCAAGGATGCGTCGAGCGGGCAGGAGACGTATGAAGCCGCGCGTTTTCTTTACGCGAACCTGCTGCCAGACGGCACGGCAGTGCTGGATTTCAACGAAGCTTACAACCCGCCGTGCGCGTTCAACCCGTACACGACGTGCCCGATTCCGCTGAAAGAGAATCGGCTGCCGCTCAAGATTCTCGCGGGTGAGAAGGCGTACCCGGTGCACGTGCCGCTGCCGAGCGGCAAGTAGTTCCTATTTCTGCTGTTCGCCGAACCAGTAGCAGAGCCCGTCGGGCGCGACGAGATAAAATACGCGCCACGGCACGCCGTCCATCTTTTCGATGCCGATCTCGGATGGCTTTTTGTCGAGTCCACCAGCAGTCATTTCGGCCATCAGCGCGTCGAGGTTCGTCACGTGGAACGCGCAGCCGTCTTGTGAAGCGTCGCGGCCATTCTCGGCCAGTCCGATCTGCACCTGGTCGCGCGAAAGAACCGCGCCCGGATGCGGCGTCTGCGTCCGCGAGACGACGCGGAAGCCCAGAACCGTTTCATAGAACGGAATTGCCGCGTCCAGGTCTGTGACCGGGAGGCTCATCTTGTCGTCCTGGTAGCCGTAGGCTTTCTCCAGTATCGCGCTCATTGCTCAAGCTCCCACTTGTCTCAAGTGCTGGCACATGTGCGCGACGTATACGGAGGAAATGTCAGTGGCCGAAGGCCATGGCGGAAGCTTCGCCCACTCGGCTTCGGTCACCATCGGAAACTGGCGCTCCATCAAGATTCGCCAGCGCCCGTCGATTTTCACGAGAAGTTGTTCGAACGGATAGTAGCCGGGCGTGCTGACGCCGGCCTTGTCGATCGTCGTGTATTTGAAGATGCCGGTCTCGAACGCGGAGGCAGCGCCGTCGAGCCGCCGCGAGAACCGGAACGACACCGTCGCTCTTGTACCTTTCGCCTTGTTCGTGACCATGTCGCGGCCCCATCGTTCGAGCGCCGCGGCAACCGGCTGTGTGCCGGTGGGGTTCACTATCACGGCGTTCGGACCGTAGGTGCTGCCCATACGGACGATGTCGTCCTGAGCCACCGTTTCGACGATGACATTCCATACGTCGCGATCGATGTCGCTGGTGGACGAGGCCGCAGACGATGGCTGCTGAGCATTGAGGGCCGATCCCATAAGCAGAACGAACACGGCGAGAAAGAGCTTCATTGGCAGATCGTAGTTCAGTTGGCGCTCTGTTGCGTATGTCTAGCTCCTGGATCGAATGTATTCGTCGACGTTCTTGGCGAGTACGTTGAGCGGCACGTTGCCGCCGAGAAACTTCGGCAGCTTGATCATGCGACCTTGCCTCGCATGAAATTGCCGCGCGCGCTGTAGGTGATGCGTCCATGTGCATCGGCGGGCAAGCGTTCTCGCAGGCGCGCTTCGAGCCGCGCGAAGTCGCTTGTGCTCATCGCGGCTAACGAGCGGCCCACACTCGGGCTCAGCCGGATCGTCGTCAAATAGTCGTCGAAATCGGCGAACGTCCGTTCGACGGTTGCTTCAAGGCCGCTCACTTCAATGAGACCGGCGGCCGTCCAGAGATCGCGCATGGCGTCCAGGCGCGCGGCATCTGGACTCGGCGGCACTGGAACATCCGCGCCGAGGGTGCGCATTTCAGCCATCAGGGCGTGGTACGGAAACCCATCTTGATCCCACATGTAAGCCGCGACACAGCCGCCGGTTCGGACCACGCGCCGCATTTCGCCGATCGCTTTCGCCGGATCCGGAACAAAGACGATAACGAGGGGCATGACGGCGGCGTCGAAGTCGTCGCTGTTGAAGTTCAGCGCAGTTGCCGAGCCTTGGCGGTAGACCACGGAGCGCGTTCGGGGCCTTGACCGGGCGAACGCGAGCTGCGCTTCGGACGGATCGATGCCATGAACAGAGGCCGGCGAAGCCGTGTCGACGATCATCTCGGTGAACGCGCCGTTACCGCATCCGACATCGAGCCATCGCCACCGCGGCGGAGGAGCGAGCCAGGCGAGGAACGCGCGGCCCGCGAGCTGGCTCCATTGGCCCATGTAGCGTTCGTACCCGGCGCCGTCGTTGAACTGAATCATGCGCGATCTCGCATCGTCGTTGTCATCGCACGCTGCTCCCGTTGCTCCCGTTGATCATGATGGGCCGCACCATGACCCGTTCGGTCTGAACATCCGAGCCAACGATGAACTGCTGCGTGCCGACATCGATGAAGCCGGATTTTGTGTAAAACGCTTTCGCGCGGTCGTTCCGTTCCCAGACACCGAGCCACAGTGTGCGTCCGCCTGCGCGCCGCGCCTCGCTGTCAACGGCGGCCATGAGCGCCGCAGCGACGCCGCGGCCGTGCCAGTCAGCGGTGATGTAGAACCGCCAGAGTTCGATCGGCTTGTCGCCTTTCACGCAGTCCGGCGCCGGATGATGCCGGATTTGCGCGTAGCCCGCCAGCTCGGTGCCGATTTCGGCAATCAGCGTGGTGATGCGCGGATCTCTGAGCTCGCGACCCTGGATGAGAGGCCCGTACGCTTCAATCTCATGAGCCGCCATGTCCTCGGGGCGATTGTCGGCGGCAAACGTGTCGGAGAAGGTGCGCGCCGCGAGCTCGGCGAGCGCGACAGCGTCCGCCGGCACGCCGAGCCGAATAACCGGGGTCATGTAAACAGCCCCCGTCCGTCGGGTTTCGGAGCTCGGCGAAGAGGATTCAGACTCACTTCTCCGACCAGACCGCGAGCTCGTTGCCGCTGGGATCCTCGAACTGGAATCGTCGCCCGCCAGGGAACTCGAATGGGTCATTCGTAATTCGCGCGCCGGCGTCCCGGACTCGTGCGAAGCTCGCGTCGAGATCATTGGAATACAGGATCACAAGCGGGCCGCCTTGCGCGACAGTTGGCATCAGCCGAAGTCCGCCGGCCTCGCCATCGTGCTTCTGGATTCCGGCGTATCCAGGGCCGTAGTCGGTGAACCGCCAGCCAAACGCCGTTTCGTAGAAGCGCTTGGCCTTCGCCATGTCGGTGACATTGAACTCGATGTAGTTGATTGAATGGTGAATATGCGTCCCTTGTGACATTGCGCCCTCCCTCACGAAACTGCGAACTTCACTTGCCGAGAAACCGCCGCCAGAATACGAGCCCCGCGGCCCAAACTCAACCGAGCGTTCGTCTGAAGATGACTTCCTGAGCCAGAATGCCCAATGCGCGCGATCCGACAGCTGCTAGTAGCCGCCACCTTGGCGTTCGTTCTCAGCCTGGTGGCCTTCGTCCCCGTCAGCACCCAGACAGCTGCGCCGACGGCGCCGAAGGGCCCTTTCGACGCCCTGCGCTTTCGTGACATCGGCCCCGGCGTGACGAGCGGGCGACTGCACGACATCGTGATCGATCCGAAAGATCCCGCCGTGCTCTACGCGGCGGCCGCGAGCGGCGGGTTGTGGAAATCCACTAATAAAGGAGTGACCTGGAAGGATGTGTTCGCGGGTCAGCCCGACAACACGTTCGGCGCCGTCGCGGTCTTCGAAGGCGACAGCCAGATCATCTGGGCGGGCACGGGCGAGCAGAATAATCGCCAAAGCTCGTCATGGGGCGGCGGCGTGTACCGCTCGACCAACGGCGGCAACACCTGGACGTTCCTCGGTCTTCGCGACACGCGTTCGATCGGCCGCGTCGTGACCGATCCGACGAACGCGAACACGGCGTACGTCGCAGCTGTCGGAAATCTCTGGGCAGGGAATCAGGAGCGCGGTGTGTTCAAAACCACCGACGCCGGTACGACCTGGCAGAAGACCTTATATATAGACGAGTACACGGGCGCGACGGACCTCGTGATGGACCCGCGCGACGCGAACGTCCTCTACGCCGCGACGTACCAGCGCCTGCGCTCCGCGTGGGGTTTCAACGGCGGCGGACCCGGCAGCGCGATCCATAAATCCACCGACGCTGGCGTGACATGGAAGAAGTTGGAAACCGGCATTCCGACCGGCGACAAGGGCCGCATCGGCCTCGCGATCGCCAAGTCCAAGCCGGACGTACTGATCGCGACGATCGAACACCCGGCCGCCGGCGGCACGTACCGCACTGAAGACGCCGGCGCGACGTGGAAGCTGATGTCGCGCACAAACCCCCGCCCGATGTACTACAGCAAGCCCACGATCGATCCGAACAACGATAAGACCGTGTGGCTGCCCGGTGTGTCGATCGTGCACTCAGAAGACGGCGGCGCCACCTTCGTTGAAGAACCAACATCGCCGACCTACGACCTGGGATTGAAAACCGATCACCACGTGCTGCGCGTGGATCCGTCGAACTCGAACCACATCTACGTCGCGGGCGACGGCGGCCTCCACGAAAGCTTCGACAAGGGCAAGAACTACATTCGCCACGGGAACATCCCGGTGTCGCAGATCTACCGCATCGCTGTCGACAACCGCGATCCGTACAACGTGTACATCGGCCTGCAGGACAACCACTCGTGGATGGGCCCGAGCGCCACGCGCCACTGGCTCGGCATCGTGAATTCCGACTGGCGCCAGATCGGATTCAGCGACGGCACCGGCAAAGCCGTCGATATCGCCGACGCCCGCAAGGTCTACTCGTCTTCTTCCGGAGGAAATCTGTCGCTCGTCGACCCGGTCACCGGCGACACGCTCAACATCACGCCGCGGCCGCCGGCCGGCGAGCAGTACCGATTCGACTGGGACGCGCCCGTCATCGCATCCAGGCACACGCCAGGCACGGTCTATCTCGGCGGCAACAAGCTGTTCACGTCGAAGGACTACGGCGCGACGTGGACCTCGTCGAAAGATCTCACGCGATCGATCGACCGCAATCCGCTCAAGCTGATGGGCGTCGCCAACTCTGACGTCCGCATTTCCAGAAACGACGGCGACGCGATCAGCGAGATCTCATACATCGCGGAGTCGCCGCTCGATCCGAAAATTCTCTGGGCCGGCACTGACGACGGCAATGTGCAGGTGACGGCCGACGGCGGGGCGACATGGACCGACGTCACAGCGAATCTTGTGAAAGCCGGCGCGAAGGACGGGGCGTTTATCGGCGACATCGTTGCCTCCGGCGCATCGAGAGGCACCGCGTTCGTTTCCGTCGACGCGCACCGCGACGGCGACTTCAAGGCCTACCTCTTCCGCACGACCGATTCCGGAAAGACCTTCACGCCTGTCGTCGCGGGATTTCCCTCAGACGACGCGTCGATTCGCGGGCTCGCGGAATTCCCGGGCAAACCGAACGTGCTCTTCGCCGGGACGGAACGCGCGATGTTCGTGTCGCACGACAGCGGCGATCGCTGGGTTCGCCTGACAGGCAATCTCCCGACAACCCGCTACGACGACATCGTCGTGCACCCGCGAACGAAAGACCTCGTGCTTGGTACTCATGGCCGCGGCGTATGGATATTGGATGACGCGACGCCGATTGCGGACTGGACGCCGGCTGTTGCCGCCGAACGCGCGCACCTCTTCAATGTGCCGCGCGCGACGCTGATGCTCTATTGGGAAGACTTCTCGAACATGGGGCAGTACTTCCATACCGGTGAGAATCCGGCTGAGGGCGCGACCTTCACGTACTCGCTCGCGGCGAAGGCCGACAAGGTGAGATTCATCGTCACCAACGCGGCGGGCCGGACGGTTCGCGAGATCAACGGTTCGGGCAACCCGGGACAGCTGCTGCGCACCAACTGGGATCTCCGGTTCGCAGCGCCGGCCGGCGGTGGCCGCGGCGCCGGCGGCGGTGGTGGCGCGGGCGGAATGGACGAGGGCGGTGGTGGTCCCGCTCGGGCCGGCGTCGTCCAACTCCCGATTCCGTCGCACGACATCGGCCAGCGCGGGCCGCTCGTGGCGCCCGGCACCTTCAAAGTGAGGATGGAAGTTGACGGCGTTTCGGCGGGCTCGAAGACGTTTGAAGTGCGGGCGGATCCGGCGTCGACCGTGCCGCTCGCAGCGCACAAGGCCCGCGAGCAGATGGTGATCGACGTTGCCGATCTTCAGGCGAAGGCCGATCAGCTCGTCAAGGACATCGCGGCGAGACTCACGGCGGCGGCCGGCGATGCGGCAAAAGTACAGGCGCTGCAGAGCCTCGACGCACGAATCGGCGCGGCGGCCGGCGGCGGGCGTGGCGGTCGCGGCGGCGGTGGTGCTGCGGCAGGCCAGGTGCCGTCGGTGCGGACCCGAATCGGCGGCCTGCTGGGCGCGTTCAGTATCTCCGGGGCGAGCACGGGCACGCTTCGCGGCCCGTCGGCCGCGCAGGTTGTCACGCTCGCGGAAGCAAAACGGGATCTCGCGGTGATCGAGAGAGAACTCGCAGCGATAAGGTAGACTTCGCCACCTATGAAAAAATCTGCCCGATTTTTCACAGCTCTTTGTGCTCTGGCTTGTCTTCCATCACTGGCCGCTGCCCAATCGGGCGCCGGCGCTTCAAACAAACCGGCGGTCGGCATCGCCGTCAAGGCGTCGACTCTCGGCATCGGCTTCGATGCCGCCGTGCGTGTGCATTCGAAGGTCAATATTCGCGGGACCTTCAACTTCCTCTCGCTCTCGCGCGATTTCGACGACACCGACAACAACATCGTCTACAACGGCAATCTGAAGCTCCGCTCGGCCGTGGCGTCGGTTGATTGGTATCCGTTCGGCGGCGGTTTCCGCCTCAGCCCGATTCTGATCGTGTCGAACGGCAACAAGGTGTCGCTGGCGTCGACGATTCCCGCAGGCAAGAAAATCGACATCGACGACACCGAGTACCAGAGCTCATCGTCAAACCCGATCAAAGCCGCCGGCGAAGTGTCATTCAAGAACGCCCGGCCGGGCCTGACGCTTGGTTTCGGCAACATCGCGGGCAAGCGACGCGTGACGGTGCCGTTCGAAATTGGCGTGATCTTCGCGGGCGCTCCGGTCGCAAAACTCTCGTTCACCGGTACGGCCTGCCAGTCGAACGGACAGAACTGCCGCGACATCGCAACGGACGCGACGATTCAAAAAGACGTCCGCGACGCGGAAATCAATTTGAACAATGACGTCAAGGTCCTGCGGTTCTACCCGGTGCTGTCGCTCGGTCTGTCGTTCAGGTTCTAGCGCGCCTACTTTTTCAGAAATCGCTGCTGCACCACGTCCCAGTCGATCACGTTGAAGATCGCGTCGACGTAGTCACGGCGGCGGTTCTGGTATTTCAAGTAGTAGGCGTGTTCCCACACGTCGATCCCGACGAGAGGCCGATTGCCTTTGGTGATCGGGTTGTCTTGATTCGGCGTCCCCTCGATAACGAGCTTGCCGCCGGGTTCGACGCTGAGCCACGCCCAGCCGCTGCCGAAGACGGACATCGCCGCGGCGGCGAGCTGCGTCTTCATTGAATCGAAGGTGCTGAAGTCGCCGGTGATCGCGCGGCCCAGTTCGGCCGACGGCGGCGCGCTGCCGCCCTTCTTCAGACTCGTCCAGAACATCGTGTGATTGAGATGTCCGCCGCCGTTGTTGCGCACCGCCGTGCGCACGGTTTCCGGCAGCGTGCTGAGATTCTTGACGAGATCCTCAATCGGGCGCGAACGCAGCTCCGGTGAGCCCGCCACGGCGTTGTTGAGATTGGTGACGTACGTCTGATGATGCCGGTCGTGATGAATCGTCATCGTCTGCGCGTCGATATGCGGTTCGAGCGCGTCGGCGGCGTAGCCCAGCGGCGGCAATGTGAAGGGCCCGGACGAAGAGGGCGCTTGTGTTGCCTGGAGCGGTTCGTTGATTACGCTTGCTGCGGCTCTCGCAGCGGCGACGGTCGTGATGACGGCCGCGGGAGTTCCGATGATGAGTTGGCGTCGAGACAGCATGTGAAGCACCTCGCCGCTAGCCTAGCGTACCGATAAATGGGCGGGCGTTCCGAAGTAGATACTCCGGAACGGGCTTAGAACGGGCGCTCGATCCTTATCGTGAAGTCGACGAGCTGCTTCAGGTTGCCGGTGTCAGCGATCCGCACGCAATACGTGCCCGTCGAGACCGTTCGCACAAGCTGCGGCGCGACCGCGGACGCGTTAGCGACCGTGTCGACGCTCGCAGCGAGCACGCACTGCGTTCCCGAGATCGTGCCGATGCCAAGGTTCAGCTTGGCATCGACCTGCGTCACGCTGACCAGCTGCATCGTGACCTCGCCGGCCTTCGTGACGTTGACGGACCGCCAGGCCGAGCCCTTTTCCTGAAGACGGCTGGCAAAAGTCTCGACGATGGAGGTGACGATGGGCTCGTTGGTGCCGCTGTCGCAGCCGGGGACGGCGACGAGCGAAGCGAGCAGTAAAATATGTACGAACTTCATATGTCTGTTTCCGACGGCTCTCTCGCGCAAAAGTTTGGTCAAATCGACATCTACCTTTTCGACCAGCTGCTCAAAGGCCGGATCCAACCGACGGACCGGGTGCTCGACGCAGGTTGTGGGTCAGGCCGCAACATATTGTATTTGATGCGGATGGGTTGTCGCGTGAGCGCGGTTGATACCAATCCCGTGGCCGTGTCCGGGGCACGGGAGCTTGGCGGCGAACTCGGGACGGACCTCCCGGCTGATAACTTCCGGGTCGAGGCGGTGGACAGCCTCTCGTTTCATGATGCCGTCTTCGATGTTGTGCTGTCGAGCGCCGTCCTGCACTTCGCCCGCGACGCTGCGCACTTTAACGCGATGGTCAACGAGATGTGGCGGGTGCTCAGGCCGGGCGGGATGCTCTGGGCCCGGCTTGCCTCCAGTGTCGGAACACCAGTCGACGGGCCGTATTCCTACCTTGTTACTCCAGACCAACTCGAGCAGCTGACCGCCGTGCTGGGCGGCCAACTGCTCGATCCAATCAAGACAACTCTTGTGCATGACTCAAGATCAATGACCACCTGGGTCGTGCGCAAGTCTTAGAAAACTCCGACTGACATCCCGATCGTCGCGGAACGTCCGCGAGCCGGCGCGAATTGGAATTGCTCGCGGAAATATTTGTTCGCGAGGTTTTCCACAGCAAACGTCACACGCGCGCGGCGCGGGCCCTGGCTGAGCGTGAGGCCGGCGCCGATGCGCTGGATCGTGAAGCCGTCGAGCGAGAGCAGATCCTGCGCGATGAGGAACGGCGATTCCAGGAGCGTGTTGGCGACGCGATTCACTTTCGTCTGTGTGCGCGCGCCGTACTCGATCCACCAGCGGTTGCGGGTGTCGGTCAGCCGCGCGGACCCGACGAACTTGAACGGCGTGATGTCGTCGGCCGGCGTTCCGGCGAACGACTTATTCGTGATCGCATTCGTTCCGTTCAGCACCGTGCCGCGCAGATAGGCGCTCGAGCCGCTGACCGTCAGCACGCCGGCGCGCGTGACCAACGGCGCCGTCGCGTTCAGCTCGACGCCGCCGATGCGCACGTCGCCGACGTTGCGGGTCTGCGCGATCTGCCCGGACCTGTTCGACGCGACCGGCAGATCCTGCGCGATGAAGTTGTGGTACTGATTCACGAAGCCGTACGCGCCGCCAGTGAACCGGCCGACCGCGAACTTCACGCCCGCATCAAAGTTGTTGCCGGTCTCCGGCTTCACGTTGATGTTCGGCACGATGCTGCCGGCCGTGGCCGGGCCCGCGAAGAAGAGCTCTTCGAGATTCGGATGCCGGAAGCTGCGCCCGTACCGGAAGAACGGGCTGACCTTCCCGCCCGTGTTCGCGATGATGCCGATGTCGCCCGTGAGCGAGCGGCGCGTGTACGACGCGCCGTTCACGTCCGGGAAGTCCGAGGCGCTGACCGCGGGTTTCGCGCCGGCGACGATCGACGCGACATCGTACCCGGCGGTGGCGTCGTTGGAGACGACGTAGAAGTCGCCGCGGAGGCCGGCGGAGATCGAGACGTTCGGCCGGACGCGCCATTCGTCCTGCGCGTAGATGCCGATATCGGTGAGCGCGGCGTTCGGCACGCGAACCGGATGCGCGACCGCCGCTGGACCGAGGACGACCGGCGCCGGGAACACCGTCGCCGCCGGACCGCGGGAGCCGCGCGCCACATTTCCAATCATCGACGTCGTCGTCGACGTGGTCCGCTGGTCGCGGCTTTGATCGCGATACGACGACACGCCCGCCGTGAGCAGGTGATTGTGCGCGGGAACGAAGACCGCTTGCACGTCGAGCCCGGGCGTCGTCACCTGCTGCGTGGTTTCCGACAGGATGTTGAGACGGAACACCGTGATCGGGAAAAACGTCGCGGCCGGCGCGGGGAATTGCACCGGCAGGGTGTTCTCGAGCAGCCGCTCGGTCTTCTGATAACGGGCGGTCACTGCGACGTTGCGAATCCACGACGCCGGCGCCTGCAGCTCGTAACGCGCCGAGTACCGGTCGAGATCGCTTTTGGCCAGCCGTTGCGCGTTGAAGAAGTACGGCTCCGCGAAATCGGGGAAGCCGATGTCCTTCGCGCGGCGTTGCTG
>JBKJHW010000046.1:0-90345 GCA_046598935.1 Vicinamibacterales bacterium | reverse complement strand
CATACAGGTAGTCGCGCTGGTTGCGCCAACCTTCGTTGAAGATCTGTATGAACTCGGCCTTCGGCTCGAGATACATCTGCAGCGTCGTCGTCAGCCGGCCTGCGCCGGCCGCCGGCGGCGTCCGATCGGCGTCAACGATAAAGAGCGATGGGCCTGTCGCCGCCCCGCCCGCCGCCGCGGCGCCGCGGCCGCCGCCGCCACCGCCCGCTGCGCGGTAGAGCAGCTTGTGACCGTCCGCGCTGATGTCGAAGTCGGTCACGCCGGTGATGAAGTCCGTCGCGCGGCGCTCCGACAGCCGGTACCGCTTCATGTTGCCGGCGAGGAGGTAGTAGACGGTCCCAGCCACACCAGATCGCAGCTGCGAATACTCTGCGGCCGCAATGCCAGGCACGGAGATCACACGCCGCTGAATCCCGTCGAAGTCGATCGACACACTGACCGGCGCGGCCGGCCGCGCGGCACCACGGCCACCACCCGTTGCACCTTCGGCACCGTCGGCACCAGCCGCACCTGCAGCACCAGCCGCACGCGCCGCACCTGAGGTGTTCTCTTCGTCGGACTCCGGAAGCAGCGGCGTCATCTCGCCCTTCTTCAACACAGTCAGGTAGAGCCCGAAGTTCTCGATGTGACCGTAGGACGTCATGTCGAGCCACTGCGACTTCAAGCCGAGATCGGTCGAGGCGAGGAACCAGAGATACTTGCCGCTCGCATCCCAGGCCGGCCACACCGCATCCGACAGACCGTCACTGAGCTGTTTCGATTCGCCGGTCTCGACGTTCGACACGAAGATCGCGCGATAGAGCGTATTCAAGTGCGACGAATACGCCACCCACTTTGAATCCGGGCTCCACACGGGATTGACGCTGCGCGTCGGTACCATCCACGGATCGTTGCCGATTGTCTTCGCCTGCCCGCTCGCGACATCGAGCACCCAGACGCGAAGATTCGTGTCGGTATAGAGAACTTTCTTCGAATCAGGCGACCACGAGACCGTGTAGTAATGCGTCGGATTCTTCAGCGTGATTTCGCGCGGCGCCGTGAGGCCCTCCTGCGATTCGATCACGAGCTTGTATTCGCCGCTCGTGTCGGAGAAATACGAAATGAACTGGCCGTCGGGCGACCACGCCGGATCGCGATCAGCCGAACCGCTTGAATTGGTCAGGTTGCGAACGTCGCCTTTCTCGGCGGGCACGGTGAAGATCTCGCCGCGCGCCTCAACGACGGCGCGCTTCCCTGTCGGCGAAATCGCCATGTTCGACATCATCGGCGCGACGTTCTCCCACCGCGGCATCATCCACGGGAAATCGCCTGTCGCCGTGATGGCGACGATGTGCGCTTTGCCGGAGGACGGGTCCATTTCGTGCACGTAGCCGCCCTGTTCGAAGGCAAGAACGCCGGCGCCGGCATCAAGCGCCTTGACGTCGAAATCCGTGAACTTCGTCAACTGACGCAGGCGCTTGCTCTTGTATTCGTAGCCCCACACATTGCTGACGCCATCGCGGTCCGACAGGAAAAAGACCGTGTCGCCCACCCAGACCGGGTCGATGTCCTTCGAATCGGTCCACGGCGGCGAGACGAGGTCGTAGGATTTGAGATTCACGATCCAGATCGGCCGGTTCTGACCGCCCCGATAATTTCGCCGCTCGTCATCCCACGACGAGTTCATGCGATACGCGATGTGCGAGCCGTCTGCCGAGATTTTTCCCTGGAATCCGCGAGGGAGCGCCATCGGCCCTTCGACGCCGCCGGCCACCGGCACCGTCCAGAATCTCGCGGCGCCGCTCGGCGCCCATGTCGCGCGCGTTGACGTGAACAGCACGGCCGCGCCGTCCGGCGTCCAGCCCTGCACGTTGTCGCCGCCGGGATGCCACGTCAGCCGCTTCGGCTCGCCGCCGCCCGCGGGAACGATGTAGACGTCAGCGTTGCCGCCGTAGTCGCCGCTGAAGGCGATCCACTTTCCGTCCGGAGAGAATTTCGGATTCGATGTCGTGCCCTGAAAACTCGTCAGCCGTCGCGCCGCGCCGCCGGCGCGCTCAGCCACCCAGATGTTGTTGGCATAAGCGAACGCGATCGCGTCCTTGCTGATCGACGGCGTGCGCAAGAGACGCGTGCCGCCGGCAGCGGCGGCGTGTCCGACCGGGGCAACCGGCAAAGCGATCACGACAGCGAAGAGAGCAACGGCGGACCAGAGCAGACGGCGCATGGGAACTCCTTCTCGTACGGGCGGGGACGAACGCGAACGGGCGGAGTCTACCGCAGTTCATTAGCGAACAGTCGTCGCCGCCAGCGCATGAGATGCTGCCGGAATTCCATGTCCAAGCCACTGCCCTGGCGTCGGATCATCGCCGCCACATTCCGCGAAACACTAAAAGACGACGGGCAGGGTCTGGCAGCGCAGCTGTCGTTCCACTTCTTTCTGTCGCTCTTCGCGATGCTGCTGGCGCTCGTGGCATTCGCGAGTCTCTTCCCACTGGGCAACCTCACCGATCAGCTCACGCGATTGCTCGCACCTATTGCGCCCGCCGCGGTCTTGACGCTCATCACCGAGCAGATGGTGGCCATCAGCAAGCGGCCAGATACGGGCGTGATGACGGTCGGCCTCATCACCGCGCTCTGGTCCGCCTCAGCGGCGATGGGCGCCGTCGTCAACGCGCTCAATCGGGCGCACGGCGTCGAGGAGACCCGTCCGTGGTGGAAGGTGCGTTTGCTCTCGCTGTTCCTCACGGCGGGGCTCGCGCTCTTTGTCTTGCTCTCGACGGCGCTGATCCTTGCGGGACCGCAAGCGGCGGACCTCCTCACCCGCTCGTTCGGGCTGGGCGCGGTTTTTTCCTGGACGTGGAAGATCATCCAGTGGCCGATCGCGTTCGCCCTGGTCGCCACGGGTATTGGCCTGATCTATCACTTCGCACCGAACACGAAAGAACGCTGGGATTGGCTCCGCCCGGGAGCGCTCACCGCCACAGCGCTCTGGCTGCTGGGCTCGCTCGGCTTCCGCGCCTACGTCGTGCGTTTCAGCAGCTACGAAGCGACCTACGGCACGCTCGGCGGCGTGATCGTGCTGATGCTGTGGTTTTATGTCACCGGCCTGGCGATCGTCATTGGCGTCGAGATGGACGCCGAGATCGAGCGAATCAATCGTGAGGCGGCTTCGCGTGGATGAGGAATACAGCAGCTCCGCCGGCGTTGGCGCGAACCCTGCATAGGTTTCTGTCATGGAAACTGACAAGGCCAAGCCCGCGAAAGACGAAGCGCGATGGACTGACGAAGGCGGCAGCAACCAGCACTACCGGCACACCGACGAACCTTTGTGGCAGGAGTTCGGCCCCCGCGAGGATCGGACGTGGCAGCGATTCGAAGCGACCTACGGCCCCAACTTCGCGAAGAGCGTGAAGGCGTGCGGCAAGAAGGAACAGCCCTGACGCGAAGGCGCTCGTCGCCGCCAAATAGGTGTCACGCGAAGTCCAGAAACGCGCGCAGCGCCCGACGGACGTCATCTCGGAGCGCTTCGGGCAGCGGCCCGGGATCTTCGCGAAAGAGGGTGTTGTCCCACGCAAGTATCTGGTCGATCAGGATGTCGCTCTCTCGTGCGAGGCCGCAATCGCTTTTGGGCAAGCGGACGCGGAGCGGATAGGCGTCTTCGGTCAGGTGCGTCGTAATCGGAAGGATCACCGTGCTCTCAAGGCCGGCGGCCGCGAACTCAGTCGGTTGGATCGCCACGCCGGGACGCTGTTTCCCGGGCTTGCTGCCGACGCGCGGATTGAGGTCGACGATGTAGACATGCCATCGCCGGGGCGTGGTCACGTGCGGGACAGGCGCGAATGGGCGCGGAACTCCGCGTTGACCCGCCGGCTCGTCGCCACCGCTGATCTACGCGCGCCGCTCGGCTAGCGCCGCTTGAGCGCGCCGGCCCAGTCCATCACCAGCGTGACGCTCGAAAACGCGTTGTCATTCACGGGCACCGACGCCAGCAGCCGCTGAAAGTCCGGCGTTGGCGAGACGTAGACCGTCGCTTTCGGGAACACCACCAGCGGTCGTGCCGGGCCGGCCTTGAACTCCGCACCGGGGGTGACATCGGCAACAAGAAAGGTACGCCGATCCGCGCTGATCATGCCGAGTTCGCGGCCATCGGTGCGCCACCACACAAAGACCGCGCCGGTATCGGTCACCCGTCGCCTGCCGCGCGGAATCGGAAACGAGTCGACATAGACCTCATTCCGTCCCGATTCGTCCGACACATACGCGAGCCATCGCCCATCCGGCGACAACGCGCCGAACGATTCGTTGAACGACGTGCGGAGGTACGGCTGCGGGACGCGCTCGCCCCCGGTGGAAATCATCCAAATATCGTTGTTCGTTCTTGCATCCAACTGATCGAAGATGATGGTCTTGCCGTCTCTCGACCACGACCGCGGGTCTTTGAACATTGCCGCGGACTCAAAGAACGGGACTTCCTCGGTCGCGCCGCTCGAGGGTTTGATCCACAAATCGCGTGAGGCCTTCCGATCCGCCGCGAACAGGATTTGGCTGCCGTCGAACGACCAGATGGGGTTGTAATTGGCGCCGAGCGCAGACGTGAATCGCGTGGAATCTCCGCGCTCGATATCGACGATCCACAAGTCCGACGAGCTCTGCGATTCGAATCGCGCCAGCGCAACACGCCGGCCGTTTGGAGCAAACTCGACACCCTGATATCGCCCCGCCGGCGCGGCCAGCGTTCCACCGGGGCGCCCCGAGCGGTCGAACCACTGCAGTGTCGTGTCCGGTAACCGATCGCCGAGGTACTCGAGCACGCCGGTCGACGAGACGCTGACCGGGCGTCCACCCACATATAGCCCACCGGTGGCCGCCGGCGCGTCGCCGATCGACGTCGGCTCGCCCGACACGTTCAACGTGCGCGCGTCAAACGCTTGCGCGAGCAGCGTGTTCTTCCGCGCGAAGAGCAGATATCCCGGCTCGGCATAGACGGCCGCGCTTTCCGGCGTGCCGATCAGCTTCGGCGCGCCGCCATCAAGCGAGCCCACGAAGAGATCGTAGCGTTGCGACTTTTGCGGCAGCGCCACAAAGAGGAAATGGCGGCCGTCGGGCAGAAACCAGGGAAAGCGGTGGCCGGTCTCGGCGCCCACGAGCGTCGTCGCCGGTTTCGTATCACCGCCGTTGGCCGATACCTGCAGCAGCGCCCCGGCGCTCGACGGCGAGAACACGATCACGTCGCCCTTGGCCCAGGTGCCGCCGCGCCCGTCCGGCGCGTCGCAGAGGATTTCCACTGTTCCACCGGCCACGGGGATTTTCTTCAGCTTCCCATCGAGCGTAAAGAACCCGATCTGCGTGCTGTCGGGCGACCAGAACGGCACCTTCCCACCGTCCGTGCCGGCGAGCGGGTGCGCCGTCAGCGCGTTCAGTGGTCGCACCCAGAGCTTCGTGCTGCCAGACGCGTCGGCGCCCGTCATGACGATCGCGCGTCCGTCGGGCGAAATCGAGGACTCTGCCGCGTCGAACAGCAGGTTGACGCCGGGCGGCGCCACGACCGACACGCGCGTCGGTTCGATCACTCTCGCCGGGCGCAGCGCGGGCACGACGAACAGAAACACGAGCGCCGTCAACGTGACGCTGATCAACGCGGTTGCGGCGAGCCAGACTCGCGAGCTCTTCCGGGCGACGGGCATTTCCGCCGGCGCCCCTTCCGGCTCGCCAAGCTCGAGCCGCGCGTCGTTCATCGAGCTCAGTCGCTTCTTCGGATCTTTCTCGAGACAACGCCGCAACAGCCGACGCATCGGCACAGGCAGGTTCGCCGGCAACCGGCTCCAGTCCGGTTCCTCTTTCATGACCGACGCCATGACTTCCGGCGCCGAGTCACCTTGAAAGAGCTGTTGCCCGGTGATCATTTCAAAGAGCACCACGCCGAAGGCCCAGACATCGGCGCGGCGATCCGCGGCCTTGCCCTTCGCCTGTTCCGGCGACATATACGCCGCGGTACCGAGAATCACGCCGAGCTGCGTCGCGTGCGCCGTGAGCGTCGGCGAGTTGGCGAGATCCGAACTCGACGACCCAAACTCCATCGTCCGAGCGAGTCCGAAATCCAGCACCTTCACCGAGCCGTCCGCGCGAACTTTGATATTTGCCGGCTTGAGATCGCGATGGACGACGCCGGCTTCGTGCGCGGTTTCGAGAGCGTCGGCGATCTGTTTGCCGATGGCCGCGACGTCGGCGAGCGCGAGCGGGCCTCGCGCGATGAGCGTCGAGAGATCGTCGCCCTCGATGAGTTCCATCACGATCGCGTGGCCTTCGATGCCGTAAATGACCGCGATGTTGGGATGGTTGAGCGACGCGAGCACCTGTGCTTCCCGCTTGAAACGCGCGACACGATCGACATCGAGCGCGAAACTCTCGGGCAGCGTTTTCAGCGCGACGTCGCGATTGAGGTTCGTGTCTTTCGCCCGATAGACCTCGCCCATACCGCCGGCGCCAAGCGGCGCGATGATTTCGTAGGAACCGAGACGAGTACCGGGTGTGAGACTCATTTACCTGCGAGCTTTCTAGCGATCTCTTGCTGCCAGTTGAGAATGATGCGCACCTGGGGGGCGCGCGTCCCGTCCACCGGAACAGCAGCGAGCACGCGACCGTCCGGAGCCGCATCGAGAATACCGAGCGGCACGTTCGAGGGAAGGTGCGCCCACACGCGCTCGCGGTCCATCCGGAATCGGCCCGCTTCTTCCCGCCACGACGCGGCCATGATGTCCTGTCCTCGCATGTAGAGAAGCTCTCGGCTCTTGCTCAGCCAAACGGGCGACGTGCCGCCCTTCGCGGTGACGGGCTCGAGCAAACCATCACCCTCGATCCGCCGCACATACACTTCCGCCCGACCGGTATGCGGCTCGGCCATCGCCATCCAGACACCGTCCGGCGAGACGGACAGCGAGTCCGGGTTGTATCCCGCCAACACTTTCGGATTGTCCGGAGCATCAAGATCCAGCAACTTCGTGCGGTAGATGCCGTCGCCAAGCTCCTGGCTGATCAACAGCTTCTTTTCAGACAGCCACGCCATCGGGGATTCGTCGCCGGGTTTCGACAGGAGCCGTATGGGCGGCGCTGACGTCGTGATGTCTTTCGCGTAGATATCGAAGTTGCCTTCGCGCAGAGCGCGCACCGCGATGCGTCGTCCGTCCGGATGCCACTTCGCATTCCAGTTGCTGCCCGGCAATTCGAGCACCTGGTCTGTTTGCCGATCGAGGTCGAGGAGGCGCACCACATACCTGCCGCCTTCGACGACACCAGCGGCAATCCGATGGCCCTGCGGTGCGATCGCCGCATCGACAAAACCTCTCGCCGTGAACGTCAGCGGTTCAGCCGTGCCCCCCTCGGCGATCCACGTCAGCGTGCTCGTCGCAAAGTACTGACCCGGCACGTACGCGGCCACGCCATTCGGCGTCACGCTGAAACTGGGATTCGATCCATCCGGCGAGATCCCGCGATCGTCGGTCAACACCGTCACCGAGTCGCCCGATGGGGTGTGCGAGTCGAGATCAAATCGCACCGCGTGGTACGCGCCGGCCCGGTAAAACACGAGGAACCCCGGCGCCACGTAGGATCCGTGCGCGCCGGACATGATGACTTTGTAGGTGCCGGACGAAACGTCAAGGACGGCGATCTCGGCGTCGTTGAGACTGCCCGCGGCTTTCCAGATGGTGAAGAGCACGTGGCGGCCGTCCGGCAGGAACTGCGGAAACCAGTGGCCCTTCTCGCCCTTGGCAGCATCCGGCGTCGTGACGGTTCGGATGGCGCCGCCGCTCGACGACACCGCTGAAATACCACCGTACCAGTTCCTGGTGAGCAAAATGGTGTTGTCCGGGCCCCACGCGCTGCCGGGATTGCTCGTCGACAACTCCGCAATGGGAACGGCTTCGCCCCCGGCGACGCTGACCTTCTCGAGGCGATTCGCGCGCGTGAAGCCGATCCACTTCTGATCGAACGAGAGAAACGGCCGGTCGCCACCCACGGTGTGCTCGATCGGGCGCGGTTCGATCTCATCGAGGCGCCGGAGATACAGCTGTTGCGTATTTCCCGAAAAACCCACGAATACCAGAAACGATCCATCAGCGGCCATCACGGGCCGCTCCACAGAGGTGACGCCGGCCGGCGCAAGCATGACCGCCCTGGCGAGCGGCGCGTCTGTCGTATCCGAGCCTGCGCTCCAGATCCATCGGCCGCTGAACAGGCCGGCGGCGCCGGCGGCGAGCGCAACGACAACGATCGCGGCGAACAGCGCGGTCGAACGCGGCGATCTCCTCACAGCCGCTGTGCCGCCCGACGCTGACATCGACCCGCTGTTGGTCCCGCTCAGCAGCGCGTCGTCACCGCCTTCGAGCACGTGGCGCGCATCGCCGATGTCGCGCAATCGCTTCCGCGGATCTCGCTCGAGGCATCGCTGCAGGAGTCGACGAATCGTGAACGTCGTCGACGCCGGCAGCAGGTTCAAGTCGACCGAGTCCTTGAGCACCGACGCGAGCGTTTCGGAGATGTCTTCGCCTTGAAATGCGCGCTGCCCGGTCAGCATTTCGAAGAGGACGACGCCAAATGCCCAGATGTCGGCGCGCTTGTCGACCGCTCTGCCCTTCGCTTGCTCAGGCGACATGTAAGCGGCTGTGCCGATGATCATTCCCATCTGCGTCGCGCGCGCCGTCATCGTCGGCGAATTCATCGCATTCGCGCCGGACGGATCGGTGGGATCCATCGCTTTCGCCAAACCGAAGTCGAGAACCTTCACGGTGCCATCGGTGCGGACTTTGATGTTCGCGGGCTTCAGATCGCGATGGACGATGCCCTGCTCGTGCGCGGCTTCGAGCGCCTCGGCGATTTGTTTGGCGACTGGCAGCGCGTCGGCGATCGCGATCGGACCGCGCGCGATGATCGCGGAGAGATCTTCGCCCTCGACCAGTTCCATGACAAGAAACGACATCGGGTGTCGTTTTTCGGAAACGACACCCGATGTCGTTTCTTCAAACCCATGGATCTGGGCGATGTTCGGATGATTGAGCGACGCGAGCACTTGCGCTTCGCGCTTGAACCGCGCGACGCGGTCGGCATCGAGCGCGAACGACTCGGGCAAGATCTTGATCGCAACGTCGCGATTGAGGTTCGTATCTTTCGCGCGATAGACCTCGCCCATGCCGCCGGCGCCAAGGGCGGAGACGATTTCATACGGGCCGAGGCGGGTGCCGGGTGCAAGACTCATTTCAATGGTTCGCCGAGACTCTCAATGTCGCCCGAGGCCGCCCGTGAACGCCAAGGGCGTCGGCGCCGACGATCAGAAAATGGATAGACCCGCACCTGCATCCGGTTTCGACGTGCGTTGCCAGCGTCCATGCCAAATTATCTCACGCATCGGTCAGGCGGAAAGATGGGCTCGGCGCGCGGCGCGCGCAAAGTGGTCGAAGTACTTCTGCAGGGAGGCGCCGGTGGAACCGTACTCGTTTGACCCAGCGAGAAAGTCAACCACCACCTCACGCGCACGCGCGATTTCGCGCAAGCGGGCGACCGATCCGCGATGTTGTGGATCGTCCAGCATCAGATCGAACAACTCGAGCCCGCGGTACAGAGCGGCCTGGGCCGTCGCCGGATTCTTCGCCGACCACCTGATGGCGCGACTGACTTCACTCCCGATGTTGCCGAATTGCTCCGCGAGTGACAGCGTCTGCCACTGGCCGCGCGCCGCGTCCGTGTGCTGCCACGACGTCATCGGCGCACCAGACGGCCAATCAACGCGGCGATCGCCGCCCGCGTGCCGGCATCATCGACGCCCCGCGACCGATTGCCGAACGACGGCCGGAGATTGATCATGGAATCGAATTCCAGCCAGTCATCGCCATCGACGTCAGGGTAGAGATTGATTCCCCAGAGGTGTACCTGCTTCGACCCGTCGGCCAGAAGGCTGGCCTCCTGATCGGCATGCAGATCGGCATCGAGCAGCAGAATGCCGCGTTCGAGGTCAACGACGCCCTTGATCATGTCCCCGAACCGCGCTCCGGCCAGGGTGCGGATCTCATCCAGGGTAATCGTGTCTGGCTCACTCACCCGTCTCATCGATCTTCCGGTACGCATTCTATCCGCGCCCACGCCGGCCATCTTTGCCGACCTGGCGGACCAGCGAGGAAAGTCGCCGCCGCCCGTGGAGATTCGCCCCGGGCCGCCCGGGCCCGGAAAGGGCGAACAAACACCTCAGCGGACAGCCGCCGCCGTGTGACGGGTGGCCCGTCCGTAGTAATATGGGCGCCCATATGAAGACAACCATCGATATTGCAGACGACGTCCTCGCCCGGGCGAAGCGCGAGGCCAGACGACAGGGCAAGACGTTGCGCGAGGTCGTGGACGAGGCCCTGCGCCAGCGTCTGGTACGCCGCCCCGCCCGGCCCGTCTTCCATCTGAAAAAGCATCCCTTCACGGGCGAGGGCCTCCAGCCCGGCGTGAGCGACTGGGATGTGGTGCGCGACATGATCTACCGGATCGGATGACGCGCGGATGATCGCGGTCGACGCCAACATCCTTGTCTACGCCCACCGGGCGGATTCGCCGTGGCACACCGCAGCGGACGACGTGGTGACGGCCCTTGCGGAGGGCCACGCCGGCTGGGCCATTCCCTGGCCGTGCCTCTACGAATTTTTCGCGATCGTGACGCACCCGCGCATCTACAAGCCACCCACGCCTTCAACAGACGCGTTGATCCAGATCGATCACTGGCTGGAATCGCCGACCGTGGTCCTGCTGCACGAAGAAGACGGGTATTGGGGCGCGCTGCGTCCGCTTCTCGAACGCGCCCGCGTCGCCGGTGGCGTCGTGCATGACGCGCGTATTGCGGCGTTGTGCCAGCGCCACGGTGTCTCGGCGCTGTACTCCGCTGATCGGGACTTCAGCCGATTCCCCGATCTTCGCACCGAGAATCCGCTCGTGCGTTGAGACTCACTTCTTCCCCGCAACAACAGAGGGCTGGCGTCAGTCCGATTGCAGCGCCCGACTGACGCCGCGCCTGCGCATCAGGGCGATGCGGCTGTGGTCAGCCGCCGGATCGATCTCCGGTCGGTCGGTGGTGTCCCACAGTCGGGGCCGGGCTCATTCAGGTAGGCGGACTGCGCGATGTGAGCCGTATTCTGTGCGCGTTACAAATGAGTCATGGTGACGCGCGGAATCCGCGACTTCATGGCTCGCGACTGGGCCGCCTCGCGTCGGCGCAAGGACACATCTTGGGCCGAACGAATTGCCCGCCTCGGCGCGAGTGAGGGTCTCCGTACTGGCGTCCCCTGCGCGCGGAACTCGAACGGATGCGCCGGCTTCGTTAGCGCACCGAATCGCGCAGTGTCGCTCTTACTTCCTGATCCCGCCCGCCGCGCCGCCGCGCACGTAGTCGAAGAAGTTGAACAGAAACGTGACGTGGACCGAGCCCTTTTCCTCGACCTGCACGTCTCCCGGCAGCACCGCGAACCGCTTGCCGTCGGGCGCCAGATCCATCGGTTGAAATCCCACGGCGGTCACGCGTACCGGCGTCTCCGACCACACGCGCGGTTTGCCGGGGACGAAGTTCTCGCGCGTGGCTGTGTAGTCCACGACCATGATGCGACTGTCGAGCCCCATGTAATACAGCGAGCGCCCATCACGCGACCAGAACGAATGGCCGCCGCCAGTCGTAGAAATCTGCCACTTCCCGTCAATGCGGCCGTGAAACGGACGGACCCGCACTTCCCACCGGCCGGATTCGTCGGACGAGTAGGCCAGCCAGCGTCCGTCCGGAGACAGCGCGGGGCCGCCTTCGCTGGCCGGCGTCTTGAGGAACACCTCGGGCGTGCCCGGCTTCGGGTGCTCCGCATTGCTCAAGTCCACCGGGAGAATCCAGATGTCCGATTGGGTCTCGGTGGCAGTCTCGGCGTACGACAGGTACCGGCCGTCCGAAGAGAATGACCCAGGGACCACCATGTTCTTGCCGACCAGCAGGGGCTGCGGCTCGCCCGCCCCGTCGGCACGGACCCACCAGATCGTCTTGTCGGCGATCGACGCGTACACCAGGTGCTTGCCGTCCGGCGTCCACACGGGCCAGTAATTCCCGCGGCTTCCGTCGAACGTGAGCCGGGACAGCGCATCCCGCTGCGTGTCGTACGTGTAGATGTCCGGGCCCTTGCCGTCACTCGCCGACAGCGCCAGGTACCGGCCATCGGGTGACACACGAGGCGTCGCATAGTTGCCCGGCTTCGGCAGCAGCGGCTGGGTCTTGCCTGTGCTGTCGAGCCACACGACCGGAAACGCGCCCGACGCCGCTTTGCCGCTGCGATACACGAACGTGCCGGTCTCGGAGAAATCGAACTGACCGGCTCCGCCCGGTTGATAGGCGGCCACATCGTCCAGCAAGGGCGCGGGCGTCCCGCGCACCGCAAGGCTCGGCAGGTCAAAGGGCACGCTGAACAACACGCCCTGATGCATGTACACGAGGCTGCCGGCGAGGTAGCGTCCGGCATAGCCGCCCCGGACGACGGTCGTGAACTGCCCGGTCTTCACCGAGAGTACTTCGATCGTCGCGTCCTCGAACCCGTTGTTGTTGGTGGACGCGGTGAACAGCACCGCCTGGCCACCCGGCAGGATCTGGGGCCAGCGATGCGTCTGTTCCCACTTCACCAGCGAGGTCAGGGCCTGAGGTGTGCCCCCGGCGTCGGAGACGCGGGAAAGCCCGACGGTGATGTTGAGCGCAGCGACAATCGTGCCGTCCTCGCCCCAGCTACCGCCGCGAAGCGCAGGGGCGTCACACAGGGCGAACGCCGCGCCACCGAGGACCGGGACCTTCTTGAGTTTGCCGTCCGCCGCGAACGCGATCCATTGGCCGTCGGGCGAGAAGAACGGCATTTCACCGTTCTCCGTGCCCGCGAGCGGCGTGGCCGTGGCCTGGCCCAGCAGCCGGGTCGCGAGCTGCTGTGTCCCATTGGCGCCGCGGATCGGAAACACGATGCGGCGTCCGTCGCGCGAGATGGCGACGGTCGAACGCACACCGGCCACGGCGTCCGGCCCGAGGTCGGCGCTGAGCCGCACGAGCGGCCGCTCGGGCGCCGCGCGCCACGGGGCCCACAGCGCGAGCGCGGTGACTGATGTCACGGCGAACAGCGCAGCGACAGCCCATGGCAACAGGCGCGACCTCGTTGACGCCGGCACGCTCGACCTAGCCGCGGACATTGTTGACGTGTCCGGCGCGCCCGATTCGATCTTCGCGATCTCGACGCGCGCTTCGCCGATATCGCGCAGCCGCATCTTGATGTCGCGGTCGAGACATCGCTCGAGCAATCGCCGCAGCCTCGGCGGCGTGTCCGCCGGCAGCGCGGCGTACTCCGGCGTATCGCGCAGCACCGACACCAGCGTGTCGCTGACATCGTCTCCCTTGAACGCGCGCTGCCCGGTCAGCATCTCGAAGAGCACGACACCGAAGGCCCAGATGTCCGCACGTTTGTCGACCGCCTTGCCCTTCGCTTGCTCCGGCGACATGTAGGCGGCAGTACCGATGATCATGCCCATCGCCGTCGCTCTCGCCGTCATCGTCGGCGAATTCATTGCCGCGCTGGCGCCGGAACTGTCGTTGAGATCCATCGCTTTGGCGAGACCGAAGTCGAGCACCTTCACCGTGCCATCGGTGCGGACTTTGATGTTTGCGGGCTTGAGATCGCGATGCACAATTCCCTGCTCGTGCGCGGCTTCGAGCGCGTCGGCGATCTGTTTCGCGATGGGCAACGCATCCGCCAGCGGTATGGCCCCGCGCGCGATGCTTGCGGAGAGGTCTTCGCCCTCGACCAGTTCCATGACGAGGGCGGTGGAAACGACATCGGGTGTCGTTTTCGACTGACGGTCTCCGAAAACGACACCCGATGTCGTTTCCACCGCGTAGATCGCCGCGATGTTCGGATGATTGAGCGACGCGAGCACTTGCGCTTCGCGCGTGAACCGCGCGAGACGATCCGCGTCGAGCGCGAACGACTCCGGCAGCACTTTGATCGCGACGTCACGATTGAGCTTCGTATCCCTTGCGCGATAGACCTCGCCCATGCCGCCAGCGCCGAGCGCGCTGACGATTTCATAGGGACCGAGGCGGGTGCCAGGGGCTACCGCCATCTATTTCAGCCCTTTGATCACGTACAGCTGACTCGCGGCGCGGGCGTAGCCGTACGCGATGGTGCCATCCGGCGCGGCCATGACGAACTGGGCGTTCACGGCGGGCCTCAGCGTATGAATGGGTTTCCAGACCGATCGGCGACCGGAAGCCGTATCGAGTCGGTCGACACGCATGGACGCCGCTGTGCGCGGGTAGACGAACACGGATCGTCCATCCTCGCTCCATCCCGCCACTTCGTCGCCCGCTTCGGCGCCCGGAACCCGTTGGCACGGCGTGGTGGCGAGACTGCACAACACCATTTGGCCGAGGCCGTCGAAGGCGATGATGTGAGCGCCGTCTGATGCGATGAGATTGCCGCCGTTGCCGCGAAGCAGGGTGCCCGCCGGCAGAATCGCGACCGGATCGCGGCCATCTCCCGACAGCAGATACGTGACACGCGCCGAGCCCGGACGCTCCACCTGAATGACCAAACGGCCGCCGGCCGACCAGCCGGCCCACGACACGCTCTCGATCGGTCCGAGGTCGACGGCCCTCGTTTGTCCGGCGCCTGTCGGCACAATGGAGATCGCCGGTGGCGACTGCTGGGACACCACCAGGGCCTGGCGGCCATCAGGCGAGAGGGCCAGACCGCGGCCACTCGCAAGACGAATCGGTTGCGACTCAGCCGGCGGCCAGAAATATACCGAACCGAGCGGGCCGCCGCTGTCGCCGGCGCCATTAATCAGCAGCGCGTGCCCGCGGGAGATCGCGGCAAGGCGGCCACCGCCGCGCCAGGACCGATCCTGCGGCATCGCCACTTGCCGGTCAAGCAGCTCGATCCTGTCGCTTCCGCGATCGAACGAGGCGAGCACATCGCCTTGGCTGGAAATGTCGTGCAACGTAATCGCGCCCGGGGCGCGAAAGACGGTACGGCTGCGGCCAGTAACGTCGAGGCCGAAAATCGCCGTCTGACTCCCGGACACCTCCGCCGCCGCGTACCAGACTTCGTTCGACGGCGTCCACGCGAGCGACCACCAGTCACTGAATGGCGGACTCTCCGCCACCTGCTTTCCGGCGCGATTGAAAATCCGCACTTTCAACGCCGACGCCGACGACACCCGCAGATCAAAAAAAGCTACGTACTCGCCATTCGGGGAGACTCGTGGCGTGGCAAAAGCGGTGCGGCCGAGCGCGACCTGCGACGTCACCAACGGCACTTCCGCCAGGACCTGCCCGACCGGAAATTCGACCGTCTGGCGTCGCTGATCTTCGCGGACGACCGCCATGGTGTTATTCGGACCGAAGTCGGCGAAGCGGACGCCTTCGAGCTCGGCGCGCGGCGCACCACCCGTCAGCGACGCCTTGACCAGCGTGCCAATGCGTTGGTAATCGTTTCCGCCCGTGATCGCGGATCCGGCGAGCAGGGCGAGATCTCCGGACTTTGAAATCCCCAACAGATCGGCGCCGGGAAATCCCACCGGCCGGTAGTCGAGGCTTTCGAGGCTGGTCACGTACACGCCATGCGGCTGATTGTCCCAGTTGGCGCTGTACACAACGGTGCGGCTGTCTGGCGTGAAGCGCGCGGCGAACACGAAGCCATCTTCGAACGACACCGGCTGGTAGCTGACGTCGGCGATCGCCGGCGTTGCTGACGCGCGCCCGCGACCGAGATATCCGGCCGCCACGCCGAGTATCAGCGCGCCGGCGCCGACTGCGGTCAGGATTCGGCCAGTGCGCGGCCGGCGAACGGGCGAGGTCACGACAGCCTCCGCACCGCTCGCCGAGATGTTCGATCCGGAAAGCGCCTCGAGCGCAAACGCGACATCGCGCGCGTTCTGAAACCGCTCGTTCGCGTTCTTCTCGAGACAGTGACGGATGATGCGCTCGAGCGCCGGCGACAGATCCGGCCGCGAACCGGCCAGCTCCGGAGGATCCTGCGTCAGAATCGCCGTCATCGTGTCGGCAGCGGTGTCGCGCTGATACGCGCGCTGGCCGCTGACCATCTCGTACAACACTGCGCCGAGCGCGAACAGGTCGGCCCGCGCATCAGCCATCTGGCCGCGCACTTGTTCGGGCGCCATGTAACCGACCGTGCCCAGCACCGTGCCCGCGCCCGTCATGGCCGTCATGGCCATCGTTGCCGCGACGCCAGCCTGATCCGGCGCGGCCGCCTGACGCGCCAGACCGAAATCAAGGATCTTCACCTGACCGTCGTCGACGATGAAGATATTCTCCGGTTTCAGATCGCGATGGATGATGCCCTTGCCGTGCGCGGCGCCAAGGCCGCGCGCGATCTGCACGCCGGCGTCAACGGCCTTGCGCACCGGCATGGCGCCGGCGCTCAAGCGGTCGCGCAGCGTTTGCCCGCCGAGTAATTCCATGACGACATAGAGCTGCGAATCATGGATGCCGGTATCGAAGATCGCGATGACGTTGGGATGCGAGAGCGCCGCGACACTTTGGGCTTCGCGTTCGAACCGCGCACGGCGGTCGGGATCATCGGCAAACGACGGCGGCAGCACCTTGATCGCCACGTCCCGGCCCAGACGCGAATCGCGCGCGCGATAGACCTCGCCCATGCCGCCGGCACCGATGAGCGCAACGATTTCGTAGGGGCCGAGGCGGGTGCCGGGAACGAGTGACATCAGTGAGCGCTCATTGTGTACGACGCCGTTGCAGTTTCATGGCTTCTTGAGCTTGAACGTCTGCCAGTTCGTCACTTTTCCACACCGCTTGGCTTGCGAACCGCAAGCCAGTTCAGCATCACCTCGATGCGCGTGATCGCCGAGTCCACGCGTCCCGGCTGCACGCGCAGGAAGCGCCGATCGTCGAGCGAGATGTCATACGGCGTGTTCGAGTTCACGTTCAGCTTGAAACGTCCTTGGAATTGCACTCGGGGCTGGCCGGGCACGAAGGTCGGGGCCAGGGTGACGGGAACCACCATGAGTCCGTCCCCCGACGCCGGCCGATAGAACAGCTCCCGGCCGCTGTGCGACCAGATCGGCTCGGTCGCACCGCCGACCGATACCTGCTGGCTCGGGCCCGGGTCGGGAAACGGCTGGACGTACAACTCGTCCCGCCCGGACGCATCCGATATGAACGCCAGCCAGTGGCCATCGGGCGAGACGCGCCCGTTGGTTTCGCGCGCGGGTGTCTGCGCCAGCACGCGAGGCGTGCGCGGTCCGGCAGCGTCAGGACCAGTCAGATCAATGGCCAGAATGTCGCTCGCACCGTTGGCGCCGGACTCGGAGAACACCAGCCAACGTCCATCCGGCGAGACCGATTGTGCCGTTTGAATCACGGCGTCCTTCTTCGTCAACACCTCCTCGACACCCATGCCGTCCGCGCGACGCCAGTACAGGTTGCGAGTGCCGGCGCGCGTGCCGCGATAGATCACGCGCTCGCCATTCGGCGTCCACACCGGTGCCTGGCTGCTGCCCCCTGGCGTCACGAACGGCGTCAGCGTGTTGCGCGAGAAGTCATAGAGCCACAGAGTCACGGAGTTCTCATTGATCTGCACGACGGCGCGGCGGCCATCGGGTGACAGCGACACGAGCTCATAGCTTCGCGCCGGCACGGGCAGGGCTTCGCTGTGTCCATCGCGATCCACCCACAGCACACGGCTCTCATGTCGGGCTGGCGATCCCTGCAGATACGCCAGGACGCCATGATCGGACACGGCATAGTTGGCGGATTCGGCGTCGAACCTCGGCTGCGCGGGCAACAGCGTCGACTCAACCTGTCCGATGGCCGTGTGCGACGGCTGCCAGGGCACGGCGAAAAGCGAGTCCTTTCTGCCGTACACGAGATAACCGTCCACATATCTCGGCGTGTCGCCGCCTGGCACCAGGATGTGTCGCTCGCCGGTTGTGAGGGAGAGCACCGCCACCTGTCGTTCGTCCACTCCCGGACCGATCCAGTTTGAAAACAATATCGTCCGCTGATCCGGCAGAATCTGCGGCCATCGATGACTGACTTCGCCTCGTGCCGGGTCCAGGCGGGTCACGGCCTTCGGCGTGCCTCCCGCCGCCGGCACGGCGAACAGCCCGGACATGCTCGACGGGGCGAAGTAGATCGTGTCATCCGTCGCCCACGTTCCTCCCCGCGCGAACGGTGCATCGTCTGTCACGACGGTGAGGCCCGCACCACCGATGCCGATCTTCTTCAGCTTGCCTTGCGCGAAGAACCCAATCCACCGGCCGCTCGGATCGAAGAACGGCATTGCGGCGAAGTCGGTGCCGTCGAGTGCCTTCGGCTCAGGTTCCGCGAGCGCGCGAACAAACAGCTGCGACTTTCCGCCGCGCACGCCGATGTACGCCACGTGCGATCCGTCGGGCGATACCGCCAACGCGAGCCACTGGGTGCTGCCCACCACATCGCCTTCCGGCAACGCGATCGTGAGACTGACCACGCGGTTGTTCGCGGGCGGCGCTGCCGTGGGAGTCAGGACGAGCGTCGCCCCGACCGTGGCCAGCACCGTCGCCGCGATGGTGGCCACGACGATCGGCAGACCCAACGCTCGCCTGCCCGGCGGCGACATCGCGGAGGCCCCCGACATCGATGACGAGTCCGTCACGCCCGATTCGATCTTCGCGATCTCGACGCGCGCTTCGCCGATGTCGCGCAGACGCATCTTGATGTCGCGATCAAGACATCGCTCGAGCAACCGCCGCAGTCTCTGCGGAGTACCCGCCGGTAGTGCGGCGAAATCTGGCGTGTCGCGCAGCACAGCCGTGAGGGTGTCGGTGATGTCCTCACCCGCAAATGCGCGTCTGCCCGACAGCATCTCGTACAGCACGACGCCGAACGCCCAGATGTCCGCGCGTTTGTCGACCGCTTTGCCCTTCGCCTGCTCCGGCGACATATACGCCGCGGTGCCGATGATCATCCCCATCGCCGTCGCTCTCGCCGTCATCGTCGGCGAATTCATGGCCTCCGCCGTTGCGCTGGCGCCTTCGGGCGCCAGCGCTTTGGCGAGACCGAAGTCGAGCACCTTCACCGTGCCGTCGGCGCGGACCTTGATATTCGCGGGCTTGAGATCGCGATGGACAATTCCCTGCTCGTGCGCGGCTTCGAGCGCGTCGGCGATTTGTTTCGCGAGGGGCAGCGCGTCGGCGATCGCGATCGGGCTGCGCGCGATGATTGCGGAGAGGTCTTCGCCCTCGACCAGTTCCATGACGAGGGCGGTGGAAACGACATCGGGTGTCGTTTCCACCGCGTAGATCGCGGCGATGTTCGGATGATTCAGCGACGCGAGCACCTGCGCTTCGCGTTTGAACCGCGCGACACGATCGGCATCAAGCGCGAACGACTCCGGCAGAATTTTCAGCGCGACGTCGCGGTTGAGGTTTGTGTCTTTCGCGCGATAGACCTCGCCCATCCCGCCCGCGCCGATGGGCGCGACGATTTCGTAGGGACCGAGGCGGATGCCGGGGGCCAGGCTCATGGGTGGCGCTAGTATAGCGACGAGGATAAAGAACTGCCGCGCTCCGGCGTAGTATTGCGCCCATGCGTTCAGCCGCCCGCCTGCGCCTCACTCTTCTGGCCCTTCCCATTCTTTCTCTTGCCCTGTTCGCGCAAAGCGCCGTGACGCCGGTCGACATGGCCATGGTCGCGAAGATCCGCGACGAAGGCCTGCAGCGATCACGCGTGATGGAGACCGAGTCGTACATCGCTGATGTGCTCGGCGCGCGGCTCACGCTCTCGGACGACATGAAGCGGGCGCAGGCGTGGGCGAAGACCGAGATGGCGCGCATGGGGCTCGTCAACGTCGCGATCGAGCCGTTCATGGATTTTGGGACGACGTGGGATAACGAGTACACGTCGCTGCACATGCTCACGCCCGACTATCAGCCGATGGTGGGCTACCCGATTGCGCATACACCGGGCACAAATGGCAAGCAGACGCTGAATGCCGTCGTGGCCGAGATCAAGACGAAGGCCGACCTCGACGCGTTTCGGGGAAAGCTCGCGGGCATGGCGGTGCTGATGAGCGCGCCGGCGACCGTGGACCTGAAGAAGATCGAGACCGGCACGCCGCGATACACCGACGACGAAGTGAAGAAGATCAACGACGCAGTGCCGCCCGCCCCCGCAGCGCCGGCGCCTCCCGCCGCGCCGAATCCGAACGCCGTCACGGCGCTCGAGCGGATGCGGTTCTACAAGTCGGAAGGCGTGGCCGTGGTGCTGCAGTGCGACAGCGGGTGGATGGGCGCGGTGCGCGGGTTCTCGCGCCCGGGATCAGGCGCGGACAAGTGGAGCCGCGACGAGACGCTGGCGTCGCCCCCAATCGTGGCGATCACCCCCGAGCACTACAACCGGATGTATCGCATTCTCAAGCGCGGCATTCCGGTGAGGGTGGAAGTGGAGGTGCGCAACCAGATCGGCCCGACCGTCGAGAAGGCGAACAACGTCATCGGCGAGATTCCCGGCAGCGACCTCAAGGACGAAGTCGTCATGATCGGCGCGCACTTCGACACGTGGCACGCAAGCCCGAACGCGAGCGACAACACGTCAGGGACGGCGGTGATGCTCGAGGCGATGCGCATACTGAAGGCGGTCGGCGCAAAGCCGCGCCGCACGATTCGGATCGCGCTGTGGGCCGGCGAAGAGCAGGGCCTGCATGGCTCCACGCAGTATGTGCTGAAGCACTTCGGCGATCCGAAAAGCCCGCAAGGCGTCGCGCCGGAGTACGGCAAGCTGTCGGCGTACTTCAATCAGGACTACGGTCCGGGCCAGTACCGCGGCATCTACTTGCAGGGCAACGACGCCGCGCGCGCGATGATGACCGCCTGGACCGCGCCATTCAGGGACCTCGGCATGACGGCGGTGTCGATCCTCGGCGTCGGCAGCACCGATCACATCGCGTTCGACCGGGTGGGGCTGCCGGGCTTCCAGTTCCTGCAGGACCGCGTCGGCGGCACCGGCGGCCACACGAATCTCGATTTCATCGAGACGATTCCGGCGGAAGACATGAAGAAGAACGCCACCATCGTCGCCGCGTTTGCCTACAACGCGGCCATGGCTGACGCCAAAGTCCCGAGAAAACAATAAGGCTCTTGCCGTCGGGCGTCAGTGACAAACGCAGCCCCGCGCCGCGCTCGATGTGCGCGGACACGTCTTCGCCTTCGACCGGTTCCATGACGAGCGTGATGGAAATGACCGCCAACTTGCCTGCCAACTACTAAGATCGCGCGAACTGATCCCGACAGCCATTTATTGCTATAATATTCTAGTCATGTCAAAGAAACGGGATACGCCACGGGGCGACGTCGGCTCGGCGGATTTCAAGGCCCGGTGCCTCGAGCTGATCGATCACGTCAGCGAGGCACGAGCCGAATACGTCGTCACGCGGCATGGCCGGCCTATGGCGCGACTGGTGCCGGTCGAGCGGAAGGCTTCGACGACGTTCATCGGATCGATGACGGGATCGGTGCTCGGGTACGACGCGCCGTTTGAGCCGGTGCCCGGCGCGTGGCACGTGAACGCGTCCGCCGGCGAGACCGACTGACGCGCCATGTTGCTCGACACGCACGCTTGGATCTGGGCCGCAGCTGACGAGCCGGGAAAACTGGGGCCCAAGACTCGCCGCCTCATCGCGCGCGCTGCCGCTGCAGGCACCCTGCTCGTCACGACGGCCTCGGTATTTGAGATCACGGCGCTCGCCACTGCGGGCCGGCTCCGCCTGAATCAATCAGCGGAAAAATGGATTCGCGACTCCGTGACCCGCGGCAGCCTGCGTGTCGTCGGCATCGACATGGATATCGCGATCGACGCCGGCCAGATTCCCTCGTCCGCGCTCGGTGATCCGGTTGATCGGATGCTCGTCGCCAGCGCGCGCGCGTACGACGTGCCGCTCGTCACGCGCGATCGCCAGATCATCGACTACGCCAGCCGCAGCAGACTCGTTCGCGTGAGCGACGCGGCCGCGTAACGCGTCAACGCGTCCAACGCACGAACCGATCGAGCCGCAGCGTGGCATCTACAGTGCGGCTGGCGGCGGACAACTCGACACGATATTCGCCTGGCGCCGCGGGGCGCGGGTTTGCGCCGCTCATCAGCAGATTCCAGCGAACGATGTTGAGACCGCGCACGGCCTGCACCTCGATTGTCTTCGCGACCGCCCCGCCGGCGGCACGAATCGTCAGCGTGGCGGGCCCCGCCGCATCCGTCGAAAAAGCAATCGTCGCCGACCCGGGCGTGCCCGCCGGCTCCATCTCGTCGGCGATACGCACGAGCGCCGGATGCGGCGAGAACAGCCGCGGCCCGGCCGAGACCCCGGTCGCTCTGACCCACTGCTGAATCGGCCGCGCGTCGAGCACGAACACGCCTCGCCCATGCGTGCCGATCACGATCTCGTCGTCTCTCGGATGAACCACCAGATCGTGCACGGGCGTGGTCGGCAGCGTGGCCGACAGCGACAGCCACGTCGCGCCGCGATCGATCGACACGTACACGCCGGCGTCCGTGCCCACGTAGAGCACGTCCGCATTGCGTGGATCCTCGCGAATCACATTGATCGACTCGGCCGGAAGGTTGGCGGCAATCGACGTCCAGTGCGCGCCGAAGTCAGTCGAGTGGTAGAGATAGGGACGGGTGTCGTCCTCGCGGTAGCCGGTGAATGAGACGTAGGCGGTACCGACCGCATGCTGCGACGCGATCACCCGGCTCACCCATTTTTTCGGCAGACCGGCGTCAATCGCCGTCCAATGCGCGCCCTCGTCTCGGGTGACATGCACCCGCCCGCTTTCAGTACCGAGGTAAATGAGGCCGCGGGTCGTCGGCGACTCCGCGATCATCGTGATCGTGCCGTACGGCACCGTCGCGCGGTCCCCGCCTGCGGGATCCGAGACATCCGGGCTCACCGCCGACCACGCGAGGCCACGATTGCTGCTCTTCACAAGCCGATTGGTGCCCGCGTAGATCGTCGCTGGATCAAACGCGGAAATCAGGTACGGCATGTACCAGCCGATGCGCCACGGCGTCTCGCCGCGCGGCGCGCGCGGCGTGATGCGTTGCGACGAGGGGCTGCCGGTCTGGATCGACGGGCCTTCGGTGTCCATGCGCCTGAGCTCGCCGTTCTGATGTTCGTAGTAGACGTACCGCGGATCGGCCGGGTCCGGCAGCGTGACGAACGAATCGCCGCCGGTCCACTGGTCGAGATACACGTGCTTCCACGGCTCGTTTTCGTTGCGCGTGTCGTCGACCGTGTACGTGCTCGGCCCGTACAGCGCCGCATTATCCTGCGTGCCGCCGTAGATGTTGTACGGCTCGGCCATGTCAACCGCCACGCTATAGAACTGCCCGACCGGAATCGTGTTCATGTGCAGCCACGACCGGCCGCGGTCGTACGACGACATGACGCCGCCGTCGTTGCCAAGCAGGATGTGATTCGGGTCCGCGGGATCGATCCAGATTTCGTGATGATCAAGATGCATCACGAGGCCTTCTGTCTGGCGCAGACGCCGAATCGTCTCGCCGATTCGCGCGTAGGTGCGCCCCCCATCGGTCGAATGAAATGCGCGATTGCCGAGAATGTAGATTTCTTCCGCATTGTCGGGCGAGACGCGGACGTCGCAGAACTTCCAGCCGTACACACTGAACACCGGATAGAGGTCGTCGGTGTTGGCCTTGCGCCACGTGTCGCCGCCGTTGTCCGAGCGATACACCTCGCCGCCCACGTAGGGGCGATCTGCCGTGCCGCCAGTCACCGGCGACCGGTTGTCGAGATAGACGTACACGGTCTCGGTTCGCGATGGCGCGATGTCGATGTTGCTGCGGCCGATCAGTCCGGTCGGCAGCCCGTTGCCGAGTTTCTTCCACGTGGCGCCCGCATCGGTCGAGCGATAGATGCCGCTGCGCGGGCCGGTCTCGATCTGCCACATCGACGCGTAGAGCACGTTGTGGTTCGTTGGATCCATCGCCAGATCAATGGCACCTGTGACGTCGTCTACGCCCAGCGCATGCGTCCACGTGCGGCCGCCATCCGTTGTCTTGAACACGCCGCGCTCGCGGTTGGGCGTCCACTGATGCCCCATTGCGGCGACGTAGACGATGTTCGGATTGTTCGCGTCGATGAGGACCTTGCCGATGTGATGGCTGTCGGCAAGACCCATGTTGGTCCACGTCCGCCCCGCATCCGTTGACTTGAAGACGCCGCTCCCCGCGAACGCGTACCCCGCAAATCGCGGCTGCACTTCGCCGGTGCCGACCCACACGATGTCGGGATTTGAGGGCGCGACAGCGATGTCACCGACGGCAAACGCCGACTCGTGGTCAAAGATCGGTTTCCATGTCAGCCCGTTGTTCGTCGTTTTCCACACGTTGCCGGCGCTCGGGCCCACGTAGATCGTGTTGCGGCTGCCGGCGGGCACCGCAATCGCCTCAATCCGCGCGGACTGATGCGACGGCCCGAGCGCGCGCCACGGCAGCGCGGCAAACGGCGATTCGGCTGCGAGCCGCTGATGGCTTCGCCACGCGGCGGCGCGAGCTTCCGCCGTGGTTGCCGTCGTCGTGCCGGGCGACGACGCCGGCTGCTGGAGGGCGACAAGGCGGATGCCGGCAACGCCGATCGCCAACATGATGAGTCGGGTGCGCCAATAATAATGAAGAGTCATCTGGTCGGAGGATGATGCCAGAATCCGGGATCGCAGGCCGCAAGAAGACGTCATAGTTGACGGCTGTGCCCACCGCCCCACTCGTCCTCGTCAGCGGCGCCACCGGATACATCGGTGGTCGCCTGGTTCCGCGCCTCCTCGAGTTGGGGTACCGGGTGCGGTGTCTCGCGCGCGATCCGGCTCGACTCCAGGGACGGCCGTGGCATTCGGCTGTGGAAATTGTCGCGGGCGACGTGCTCGAACCCGAGAGCCTCACCGACGCGATGGCAGGTGTGTCGGCCGCGTACTACCTCGTGCACAGCATGGCGGGCGGCGCGGATTTCCACGCGCGCGACATGACCGCCGCCACCAACTTCGGCGCCGCCGCGCACCGTGCCGGCGTCGATCGCGTGATCTACCTCGGCGGACTCGCCGAGAGTTCACCTGATCTCTCGGAACACCTCCGCTCGCGGCAGCAAACAGGCGACGCGTTGCGGGCTACGGGCGTCGCCGTCACGGAACTGCGCGCCGGCGTCATCGTCGGTTCCGGCAGTCTGTCGTTCGAGATGATCCGCTACCTCACCGAACGCCTGCCGGTGATGATCTGCCCGCGCTGGGTGTCCACGCGCACGCAGCCGATCGGCATCCGCGAGGTGA
The DNA here is from genome assembly GCA_046598935.1 of Vicinamibacterales bacterium. Taxonomy (GTDB): domain Bacteria; phylum Acidobacteriota; class Vicinamibacteria; order Vicinamibacterales; family SCN-69-37; genus SCUN01. Next base: position 64,986 of record JBKJHW010000046.1, on the reverse strand, counting down.
TCGAGTATCTCGCCGCCTCGCTCGCGGCGCCCGAGAGCCGCGATCGCATCATCGAGATCGGCGGCGCTGAAGTCGTGACCTACGGCGACATGATGCGCATCTACGGCGAGGTGCGCGGCCTCCGGCGTTGGCTGATCTCGGTGCCGGTGCTCACGCCGCGCCTCTCCTCCTACTGGGTCAACATCGTCACGCCCATTCCCGCAGTGATCGCGCGCCCGCTCATCGAAGGACTACGCAACGAGAACGTCGTGCGCGACCGGGCGGCCGCGGTGTTGTTCCCGGAGATTCATCCCGTGGGCTACCGGGTCGCTGTCGAGCGCGCGCTGGCGCGACTGGTCGCAAGCGACATCGAATCGGCATGGAGCGACGCGCTCAGCACGAGCCAGGGCGCGGCCACACCCGTGCGGCTGACGACCAACGAAGGCATGATTCTCGAACGACGCGAGCGCATCGTGTCAGCCACGCCCGAACGCGTCTACGAGATTTTTGCCGGCATCGGCGCCGCGCGCGGCTGGTTCTACATGACGTGGGCGTGGCAGATCCGCGGGTTCCTCGATCGCCTGCTCGGCGGTGTCGGCCTGCGCCGAGGCCGGCGCGATCCAGACAAACTCAGGATGGGCGACGCGCTCGATTTCTGGCGCGTGGAAGCGGTCGAGCCTGGCCAACTGTTGCGTCTTCGCGCGGAGATGTTGGTGCCCGGCAAGGCCTGGCTCCAACTGCAGGTCATGCCGAGAGATGACGGCAAGACGTTGCTGTCCCAAACGGCGTTTTTCGCACCCACGGGCTTGGCTGGGTGGGCGTACTGGTACTTGCTCTACCCGATCCACGCGCTGATCTTCAGTGGGTTGATCGATCAGATCCGCGCGCGCGCGGAACGCGGAACCACGCCGCCGGGCCTTACCTGATCGACTTCATCAACTCGGCCACGGCCGCTTCGACGCCAGCGCCGAGGGCGGAGACGATTTCATAGGGACCGAGACGGGTGCCGGGACTCAGCGCCAAGACGACAACGCTCCGAGTGATGGACCAGTTGACAACACAGGCTCACTGTTGGCATGATCTCCAACATGAGGGCGACAACGCTGCTTCACACGAGGCTGGCGTTGTCGGAAGTCGCGTTCGCGGAGTTGGTGCTGTGGCGCGTCCCGAAGCCGGTTCCAGGATCGATCCACCCGTTCAAATATCGCCTCGCCTATGTCGTCAACGGCACGTGCGTCGTTCGCTATGACAACGAAGCGGGCAAGGGCGACCACCGGCACTTCAACGCCAGGGAACGTCGCTACATATTCGATACCCCGGAGAAGTTGGTCGCCGACTTTCAGGCCGACATAGCGAGGTGGAACCGTGAAAACCGTCACCCTTGACGTCCAAACGCCAGGCACTGCGATGCGGGACTTCGTCCGCGTGTGGAAGAGCGGCAAGGCCGGCAAATCCGCGCGCATCAGTTTTGCGTCGCCAGAGTTGCTGTGGCGGGTTCTGACTGCGAAACGCCTGGACCTGCTCAAGGCGTTGAGTGGTGCGGGGCCGGTGTCCATTCGAGAAGCCGCGCGCCGGCTCGATCGCGATGTCAAAGCCGTGCATGGCGACGTCTCCGCGTTACTCACGGCCGGCGTGCTTGATCGCACCGACGATGGCCGCATCGTGTTTCCGTACGAGGCGGTGAAGGTCGAGTTCGTGCTGGCCGTCGCGTAGGGGACAACCTGTCGGGTCAGCGACATCTACTTCTTCACCACTTTGGGCTGCGAGACCTTCCAGATGTTGGCTTCCGTCTGCGCCGCGGCGTAGTAAATCGTTGTACCGTCCGGCGAGACGGCGAGCGAGTTACTGCTGCTCGACGGCAACGGCCACGCCACCGGTATTTCTCGCCGCTTCAGCGAGTGAATGTCCTGCACGACCAGCGCACCAGCGGCCGTGAGAAAAATCACGCGCGTGCCACCCGGCAATTCAAGCGGATCGGTGACCCCGTCAGCGTTGAGCTGGCGGATGGTAGAGGTCGCAACGTCGAAGAGCGCGATGCCGACCGCGTTGCCGGCGGGACCCGCGATCGTGCCACCGAGCCATCGGCCGTCGCGCGACCAGGTCGTCGGAAGGAGCCGTCCGGTGGTCAGCGCGGGAATCGTGATCCGCTTTGCCGTAGTGCTGGTCATCGGCCAGGGCGGACTGCCGATCCAGACCTCAGGGTCGAGCGCGACCATCAGGCGACGCATGTCCGCCGAAAACAAAGGCGTGCCGGTATCGTACGCAAATCCTGAGGTCAGCCTGGTTCGGCCGCTGCCATCGAGGCGCACGAGCCACCCATCGTACTTACCGGCCTTGTTCGACTGAAATGTCAGCGCCGCGCTGTCCGGCGTGAATTTTCCGATCCAGTCGCGCGCGTCGTCGTCGGTCACGCGTGAGAGTCCGCTTCCGTCAGGACGCATGATGAAGATGTCTTGCTGGCGCTCATAGGTATTGTTGAGCGCGATCCACTTGCCGTCCGGCGAGACGTCGGTCGGCATCAACTTGCCGGTGCGATGTTGAAGGAGCGTGACCGCGCCGGCGCGCTCAGTGATGGGATCGAACGCGATCGCCGCCGGATTCACCGACTCGATCTTCGATCGAAACACGATTGACGTGCCGTCGAACGACACGTGCGGCAGGTCCATCTGAATGTCCACACCGGCCGCGATCGGCTCAGGCGCGCTCATCGGTTTGCCTGTGCCCTCGTCGATCCCGATCCGCCAGATCCCCATCGATCCGCCGCGGTCGCTCGCAAAATACAGACACTTGCCGTCCGGAGACCACACGGGCGCCCAATCGACGGCCGCGTCGTTCGTTACCAGCACATGCGGACCGCCGGCCTCGGGAATCGTCGCGATGTCGCGCTGGCCGTTCACGTTCTGCCAGAACGCGATCCGCTTTCCCGATGGCGACCACGCCGGCTGAACCGCGTCCCCATCGTCGATCCTGATCGGAGTGCCGCCATCGACGCCCACGGTCCACAACGTGCTGACACCAAATCGTTGATACGGATCCAGCACCTGCTCGGAGGCGTAAACGATGCGCAGGCTGTTCGGGGACCAGGCGGGATTCGATCCGGCGTCGGTCAGCCGTCGTACCGATTCGCCGGTGGCGCCGACAACGAAAATGCCGCCACTGCCGCTGCTGATGTTGAACGCGATCTGTTTTCCGTCCGGTGAGTACGCTGGCCAGTCTTCGTCGCGACCTGGATCGCCGGCGACAAGCACCGGGTTGCGGCCGCCGACCCGTTGCACGTAGATGTCGCTGCTGCCGTTCGCCGCGCTCGAATACGCGATCGAGCTGCCGTCAGGAGAAAGGCTCGGCGCCGTCTCGACCCCGGACGCATCGGTGAGCTGCGCGAAGTTCGACCAGAGCGCCGGAGCGCTCGTAGCGCTCCGGCCGAACCACCACGCCGTGGCGGCCGTCAACACGAGCGCGGCGGCCACTATCAGTCTCGTGATCCAGGTGTTGGCGTTCGATCGCACGCCCGAGTTCGGGATCGAAGCGGTGGCAAAGCCCGATCCTCCACCGCTCGCGATCCAGTCAAGCTCGCGTTTCACATCGCCGGCGCTCTGCCAGCGATCCTCGGGATCCTTCGCGAGACACTGCGACACGACGCGCTGGAAAGCGGGCGGCGTGAGCGGCACGCGTCCGGACATCGGCTTCGGTTCATCACGCAACACGGCGCTGATCAGGCTCGCGGTGCTCGAGCCCTCGAATGCGCGCACGCCGGTCGCCATCTCATACAAGGTCGCGCCGAGCGACCAGATGTCCGTACGCGCGTCGACATCGCGGCCTTCGACCTGTTCCGGCGACATGTACTGAAACGTGCCGACGATCGTCCCCGCGGCCGTCAGCGCTTTGGTCATCGTCTGATCAGTAACCGTTGACGTGGTCGGACGTGCGAGGCCAAAGTCGAGCAGCTTCGCGTGGAGAGGACCGCTCTTCGACGAGGGCCTGACCAGCATGATGTTGGCGGGCTTCACGTCGCGGTGGATCAGGTTCTTCTTGTGCGCGCGATCGAGCGCATCGGCCATTTGCGCGCCCGTGCGCATCACGTCGGCGAGAAGCATCGGGCCGCGCGCCGCCGCATCAGCGGCCGTCTCACCTTCGAGCAATTCCATGACGAGAAAATCGACGCCATCCTGGGATCCAACGTCGTAGATCACGCAGATGTGCGGATGGTTCAGCGAGGAGGCCGCTCGCGCCTCGCGCTCGAAACGGGCCCGGTGTTCGGGATCCTTGGCGAGCGCTGGCGGGAGGACTTTCAGCGCGACGTCACGACCGAGCCGCGCATCCTTCGCGCGATAGACCTCGCCCATCCCGCCTGCGCCGAGCGGGGCGATGATTTCGTAGGAGCCGAGACGTGTGCCGGGAGTGAGAGCCGCCAGGGAGTTCGGGGATTATATGCGGACGGGCAACTCAATGTGGCCGAGCGCGTGTCCGGCTTGCGGCTGGCTAGGCCCGCGCCGACGCCAGCGTCAGCGCAAACCCCGCATCAACGTCGGTCCACCGCTCAGCCACGGCAAAGCCCGCGCGATCGAGCATGCGATCAACGTCGACAGACGTGTATTTGTGCGAGTTCTCTGTCCAGATGCGCTCGCCGGCTTCAAGGACAAAATCAAGACCCGCCGCCGGCACCGTCACGCGGTGCTCGGCGCGTGCCTCGACGTGCATCTCGACGCGCGATTCGGCGGCGTTCCAGACAGCGACGTGCCTGAGAAGGTCGAGCGCAAAGGTCGCGCCGAGCTCTCGATTCATCCGTGCGAAAAGATTCAGATTAAAAGCCGCCGTGACGCCCAGCGGGTCGTCGTACGCGAGCAGCAGGTCGGCTTCCGGCTTCACGAGATCCGTGCCGAGCAGCAGCGAATCGCCGGGCGTGAGCGCGGCGCGCAATCGCACGAGCAGCGCGTCGGCGGCGTCGCGATCGAAGTTGCCGATATTGGACCCGAGAAACAACGCCAGCGTCAGACCGGCCGACTGTGAGGGCCAATTAAGGTCGGGAGTTAATTGAATTAACTCCCGACTTTTCGCCCTGACAGCGTCGAGCCCGGATTCGTAGGTCGCGTGATGCGTGATGATCTCCACATTCGGCACCGCATCGAGCGCGCGTGCGGCAGCCGCCAGCGCCGCCGACGAGACATCGATCAGATGTAACTCAATCGGCGCCGTCGTCGACTGGATTCCTTCGGCGAGCACAGCGAGTTTGGCGCCGCTGCCTGAGCCGAGTTCGACGATGCGCGACGGCGAGCCGGCGCGCTGGAGGATCTCGGCATTATGGCGCCGCAGCAGCGCCGTCTCGGCGCGCGTCACGCGATACCACGGCAGTTCGCAGATCGCGTCGAACAATCGGGATCCGGGCGCGTCGTAGAAATAGCGCGACGCCATCTGACGCGGGGTTTGCGTCAGGTAGTGGCGCGCGTCGGCCGCAAACTGCGCGACGCCGACGTCAGCGGTTGGCGACTGTACGGAAGCCGGCATAGACGTACGGATACCGCGGACGGAACCAGTTGCGAAACGTCGGCCGCAGAAGCTCGCGCGCCGTTGCGGGCGATGCGCCCTTGATGACGAAATGCTCGCCGTCGAAAAAATCGGCCGAGTATTCCGGATACGACGGCAGCGGCTGGAAACCCTCGAACGGGGCGAACACGGTGCCTGTCCACTCCCAGCCGTTGCCGGCCAGGTCGTGGATCGCCCACCCGCTCGCGCCGGCTGGGCGGCTCCCGGCCGGAGCCGGATCCCACGATTCAAAATCAAAAACGCCGCGCGACGCGTCTGGCGCGGCGTCGCCCCAGGGGAACTTCCGCTCCTCGCCCGACGGCGAGCCGTAGGCGGCCCGCTGGAACTCGGCTTCCGTCGGCAGCCGGCGCCCGCGCCAGCGCGCAAATGCCGACGCTTCCGCCTGGCTGACATACACCGGCCAGCTCATCCGCAGCGGCAGCATCTCGAACATCCCGCGCCACATGATTGCCCCGGCGTCCGACGAGTTGTCGCCCTGACGTTCCCAGAACAGTGGATGCTCGATACCGCGCTCGGTGATCCAGGCGAAATCTTCGGGCCGCCAGAACTGCGGTTCACGATAGCCGCCCGCCTGGACAAATTCCAGAAACGCTTCGTTCGTCACGTTGTGCGCGTCGATCGCGAACTCATCGACATCGACGGCGGTGCGCGGCCGCTCGTTGTCCCACGAGAACTCGACGTCGTCGGCGCTGACGCCGAGCGTTGCGCGGCCGGCGGGGACAGTGATGTCGAACTGATGCGGGACCGCGCCATCGGTGGGCGGCGCGTAGCCTGCGGGCGCGCGCTTCGCATCGAGGGGCAGGCGGTGCCACATGTACAGCAGTGTTTCCTGATGCATCGCCTCGTGCTCGAGGATGGCATAGGCCGCCTCGGCGCCGTCGAGCATGGGGTGGCCAGGCTGCTCGATGTCGCCGTGCTGCAGCGCGGCGATCACGTAACTGTCGGCTTCGGCGGCGAAGGCCTGCACTTCAGCGCGCGAAGGCCAGCCGGCGCGCGCATCGTCCGGAGAATTTGCGTCCGCTTCATGCGGATCGATGCCGCGGGCGAACAACGTCTCGAGCTTCGGATCGATGCCCTGGCCGCCGAGGCCGCGCTTCACGAGCGTGTTGAAGCTGAACGCCGGCAGATGGCCCTCGTAAAACACGATGGGGTGACGCAGATCGATGGGCTTGGAATAGTAGGAGGCTTCGTCGACGAGGTCGAAGAGTTGGGCGGATCGCTGGCGGTTGCGCTGATACCGGTCGGTCAGCGCCTGTCTGGTTTCGGTAGTAATGGCGTCACGAACGGGCACGCCCCATTCTACGGGCGCGTGTGAACGAGCGTGAGCAATGCAATACACGCCGTGTCGGTCCGTAGTGATCGGGGACCGAGGCTGATCGGCCGAAATCCGCGCGCCTCGAGCATCCCTAACTCGAACGCGTTCCATCCGCCCTCGGGCCCAACCGCGAGAAGCGTACGCGAATCGCGGAAATAGGGGTCGGGGAAATAGGGGAAATAGGGGTCGGGTGTTATTTCGAAATAACACCCGACCCCTATTTCTGGCTGGCTCCCGGGGTGGGCGACGAGGCGCCTGCGCTGAGGGCACATCGCGTCCAACTCGTCTTCAATCAGCACTTTGAACCGTTTGTGGATGGTGACAACTGGGAGACGCGTGTCGCGCGCCTGTTGCAGGCCCTCGATCAGGAGCGAGCGATAGGTTTCGGGCTCGAGGATGTGGGTATCGAAGTAATCGCGCTCGACGCGTTCTGCGTTTGTGAGGATGATCCGGCCGACGCCCAGCGCGGCCAGTTGCGCCCAGAGGCGGCGCATCACTTTGGGTCGAGGCAATGCGAGGAGGAGATCGACTTCCGGGCGGGGCGGCGGTTCAGCATCGAGCCGGCAGGCCAGCTCAACAAAACTGTCGGTCACGGCGGTGATGGTGGCGGTCCCGGCGGGACCATCAATCACGCCGACGCGGAGCTCGTGGCCGGGAGAACTCCTGAGGACTCTCCGGATGTGATCGGCCTGCGGACCGGCTATGCGCGCGGTCCCGTCAGATCTGACTTCTGCAGGCTCTATAAGAATCAGATTCACCGGTTGGGTCTGGCGCCCTCCATTTCGAGCTGGCCCCGCTTAATTGAACACCAATCTTTGTGTTCCGCGACGGGCATCCCGCATTCCACGCAGACGCGGACCCGTGTTTTCGGAGGTTCGGCCTTGCCAAACAGCTTCTTCAAGAAGGTCATGGGCTCTTGGACGAAGAAACTTCCACTGGGGTTTGGCCGTATCCGTTCACAATAAACATATGAAGAAGTCCACCCTCTTGCTCGCCGCTGCCTTGTTCCTCGTCGCCGCTGCCACCACCAGCTTCTCCACCCAGCCCGTCCAGGCGGCACAGGCGGCCGACACGGTTCAGTCCGTCATCGACAAGCACATCGCTGCCATGGGCGGACGCGAAGCGCTGATGAAGCTCACCTCGCGCAAGTCCACCGGCACGATCGCCATCGGCATGCAGGGCATCGAACTCGCCGGTCCGGTGGAGTTGTATTCCAAGGCCCCGAACAAGAGCCGCGCCGTCCTCTCAATCGATCTCGCGGCGGTCGGCGGCCCGGGCACGCTCACCATCGAACAGATCTTCGACGGCGTCGTCGGCTGGTCGATCGACCCGATGCAGGGCGACAAGGAAATCACCGGCGCGCAGCTCGAGAACATGAAATACAGCTTCTTCCCGTCGCCATTCCTCGACAAGAACGGCGGCGCGGCCAAACTCGAGCTGCTGCCGCGCGAGACCGTCGCCGGCACGTCCTGGATTCTCATGAAGGTGACGCACGCGTCGGGCAATTTCGTGACGATGTACTTCGACCCCGCCACCTACCTGCTTGCGCGCGCCGTGACGATGGTCGAGAACCCGATGGGCGGCGGCATGATGCAGCAGTCCGGCGAGTCCCAGGACTACCGCACCGTTGACGGCATCAAGGTCCCGTTCACCATCATCAATTCCAGCGAACTGCAGACCATCACCATGAAGCTCACGAAGGTCGAGCACAACGTCGCGATGGACGACGCGATGTTCAAGAAAAAGTAAGGCGGGCTTACGACTTCGCGAGACGCCGCAGAACATACGGCAGAATTCCGCCGTGACGAAACGACGTCAGCTCCTCCGGCGTATCGACGCGCACGATCACTTTGAACGCCCGGCGGGTGCCGTCGGGCGACATGGCGATGACCGTCAGTGTGCCGCGCGGGTGCAGGCCTTCGCCGGAGCCCTCAAAATCGAAAACCTCGTGCCCGTTGAGCCCGAGGAGCGCAGCCGAATCGCCCGGCATGAACTGCAGCGGCAGCACGCCCATGTTGACGAGATTGCTGCGATGGATACGTTCGTAACTCTCCGCAACAACGACTTTCACTCCCAATAAGAGGACGCCCTTCGCCGCCCAGTCGCGCGATGAGCCTGATCCGTATTCCGTGCCCGCGATCACGACGAGCGGCACACCGCCGGCAAGATACTTCACCGACGCGTCGTAGATCGACATCACCGACGCGTCGGTGGTGCCGGCCATGTAGGTCGTCCATCCGCCCTCGGTTCCCGGCGCGAGCTGGTTCTTGAGCCGCACGTTGGCGAATGTGCCCCGCACCATCACTTCGTGATTGCCGCGGCGCGCGCCGTAGGAGTTGAAATCCTTCGGCCCAACGCCGTGCGCCTGGAGGTACTTCCCGGCCGGGCTGTCGGCCCTGATCGAACCGGCCGGCGAAATGTGATCAGTGGTGATGCTGTCGCCCAGAAGGGCGAGCACGCGGGCGCCGATGATCTCTCGCGGCGCCGCCGGCTCGACCGAGAGATTTTCGACGAACGGCGGCCGGCGAATGTAGGTGGAATCCGGCTCCCACGCGAAGGTCTCACCGGTCGGTACCGGGAGCTGTTGCCAGCGGGTGTCACCCGCGAACACGCTCGAGTATTGCTCGCGATACATATCCGCCGAGAGCGACGACAACAGCGTCGACTGGATCTCGGCCTCGGTCGGCCAGATATCCTTCAGATACACCGGCGTGCCGGCCTTGCTCATCCCGAGCGGCTCGGTCGTGATGTCGACGTTGAGCGAGCCCGCGATCGCGTAGGCGACAACGAGCGGCGGCGACGCGAGGTAGTTCGCGCGCACATCCTGCTGAATGCGGCCTTCAAAATTGCGATTACCCGACAGCACCGAACAGACAACCAGGCCGCGCTCGCGGATCTCCGCGGAGATCTCTTCAGGCAGCGGACCGCTGTTGCCGATGCACGTCGTGCAGCCGTAGCCGACGAGGTTGAAACCGAGCTCGTTCAAGTACGGCGTCAAACCGCTCTTGTTCAAGTACTCCGTCACGACTTTCGACCCCGGCGCGAGCGACGTCTTCACCCACGGCTTCTGCCTCAGCCCGAGCTCGACGGCTTTCTTCGCAACAAGGCCGGCGCCGATCATGACGCTCGGATTCGAGGTATTGGTGCACGACGTGATGGCCGCGATCACCACTGCGCCATGCTCGAGCTGCGTCTTGGTCGCAACCGCCGTGCCGCCGACTGTCGAAGCCACCGGCTTCACGCCCTTCTCGAGGTCCGGCAGCGCAGCGCCGAACGATACTTTGGCGTTCCTGAGAGCGACCCGATCCTGCGGCCGCCGCGGTCCGGCGAGGCTCGGCTCAACAGTCGAAAGATCCAGCTCGACGATATCGGCGTAGTGCGCCTCCGGAGAATCCGCAGTCTGAAACAACTCCTGCGCGCGCGCGTACGCCTCGACCAGCTCGACCTGCGACTCGTCGCGGCCGGTGAACCGCAAATACTCGAGCGTCATCTCGTCGATCGGGAAAATCGCCACCGTCGCGCCGTATTCCGGGCACATGTTGCCGAGCACAACGCGGTCGGCGATCGTGAGGTGCTTCAGACCCGGCCCGAAAAACTCGACGAACTTGCCAACAACACCTTTCTTACGCAGCGCTTCGGTAATCGTCAGCACAAGATCCGTCGCGGTCGCGCCCTCGGGCCTCTGGCCCTTCAAACGGTAGCCGAGCACCTGCGGAATCAGCATGGAGCTCGGCTGGCCGAGCATCGCGGCCTCGGCTTCGATTCCGCCGACACCCCATCCCAGCACCCCGAGCCCGTTCACCATCGTCGTATGCGAGTCAGTACCGAACACCGTGTCTGGATACACAACACCGTTGTCGTTACAGACGACGCGTGCGAGGTACTCGATGTTGACCTGATGGACGATGCCGGTCTCGGGCGGGACGACGCGGAAGTTGTCGAAGGCGATCTGGCCCCAGCGCAGAAACACGTAGCGCTCACGATTGCGGTAGTACTCCAGCTCACCGTTCAGCTGCAGCGCGTTGGCCGTTGCAAAATGATCGACCTGCACGGAGTGGTCGATGACGAGCTCGACCGGCTGCAGCGGATTCACTTTTTCGGGATCGCCGCCGAGATCCTTGATCCCGTCACGCATCGCCGCGAGGTCCGCGATGCAGGGCACGCCGGTAAAGTCCTGCAGGATGACTCGCGCCGGCATGAACGAAATTTCGTGATCCCCCAGCTTGGACGTCGCAACGGCCTCGATGTCCGCCTTCTTCACGAACCCGCCGTCCTCGCGGCGCAGCAGATTCTCGAGGAGGATCTTCATCGAGTACGGCAGCGCGGAAACCGAGGGGAACGTTCTGGCGAGCTCCGGGAGGCTGAAGTAGTCGTGGCTGTTTGAACCGACGGTCAGCTGACGGCGGGTGCGAAAACTATCCATATCCTTATTCTATAGTTTGAAGATCATGGCGACCGCGAGAGCGGGCGACCACAAGCGTGACTTCCCGGTAAACGACAGACCGCCCTGCCGTGTCTCGAGCCAGACGTCCGTGCGGATGCCATACGGGCGGAAGTGCCCGCGCTTTTCTTTCCAACGGAAATTCGCGCCGCCGCCAATCTCGGCAACCCAGCCATCCTCGTAGAGCGACCGGTCGTCGGAGAGCTCGCGCAGCCAGCCAACGCTCGCGCGCGCGAACGTGTGCCACCGGCCAAACTGCTTCAGGTCCACCAGGGCGCCGCCGCCAACAACGAACCGGTCGACCGACTGCGTCGCCGTGGTGCTCTCGGCGCTGTCGGTATCACCGCCGAGCTTCGTTCGAAACTCCGCTCTCGCCCACCGAGCCGAGAGTTCGAGCGCCGCGCGCGATGTAAACCTGAACGACAGATGCCCGTTCACGCCGGCAGCCGCGCCGATCGATTTATCGAGCGTGAACTGCGGCACGAGAGAACCGTCCGGCGCGATATACGTAGCCGTCGAGGTCCCGGCATTCGCGCCGCCCATCACAACCGCGCCGACATCGAATAACACCTGCGCCGGTGCGGCGCTCGCAAACGCGAGCATGGCGAGCGCGGCCAGCGTCGCGCGCTTCATTTCCGCACGACCTTGATCTCAATCAAGGCGCCGGATCCGCCCACGGGCGCCGCCACCAGCTTGGGATGAAACGCCGCCTTGAAATTGGTGTCGACCCTGCCCTCGTCGCTGAAGAAGCTACCGACATCCGCATCGTCCAGCGGCTCCACGCGCACGACGTACACGCCGGGCTCGAGCCCGTCCATCGAGAACTGCCCCTGCGAGTTCAGTGTGAATGACCCCACGGTCTGGCCCGTCTTGGTGTTCACGGCGACCACGTGTGCGCCGAACACGCCGGCGCCGCCGAGGGTCACTTTGCCCGCGATGCTGCCTGTGGAGTTGAGAAACTTGCCGGTCGGGTACGTCGCCGATACGCCGGCCGTGTCGTCGTCCTGCAGCGTGCGATCGAGGATCGTGCCGACAACATATGCGATCGGAAACATCACCGACCGCTTGGCGACCACGCGGCGCCCGCCCTCCGGGCGCAGCACGGTTTCGCCGAGCAGCGAATGGCCGAGCCCAATCAGATGGCCGACCTCATGCGTCAGGATCGACTGCGCGTCGAACTTGTTCGATTCGCCTGCGGCCGCCACCGACCACGCGAATGCGCTGTTCAGGAAGATGTCGGCCTCGACGAGAGCGCCGGTCGTGCGGTCGATCGTAAAAGACGTGACGCCGAGCGTGCGCTCAAGTTCGTCGTGCTGCTGGAACCCGATCACGGTCGCGCCGTCGTCACGAACCGGCTCTGCGCTCGTGAAACCCGCGAACGACGCCGAGAGAGATCCCGTCGACGCGTTCGACCAGCTCGAGAATGACGCCGCCGTTGCGGCCTGCAGCTGCGCGGACGACACACCGGCCGCTGCGCGGTTCGTCACGAAATATCGGATCGGCATCGACGTCCAGCGCGTCGTCACGCTGACGCCGTTGACGCTGGTGCCGAGCGGGAGGTACGCCGACAGCGCCGGCCCCGCCGCGAGAACCGCCACACACACGAGGGCGACGCGCGCCGGCGCGATCACCTCCGCCCCCGCGCGATCGACGCCGTCGTCCGGGAGTTCATCAGCATCCGCACGAGGCTGGAAAACTCGCCGGGCGCCATCGGCTTTCTGCGGACATCGCCGCGTTGCACGTTGGCGCCCGTCGTCGCAGTCACGCCCGAAACAACGGGCGCGTTCACTGTGCCCGCGCCGGAAGGCGCTTGCATCGCGCCGGAAGGCGCTTGCATCTTGACGCGATACACGCCTGCGCTCATCCCCACAGGCCAAAGCGCGCCGGCGGCCGATCGCTTCAGGAAGAAATACGCCTGCTCGCCGACTGCGAACGCCGGCGACCCGATCACCGTGTAGCGATAACGTCCGATCTCGCCGCCGTGAACGCGAAATGTCAGCGACGTGCCGGCGCTGCCTTTGAGCACCTCGTCTGCCGTGATCGTGACGGCTGTCATGACCGGGCCGTTGGCGATCTCCGCAAACGACCGCGTATCGACGACGCGCCCGCGCACGATGAGGGTCGCGCTCGAGACCACATCCGGCAGGTCAGTGGGAATCGTGATGGTCGCGCGGAGGGGAATCACGAGGAGCGCCGCGAACGCGCAGGCGGCAACCAGACGCGTCATGTTGGTGTTGCTCGGGGGGTTTGTCACGCTGGTCACGCCTACAGTCTACCTACGCGCGGCGGCCAGAATCGCGTCGGCGGCGCGGCCTGTCGCGCCGGTGCCACCGAGGCGGGCTTTGACTTCGGCCAGATCTTTTCGCATCGCATCGGCGCGCTCAGGCGAAGTCAGCAGGGCGATCGTTTCACTCGCGACAGCATCCGGCGTGAATTCATCCTGAATAAGCTCGGCGACAATCTTGCGTCCCGCCACCAGGTTGACCATCCCGAACGTCGTCACGCCGACGAGGCGCTTGCCGATGGCGTAGGTCAATGGCGACAGGCGGTAGACGATCACCATCGGTTTCCCGTGAAGGGCAGCCTGCACGGTGGCGGTGCCTGATGCCGTGATCACGATGTCGGCGGCATTCAGCACTTCGTCGGCGGCGCCGGTGACGGTCTTGAGTGTGTAGGGCGGACTGGTTCCCAAGTCCGCCGCCGGGAAGAGGGAGTCCGCGAGCCCCGGAGCGCGCGCGACGAGAAACTGCACTCCCGGAACGGCGGCGGCGATTTTCGGCAGTGACGCGTGGATGGTCGGCAGCACGTGACGAATCTCGTTCGGCCGGCTTCCCGGCAAGAGCGCGACGACCGGCTTGGCGGGATCGAGGCCATGAGCCCGCAACACGGCATCGCGGGATTCGTTGGCGTGCGCCAACTCGATCAACGGATGGCCGACAAACTGCACAGGCACCGATGCGCGCGCGTAAATGTCTTCTTCGAACGGGAAGATGACAAGCATCTTGTCGACGTAGCGCTTGATCGTCCGAATCCGCTTGGGCCGCCAGGCCCAGAGCTGCGGGCTGATGTAGTAAACGATGGGCACGCCGAGCGCGCGCATGCGCGGCAGCAGGCGGAAGTTGAAATCGGGAAAATCGATCGCCACGAACACGTCTGGCATGTCTCTTCGCGCGGCGGCCTCGAGCCTGTTCAGCATCTGAAACGAGCGGCGGAGAACGAAAAGCGCCTCGGTGAGGCCGGTGACGGTCAGACCCTCGTACGTGCCGGCCAGCGTCGCGCCTTCCGCTGCCAGGCGCGGACCGCCGAAGCCTGTGACCTGAACACCGGGCGCGCGCGCTCTTAATTCGCGAACGAGCGCCGCCGCGTAGAGGTCCCCTGAAGCCTCGCCGCATGAAAGGAAAACGCGCGGCCCCCCGCCTTCGCTGAAGCTGCGGCGGGCAGGAGCTGGCGTCACGCCGGTTTTTTGACGAACAGAGAGGCTGCCAGCGGCACGTTGAATTGGGCGTTGGTCACGGTGCGGTCGATCGAAAGGCCTTCGCGTTCAACGCGGGCGTGAAAGGCGACGCGCACCCCGCCAACCTCGCGGTAGTCATCGAAGCGTTCGATCGCCTGCGGCGCATCGGGCGCCGCTTCCGTGGGATACCGAAGCTCGCGCACCTCAAACGTGTTCGCGTCGGCGACAAGGATCAGCGGACCGCCGCTGTCGACGGCGAACCGGAGCGCCACGGCGGGGGCGCCGTTGACTGTTTCGGCCGGCAGTTGCGTGACGCCGACTCTGCCCTCGGCGGCCGCAATCAACAGCGGAATCAAATCGCGCGCGGCCGAGGCTTTGTAGTCGGCTCGCGATTCCGGATCCGCGTCAACGGTGCCGGCCGGTGTTTCCACCCACGCCTGCCCCTCGGTAAAGACCTGGATCATCTTGCCGCTCGGCGTCTCCGCTTCGACGCGGAACTTGCCGGGGTATGAAATCAGATTGCGCGTGGCCATCTTCACAGGCGCGCCCTGGCCCAAGATCGTGACGTGAGCCGAGACGTCGACGCTCGACACCGCCTTCAAGGCGGCGAGGCCGCCCTTCGCGTCGGCAATCTTCTTCACGATATCGAGCACCGCCGTCGATGTCGGCGCGACGGCGGGCGCGGCGGCCGGCGGCGCGGCGGCGCGTCCACCTTTGCGGAGCGTCGGCGACGTCAGGTCGAGCTCGGCGATCGGGATGCGTTCGAAGTTGTCGAATCCCTGCGCCTTCAGCTGATCGACGAACTTCGACGCGTCGCCCACGAGCACGATCGACAGGCGATCCGGAAACATCCACTTGCGCGCGGTGGCCTGCAGGTCCTGTACAGACACACCGTCGACGCGTTCGCGGAGCCGTTCAAGGTCCTTCAGATCGAGACCGTAGAAGATCTGGTTCAGAACCTGCAACGCGATCGCGCTCGGCGTTTCGACCGTCAGCGGAAAGCTGCCGGAGTAGTAATCCTTCACGCCGCCCAGCTCGCCCTGGCGGACAGGTTCGCGTTGAAGCCGCCACATCTGATCGACCAGCACGCGCAGCGCCTCGCCTGTCGCTTCCGTGCGCGTGCTGGTCGACGCGACGAAGCCGCCGGAAAACTTGAACGTCTGCAGATCCGCTGATGCGCCATACGTCAGGCCGCGATCCGTGCGCAGCTCGTTGAACAACCGGTTCGCGCCCTCGCCGCCAAGCACGCGGATGAGCAGCTCGAGATTCAGCCAATCCGGCGACGTGCGCGGCAGCGTGAGATGCCCGGCGCGGATCTCGGTCTGCACGGCTCCGGGCTTGTCGACAACCACCACGCGGCGCGTCGCCGGCGGCGGATCGGCCTGCGTCTGCCCGGGCACGTCCTTCTTTGCCCAGCCGCCGAACGCCTTCTCGGCGCCGGCGAACATTTCCGCCGACGTCAGGTCGCCGACGATCGCCAGAATCGAGTTGTTCGGCACGAACCACGTGCGATGGAATGCCGCGAGGTCGTTCCGCGTGATCTTCGCGAGCGACTCCGGCGTACCGCCGGGCGGGCGCCCGTACGGATGGAATCCGTAGATCAGCCGGTCGTAGACAACGTCGGCGACGAAGCCTGGATCTTCGTAGCGCACCCGCATGCCCGACACAGCCTGCTGCTTCTGCCGGTCGAGCTCGGCCTGCGAGAAAGCGGGTTGCGCCACCATCTCCGCCATCACCGCCATCAGCTCGACGAACTTGTCTTTGACGACGCCGGAGTTGACGAAGCTGAGCTCGTTGCCGGCGCCGACGCCGAGGAGTCCGCCGGATGATTCGACCAGATTCGCGACGTCTTCCGACGACTTCGTCGCCGTGCCCTGATCGAGCAGCGACGCGACCATCTGGGCGACGCCCGGCTTCTCCGCGGGATCCTGCGAAGCGCCGGCCTTGATGATGAGCCGCATGCTGACCGACGGCTGCTCGTGATGCGGAATCACAAGCACCTGCAGGCCGTTGGCCAGTGTCTTGAGCTCGTAGGGCGGGAATGCCAGCGTGCGCGCCGGCAGCGGCCGGGGTGGGCGCTCGGCCGGCCAGTTGGCGGCGCCAATCGTCTGCGCGGCAACCGGGGCGGCGACGAGTACAGCGCACGCGGCCATTGCCAAGATTCTGGACACGAACTTCATCGTCCACCCCTCGGCATGATGGTCATCACGGTGCGGTTCTCCGGCTTGAAGTAGGTCTGCGCGACTCGCATGATGTCGCCGGCCGTGACGTTCTGGAACAGATCGAACTCGCCGTCTGCGCTTTTGATGTCGTTGTGAATGACGATCGCGTGCGAGAGGTGCAGGGCCTTTTGCTGAATCGTCTCGCGGCCCAGGATGTAATCGCGCGCCCACTGCCGCTTGGCGCGATTGAGCTCGGCGTCGCTCACAGGCTCCGTCTTCAGCCGGTCAAACTGCGCGATCAATTCTTTGAGCACGTCCTCGGGCTTGTTGCCGGGCTGGACGATCGCCACCGCGTACATCAGATTCGGCTGCTCGATGATCTTTGCCGTGCCGAACGCCGCGAGCGCGAGCCGCTTCTCGTAGACCAGGCTGCGATAGATCCGCGAGCTGTCGCCGTCGGTCATGATCTTGTCGAGCACATGCGTCGGATACGCGTCGGGCGTGGCGTCTGCTGCAGTGTGATACGCCACAATCACCGCCGGCAGCGGCCAGTTCTCCTGAAGATTGAAACGGCGCTCCGCGGTCTGCGGCGGTTCCTTCGCCAGGTCGCGGACGACGGGCTTGCCTTTCGGCACGCGCGCCATGTACTGCTGCACGAGCTGCTTGGCCATCGCCGTATCGAAGTCGCCCACAATCGCCACGACAGCGTTGCTCGGAACGTAGTACGTGTCGTGAAAGTCGATGACGTCGCGAATCGTCGCGGCTTCGAGATCCTTCATGCTGCCGATCGTCTCGTGCTTGTAGCCGCTCACCGTGAACGCCTTGTCATTCAGGACTTCCGACAGATTGCCGAACGGCTGATTGTCGAAGCGCATGCGGCGCTCTTCCTTCACGACCTCGCGCTCGTTCTTGAATTTCGTCTCGTCGATCTGCAGCGACGCCATGCGGTCGGCTTCGAGCCACAGCACGAACGGCAGGTATTGCGACGGCACCGTCTCCCAGTACACCGTCTCGTCTTCGGTCGTGAACGCGTTGCTCTGCCCGCCGATGCCGGTGATCGACGAGGGATGCTCATCGGGGCCGACGTTCTTCGATCCCTTGAACATCAGGTGCTCGAACAGATGCGCGAATCCCGTGCGCCCGACCTTCTCGTCTTTGGAGCCGACGTGGTACGACACCGACAGATGCACGATCGGCGTGGAGTGATCTTCGAGATAGACGACCTGCAGCCCGTTGGGCAGCGTGTCCATCGTGTAGTTGAATTTCGGCGGCCGGGGAATGACCTCAGCGGGAGCGGCGGCGACCAGCGGCAACAACAGCACCAGCGCGCCGGCGGCCGCCAGCGCGCGCACGATCAATTTGCGGACCATTGTCCGGATTATGTCACCGCTTCCGGCCGAGCTTGCGGAACGCGACCGACGCCTTCTTCCATTCTTTCAGGTCGAACGCCGGGAAGCCGGACACCGCGGAACCGGGCGGAAGATTGTGCGTGACGCCGGACTTCGCCGTGACGATCGAGCCCTTCCCCACGCGCACATGTCCAACCGCCCCGGACTGGCCCGCAAACACCACGTCATCTTCGATGGTAGTGCTGCCGGCGATGCCGACCTGCGCGGCCAGCAGCACGCGCTGCCCGATCTTCACGCCGTGCGCGATCTGCACGAGATTGTCGATTTTGCTGCCGGCCGCGATGCGCGTCTCGCCCACCGCCGGACGGTCCACCGCCGAATGCGCGCCGATCTCGACGTCGTCTTCGATCACGACGCGGCCGACCTGCGGGATCTTGTGGTGCGTGCCGTCGGCGCGCTTCGCAAATCCGAATCCATCGCTGCCGACCACGACCGAGTCCTGGAGGATCACGCGGTCGCCGATACTCACATCCTCTCGAACCGACACATGCGCATGAATCAGGCAGTCGGCGCCAATCGTCACGCCGGGTCCGATGACGGCGTGCGGCATGACGATGGTGCGGTCGCCGATGGTTGAGCCGGCGCCGACGAACACGAACGCGCCGATGGATGCCGATGACGCCACGACCGCGCCCGTCTCGACGACCGCCGTCGCATGAATGCCTGCCGCCGGCGTCCGCCGCGGACTCAACAGCGCGAGGGTTTCAGCAAACGTCACGTACGGCTGCTTGCTGCGGATGATCGGACAGGGCGCCGAGGTGAGCGTCGCGTCGGCGATGATGGCCGCCGCCCGCGTGTTCGCGACGTGCCTGGCGTATTTCGGATTCGAGAGAAACGTCACATCACCGGGGCCAGCCTCTTCGAGACCGGCGACGCGCGTGACGTCGGCGCTCTCGCCGGCACGCGCGTACTCTTCGAGCGTGCAGCCGAGCGCCTTTGCAAGTTCAGACAATCGCATCGGTGCGATCTACCGGCGGATCCTGGATGGCGTGCGTGCCGGATCGTCGAGTTTGGGTTTGCCGGCTTTCTGCCAGGCAGCCACCCAGACGCTGGCGATGGCGCTTGCCGAATCGCCGTAGCGCTTGACCGCAATGTCGAGCGCGCCGTTCTTCGCGAAGTCTGCGAAATAGGCGTCGTCATAGAACTCCTTGCCCACGATCGCGCGTTTGTCGGCGTCAAGAATCTGCGGCACGTACTGCTGGTCGTCGAGCAACGCGTCGAAGATGAACGTCTTGATGTCTGTCACCGGCGTGATCACCACGGGCACGGCGCTGAATCGAGCCTTGTTTCTCAGCACGAGCTCCGTCTCGAAACGCGCGTGGATGCCGCGCTGATTCGGCTGGCCATCGTAGGCCTCGACGGCGTGAAACGGCTGGTGCGAATCCTCGACGTAGTGCGCGAGGACCGCCGCGAGGTACCGGACATTCTCGCCGGCGCGGCCCGGGTTCGGGCGCGCCATGTTGGTGAACTGCTCCACCATTTTGTTGAAGATCTCTTCGGCGCGCCACGGCACGCGGCCGTTTTTGTTCGCCAGCTCGGCGCCGTACTTCTGCACGACCGCGTCCCAATCGCGCGGGACATTCTTGAACGGGAATGGATCTTTGAAGCCGTCGTAGTCGAGAAAGTGATTCGGCGCTTCGTTGCCGAGTTTGCCTTGAAGATCCGCCGTGATCCAGAGGTCGGGATCAACCGAACGCTCGGCGATGAAGTCGGCTTTCGCCATGAAGAACGGCTTCACATCGGCCGGCAATCCTTCGATGGCGCGCCGCGTGATCATGCGATGCACGTCCATGCCCCAGGCCGACACCGACGCCTGGAATCCGAGCGCGGCGCACGCCGCTCCGAGGAGGACTGCCGTCAGCTTATTGCCCGTTGCACGCGTCATGGTTGCTCCATAGGCACATGCTAGCATCCTCGAATGTCCACGTTGACGCGCGCCGCGGCGCAGCGCATCGCCACGCTGGCCCGGCTCGAGCTCACCGATTCCGAACTCGATCTTTACACTCGCCAGCTGACCAGCATTCTCGACTACGCCGACAGCCTGCAGTCTGTCGACACCTCCGGCGTGCCACCCTATGACGGCACCGCCCGGCAGGGCGAATGGCGCGAAGACTCGCCCGGGGCATCGCTCTCGAGCGGCGATGCGCTCTCGAACGCGCCCGGCGGCGACACGGCGACGGGCACGTTCGTCGTCCCGAAGGTCGTCGGCTGATGCATGCTGCCACGGCGATCTCGATTCGCGAATCTATTCTCAATAAAGACCAGACCGCGGCGGGCGTTTGCGAAGACGCGCTCGCACGGATCGAGGCGCTCGACACCAGCCGCTCCGATGCCGCTCCGGCCCTTCACGCTTTTCAGCTCGTGCTCGCCGATCGCGCGCGCGCCCGCGCCGCAACGCTCGACAAGCAGACCGCGCCGGCGGGCCCCCTCCACGGCGTGCCGATCGCGATCAAAGACAACATCGTGATGCGCGGCAGCGTCACGACGGCGGGCTCGAAGATGCTCGAGCATTTCGTGTCGCCGTACGACGCGACGGTCATCGAGAAACTCGAAGCGGCGGGCGCCGTCATCATCGGCAAAACCACGTGCGACGAGTTTGCGATGGGGTCGTCGACGGAAAACTCCGCGTTCGGCCCGTCGAGAAATCCCGCCGATCCTTCGCGCACGCCCGGCGGATCGAGCGGCGGCTCGGCCGTCGCCGTCGCGGCCGGCATGACGCCGCTGTCGCTCGGATCGGACACCGGCGGATCGATCCGCCAGCCTGCCGCGATGTGCGGAGTCGTCGGTCTCAAGCCGACCTACGGCCGCGTCTCACGGTACGGGCTGATCGCGTTTGCGTCGTCGCTCGATCAGATCGGGCCGTTCGCGACAACAGTCCGCGATGCGGCGCTCGCGCTGGAGGTGATCTCGGGGCGCGACGGCCGCGATGCGACGAGTGCGGATGCGCCGGCGCCCGCGCTCGTGCCGGCGCTCGACGGTGCGGTCGACGGCGTGCGCATCGGCGTGCCGTGGAGCCTGCTCGACGACGGCGTGGATCCGGAAGTGGGCGCGGCGTTCGCAACCGCGGTGAAGCTGCTGGCGTCGCGCGGCGCCGCCATCGTCAATATTGATTTGCCGCACAGTCGCCACGCGATCCCGGTTTACTACCTCGTTGCGACGGCTGAAGCGAGCTCGAACCTGGCGCGGTTCGACGGCGTGCGGTACGGGTTGCGGGTTCCGGGATCGTCGCTCGGCTCCATGTATGAAGCGACGCGCGCGGCGGGATTTGGCGCCGAGGTCAAGCGGCGCATCATGCTCGGCACGTATGCGCTCAGCGCCGGCTACTACGATGCGTACTATTTGAAGGCGCAGCAGGTGCGGACGCTGATCCGGCGGGATTTCGATGAGGCATTCCGCACGGTCGACACGGTCCTGATGCCGACAAGCCCTGTGCCGGCGTTCAAGTTCGGCGAGCGCGTTGACGATCCGCTGCAGATGTATCTGGCTGATGTGTTCACGGTGAGCGCGAATCTTGCCGGCATTCCCGGGATCAGCGTGCCGTGCGGCAAAACGGCAGGCCAGCCTGGCCTGCCGATCGGGATGCAGTTTCTCGGAAAACCGTGGGACGAGGCGATGATCCTGCGTTGCGCCGACGCCTACGAGCGGTTTAGTTAATCGCGACTTCCCGCGCCTTGAGAAACTCATATTTCGGCGCACTTTGGGGGATTAACATTGTTTGTAACCACCAATGAATGACGCTGCTGTGATCGCCGCCGACGCCCGCCAACTCCTGGACGAGCTCGACCTCGACGTTACCGGCGCGTCGCATCTCTCCGGTGAATGTCGCCCGGCACTCGACATCATGGAAACCACGGAGGCGACTGAAGTGGTCGTCGACGTTCCCGGCGTGCGGCCCGATTCGCTGCGCGTCGCCATCCGCGCAAACACCGTGATGATCGTCGGGGTCAAGCTCGTGCCGGCCGCGCCGGCGAACGCGCGCTTCCATCTCGCCGAGCGCACCTACGGACGGTTTGCGCGCGCGGTGCGTATCGCCGGCGCGTTCGACGGCAAACGCGCGAGGGCGATTCTCGAGAACGGCCTGCTCCGCGTCGTGCTGCCGCCGATCGACGATCGGCGCGGCAAGCTCGTGCAGGTCACGATCGAAACGGTCGAGCAGCCGTGACGCGCATCCTGTTTATTGGCGACATCTTCGGCCGTCCCGGCCGCGACATCCTCCAGCGCGGGCTCGGCGCGATCGTGAGCGCTCACGACATTCACTGCGTGATCGTGAATGTGGAAAACGCGGCGGCCGGCTTCGGCGTCACGCCGGAAATCGCGAACGAGATCCTCGATCTTGGCGTGCATGTCATGACGGGCGGCAATCACACGTTCGACAAGAAAGAGATCATGCCGTTTTTCGCCCAGGAGTCGCGGCTCCTGCGGCCCGCGAACCTGCCGGCCGGCGCACCGGGCGGCGGACATTACGTCACGCGCGCGTCAAACGGCGTCAACGTCGGCGTCGTCAACATCATGGGCCGCGTGTTCATGACGCCGATCGACGATCCGTTCCGCGTCGTCCTGACGGAGATTGAAAAGGTCAAGAAGGACGCGGCAATTGTTTTCGTCGATTTTCACGCTGAAGCCACATCCGAGAAAGTGGCGATGGGCTGGCATCTCGACGGCAAGGCCACGGTCATGGTCGGCACGCACACACACGTGCAGACCGCCGACGAACGCGTGCTGCCGCAGGGCACGGCGTACATCACCGATGCCGGCATGACGGGTCCGCACGACGGCGTCATCGGCGTCGACCGCCACGCGATCGTGGCCAAATTCCTCTCCGGCATGCCGCAGCGATTTGAACCGGCCCGCGACAACCCGCGCATGAACGGGGTCATCGTCGAAGCCGACGAAAAGACCGGTAAGGCCGTGTCGATCAAGCGGCTGAGCCTTTCCCTCAAGGACGTGGACGCGCTCGTCGCGGGATAGACTGGCCGGCGTGAACGACGACTGGCACATCCTGCCGTTTGAACCCGAGGCGCAGTCGGACGCTCGCAGAGCAAAGGCGGGCCCCGTCTCGGTCAGCGAGCTCACGGCCCGGCTCAAGAACCGGGTCGAATCCGAATTCAACGGCGTGGCCGTCGAGGGCGAGCTTTCAAACTGCAAGCAGTGGAGCTCCGGGCATCTCTACTTCACCCTCAAGGATGACCGGGCGCAGCTGCGCGGGGTGATGTTCCGCACGACGGTACTGCGGCTCAAGTTCAAGCCTGAAGACGGCATGCGCGTGATCGCGCGCGGCCGGCTGAGCGTGTACGAGCAGAAAGGCGAATACCAGATCGTCGCCGACCAGTTCGAACCGTCGGGCGCCGGCGCGTTGCAGCTGGCTTTCGAGCAGCTCAAAAAACTGTTGCAGTCCGAGGGACTCTTCGACGCCGCGCGCAAGCGACCGCTGCCGGTGCTCCCCCGACGGATCGGCGTTGTGACATCGCTCGACGGCGCAGCCGTTCGCGACATCGTGCGCGTGCTCACACAACGGCACCCCGATGCGCGGATCGTCATCCGTCCGGCGCGGGTGCAGGGCGAGGGCGCGGCCGCGGATCTCGTCCGCGCGTTACGCGCCATTGTCGCGGTGCCGGAGATCGACGTCGTGATCATCGGTCGCGGCGGCGGCTCGGCCGAAGACCTCTGGGCATTCAACGACGAGCAGCTGGCCCGCGCGATTGCGGCCTGCCCCGTGCCCGTCATCTCGGCGGTGGGGCATGAGGTCGACTTCACGATCGCTGATTTCGTCGCTGACGTCCGCGCGGCGACGCCGTCAAATGCCGCCGAGATCGTCGTCGATCGCGCGGACAACTTTCGCGGGCGCATTCGAAACGCCGAGCACCGGCTGAAGTCGTGCGCCAACGCCGCCGTCGAGCGGCTGTGGCGGCGCGCGGATGCCGCCGATCTCCGGCTCGAGAACTGGCCGACGCGCGTTGTCATGCTCGACAACGAGCACGAACGCCTGTCGCTGCGGCTCGAGTCGGCCGCACTCGAACGCGTAGCGGCACATGGCGCGCGGTTCGAATCGCTGCGGCGGCGGCTGGAACAGCGCGACCTGCGCCGGATCACAAGCGACCTGCGGACGCGCGTCGTGCGCGCCGACGGGCGGCTCCTCGCGCTCGGACGGCGAACCACCGACACGCGGTCCGCGCGCACGGGCACGCTGGCCGCCCGGCTCGATTCGCTGAGCCCGCTCGCGGTCCTCGGCCGCGGCTACGCCGTGTGCTGGAACGAATCGCGGACGAGTATCATTCGAAGCGCCGCGGCGACCACGCCCGGCGACACTGTGCGCGTCACGCTCAACGACGGCGAACTGCGCTGCCGGGTAGAAGACAATGGCTGAGACCCCAACACCACCCAGAATCAAGGATTTCGAAAGCGCAATCGCCGAGCTGGAGAAAATCGTCAAACAGCTCGAGGACGGCGACCTCGCGCTCGACAAATCCCTCGCCCTCTTCGAGCGCGGCGTCGAGCTATCCCGCTTCTGCCACGCGCAACTCGGCGAGGCGCAGCGCCGCATCGAAGTGCTGACCGACCGCGGCGAGCTCAAGAACGCCGCCACGCTCGCCGACAAAGAGTGACGATGTTCCGGACACTGGATGCGTTGCGCACCAGCGTCAACGCGACACTCGAGCAGCGGCTCCCCGAAAGCGCGCCGCTCCCGATCATCGCCGCCATGAAGTACGCCCTGCTGGCGGGCGGCAAGCGATTCCGCCCCGTGCTCGCGCTGGCAACCGCTGAAGCCGTCACCGCCCGCGACGGCGGCTCGCTCGACGACGCGATCACCAATACGCTGCCTGGCGCGTGCGCGCTCGAATACGTCCACACCTATTCACTCGTGCACGACGACCTGCCGGCGATGGACGACG
This sequence comes from Vicinamibacterales bacterium, assembly GCA_046598935.1. Taxonomy (GTDB): domain Bacteria; phylum Acidobacteriota; class Vicinamibacteria; order Vicinamibacterales; family SCN-69-37; genus SCUN01. Next base: position 39,795 of record JBKJHW010000046.1, on the reverse strand, counting down.
ACATCCTTCGCCGCGGCCGGCCGACGACGCATGTCATCCATGGCGACGGCCTTGCCGTGCTGGCCGGCGACGGCCTTCTCACGCAGGCGTTTTTCCTGATCGCTTCGGCGCAGCCGGCCGAAGCCGCGCTTAGAGCCACGCGCGTACTCGCGCATGCCGCGGGCGCCGACGGCATGGTCGGCGGGCAGGCGGTCGATCTGGTGGCTGCGGGCCGCGTGCCGAGTTTCCCGGCCACGCCGCTGACCGACAAAGAACTCAACCTCATGCACGACCGTAAAACCGCCGCGCTCATCCGCGCAGCCGCGCAGATCGGCGCAATTCTCTCAGGCGGAGACGAGGCCACCGAGAAAGCTGTTGTCCGCTACGCGACCAATGTCGGCCTCGCATTTCAGATCATGGATGACGTGCTCGACGTCGAAGGGTCGAGCGAAGACCTCGGCAAGACGGCCGGGAAAGACGCGGCCGGCGACAAGCCGACGTTCGTGTCGCGCTTCGGCGTCGACGGTGCCCGCGGACAGGCCGTCGCATGCATCGATCGCGCGAAACAGATCCTGGCTGAAGCCAAACTCGACGGGCGCTTGCCGGAGATCGCCGAGTGGACGATTGCACGCAAGAGCTAATCACTTGAGTCTCCACGGCCCTCCATGGCCCTCCAAGGTTGAAGCTCTTGGCACGTAACCGTCTCGACGTCGCGCTTGTCGCTCGCGGTCTGGCCATGTCGCGCGAGCGCGCGCAGGCATTGATTCTCGCGAATCAAGTCACCGTCAACGGTAAGCCGTCCTCGAAAGCCGGCACGCCCGTTGATGATGCCGATGAGATTCAGCTCAAGGCGCCGGATCACCCATGGGTCAGCCGCGGCGGCTTGAAGCTCGCGCACGCGCTCGAGACGTTCGGCGTCGATGTGACGGGCGCCGTGGCGCTCGATATCGGCGCCTCGACCGGCGGCTTCACCGATGTGCTCCTCCATCACGGCGCGTCGCGGGTCGTCGCGCTCGACGTCGGCCACAACCAGATCGACTGGAAGCTGCGCACCGATGCGCGCGTCATCGTGCTCGAGCACGTCAACGCGCGCTACCTCGGGCCCGCGCAGCTGCCGGACGACGCGCGCGAGTTCAACATCGTGACGATCGACGTGTCGTTCATCTCGCTCGCCCACATTCTTCCGGTCGTGCCGGCGCTGCTGGCGCCCGGAGGCCGGGTGGTCGCGCTGGTCAAGCCGCAGTTCGAGGCCGGCAGAGACGACGTCGGCAAGGGCGGGATCGTGCGGGATCCGGCTGTGCACACGCGTGTCGTTGAGGACGTGACGCGCGCGGCCGCTGCGGTAGGATTGAAACGCGTTGGCCTGGCGCCCTCGCCGATCGAAGGCGCCGAGGGCAACAAGGAATTCCTACTGTGCCTGGCATTGGCCTGATCGCTCGCGAAGAATCACAAGACGCTGCCGACGCGCAGCGCGAAGCCGCATTGTGGCTGACGAAGCGCGGCCGCCCGGTCGAGTTGCTTGAACGCACCAGCACGCTCACGCCCGATCTCGAGCTGATCGTCGCGTTCGGCGGCGACGGCACGCTGCTCGGCGCCGCGCAGTCGATCGCCGCCGCCGGCCTCGACATTCCCGTGCTCGGCGTGAACCTCGGCCGGCTCGGTTTTCTCACCGAAGTCGGCAGGGCCGACATGCTCGGCGCCCTCGAAGCGGTGCTCGACGGCAAGTCGCGCACCGAAGAGCGGCTGATGCTTCAGGGCAAGGTGATTCGCGGCGGACGCGCGATCGCCGACCGTCTCGCTCTCAACGACATCGTCGTCACGCGCGGCAAACTGTCGCGCATGATCGAAGTGGACGTCGCGGTGGACGCGCAGCCGGTGACGCACATCAAAGCGGACGGCGTGATCATCGCCACGGCGACCGGCTCGACAGCGTACAACCTCTCGGCCGGCGGCCCGATCGTGATGCCGACGGTGGACGCGATGTTGCTGACGCCGATCGCTCCGCACGCGCTCAGTCATCGGCCGGTCGTGCTGCCGGCGACGGCGACGGTTTCGCTCACGCCGGAGATCGATCCGCAGTCCGACATCGTCGCGACCTTCGACGGCCAGTTCGGCGTCGAGCTCGAGGACGGGGACGTCGTGACGGTGGCGCGGGCGCCGCGCGCGCTCAGGCTCGTGCGGGTGTCGGCCCGGAGCCACTTCGACATGCTTCGCGAAAAGCTGCACTGGGGCTAGCCGCCGGTTAACCCAGGAAGAGAAAGTCGGGAGTTGATTGCCAATTAACTCCCGACATTAATTGCCGCTAATTGCTCTTTCTTGGTCTTTTCCAGCCATCCGGCTGGCGCGGCGAGCGTACTGGAAACAATTAAAGTCGGGAGTTAATTACAAATTAACTCCCGACTTTAATTCCTTAATCTCTGGAAAGCGCGGACGTTTCGATTGTGTTCGTCGAGCGTCCGCGCGAACACATGCGTGCCGTCGTTGCGGCTGACGAAATAGAGATAGTTCACGTCGGCCGGACGTCGCGCGGCATCGAGCGTCGCGCGGCCCGGTGAGGCGATCGGGCCCGGCGGCAGCCCCGGGTACCTGTAGGTGTTGTACGGCGAATCGATCTGCAGATCGCGCTTGCGGATATTGCCGTCCCAGCGCCCGCGCAGCATCATCGCGTAGATCACCGTCGGATCGCACTGCAGCGGCATGCCGATCCTCAGGCGATTGTGGTACACGGCGGCAACGGTCGCGCGTTCCGCGGAGTTTCCAGTTTCCTTCTCGATGATCGACGCGAGCGTGACGAGATCGCGCAACGATGCGATGCCGTCGGGCAGAGGCTCGGCCGAAATATTGTTTCTGAATTCCTTGACCATCGCGCGCACGAAGCCGGCGGCGCCTGCGCGGCGCGGCAGCGAATATGTGCTCGGAAAAAGAAAGCCTTCGAGGTTCTTCGCGGCCGGATCCAGATCGGCGATCAACGCTCGATCCGCCGCCGCGCGTATGAACTCCTGCGCGGTGCCGAGCCCTTCGCGCTCAAAAATCGCGCCCATCTCGCGAATCGTCAGACCCTCCGGGAATGTGACGGTGTGGCTGAACGTGTCGCCCCGACGAAGCCGCGAGATGATTTGATTCGGCGACGACGCGTCGAAGAAGCGGTACTCGCCGGCCTGTAAGTGCCGGTCGGCCTTCGCCGCCCGAACCGCGAGCCGGAACATCAGCGGATCGCGAACGACGCCCATCGCCGAAAGCCGTCCGGCGATATCCGCCGTTGACGAGCCCGTGGGCAGGTCGACAAACACTTCAGGATCGGAATAACCGCGGTACGGCGTGTCGAACTGACTCCACGCCCACCACGCGCCGCCGGCGCCGCACACACACAGCACGACGGCGAGCAGTGTGAGTCTGCGCAGCATCAGCCGCGGACTCGCGCGTCGAGAAAATCCTGCAGCATGATGGCCGCGGCGACCGCGTCGATCTGCAGCTTGCGCTTCTTCCAGTCCTTCTCGCGCGTGGCCAGCTGCGCCTCGGCCTCGACGCTCGTGAGCCGCTCGTCCTGAAACGTCACCGGAATCCCCGTGATGACTTCCAACGCCTCGCCAAAGAGCCGCGCGTTCGGCGTCTGCGCGTTGTCGCTGCCGTCCAGCCGGCGCGGCAGCCCGACGACGATCCCGTCGAGGCCGTCATCGTCGATCACAAGGCGCGGCATCAGGTCGGCGATCATCGCGGCGGAATTCGCAGGGTCGGGCTCGTCGGTTGTGACGACCTGCCAGGGCCGCGCGAGCATGGCGGTCGCGTCCGAAATCGCGAGCCCGACACGCCGATTGCCGTAATCAATGCCGACAAATCTCACAGCGAAAAGAATAAACGACATCGGGTGTCGTTTTCGAGGAATGCGGGCGAAAACGACACCCGATGTCGTTTATTCTTCCTCCATGAAAAGGGCGTTCGTTTTCATCGCGCTGGCAGCCGCGGCGCTGGCCGCATGCGGCGGGAACAAAGTTCCCGCGCACACGGGTAAGAACAAGCTCGTTATTCTCGGATTCGACGGCATGGACCCGGATCTGGTCCGCGAGTTCATGGCGCAAGGCCAGTTGCCCAACATGAAGAAGCTCGCCGAGCGCGGCGGGCTCTATGATCTCGGGACGACGGTGTCGGCCGAGTCGCCGACAGCGTGGGCCTCGTTTGCCACTGGCGTCAACCCGGGCAAACACAACATCTACGATTTTCTGATTCGCGACACATCGAACTACGTGCTCGATCTCGGCATGGTGCGCCGCATCCCCGCGCGATCGCTCGCTGAGGTGCGATTTATCCGCAGCCTGCCCGGCAGCTCGTGGCTCGACGGCATTCCCGTGGCGCGACCGCGCGTCGAGTCGATCCGCGGCGGCGAGAGTTTCTGGGTCACGGCGGGCAAGGCTGGAGTGCCGGCGAGCATACTCACAGTGCCGGTGACCTTTCCGCCGGAGACGGTGCCGAATGGCGAGCTGTTGTCAGGCCTCCCACTGCCGGACATTCGCGGCACGATGGGCACCTTTTATTACTTCGCGACCGACCTCAGCCGCTACGAAGAAGGCGACACGGAATTCGGCGGCATTCTGAAGCGTCTGTCGTTCGACGGCACAACGGCGAAGACCGAGCTGCAGGGCCCGCCGAATCCGCTCATCAAGAAAAAGATCGACGCGCTCTATGACAAAGGCAGTTCGCTCTCGGACGCGGACCGCACGGCCATCGGCGAGCTGAAAGCCAGGGAGCACACGTCGCTGCCGCTCGCGATCACGTGGACGCGCGGCACGAACCAGGCGCTCATCAATCTCAACGGCGAGAAGATGACGCTCAAGGCCGGGGAGTGGAGCCAGTGGGTCAACGTGCGGTTCGACATCAACTTCATGATGCGGGTGCACGGCATGGTGCAGCTGCTCGTCATGAACGCGGGCAACGAACTCCAGCTGTATGTGTCGCCGGTGAACTTCCGGCCGGACGCCGCGCCGACGCCGATCTCGTACCCCGAAGACTTCGCCGAGAAGATTTACAAGAAGATCGGCCCGTTCCGCACGCTTGGCTGGGCCGAAGCCACGTGGCCGCTCAACGAAGGGCGCATGGACGAGAAGACGTTCATGGACGACCTCTACAAGGCATTCGACGACCGCGCGCAGGTCATTCTCAACCGGCTCACCGCAGGCAACTGGGACGTGCTCGTTGGCGTGATCGAGTCCACCGATCGCGTGCAGCACATGATGTGGCGCTACCGCGACACGACGTCGCCGCTCTACAACGCCGCCGACGCGGCGAAGTATGGCGATTCGATCCTGAGAATTTATCGGCGCGCCGACAACTTCATCGCCGAGGTCCGAGAGCATCTCGACCCCGACACCGAAATCATGATCGTCTCGGACCACGGCTTTCATTCCTGGAACAAGGCCGTGAATGTGAACACCTGGCTCGTCGAGCAGGGCTACATGGTCCTCAAGGGCCAGGGTGAATCGCGCGACAGAAAGCTCGATGACCTGTTCGGCGGCGGCACGTTCTGGGAGAATGTCGACTGGTCGAAGACGCGCGCGTACGCGATGGGCCTCGGCCAGATCTATTTCAACGTGCGCGGGCGCGAGGGCGAGGGCATCGTCAGTCCCGGCGCCGAATACGTCGCGCTGGCCGATGAAATGGTCAACACGCTGAAGGCCGGGCTTATCGATCCGGACACCAGGCAGCACATCGTCCGCAACGTCTACAAGCGAGACGATATCTATGCGGGCGAGTACATCGGCAACGCGCCGGACCTGCAGTTGGGATTCGAGGACGGCTACCGCGTGTCGTGGCAGACCGCCCAGGGCGGCACGCCAAAGGGGATCGTCTACAACAACACCCAGAAGTGGTCGGGCGACCACGGCGGGTATGACTTCGCCACGACAGCCGGTGTCTTGATCACAAATCGCCCGATTCTAACCAGCACGCCCAACATCATTGATATTGCCCCGACTGTCCTTCAGCACTTCGGCGTCCCGATTCCGAAGACGATCGACGGCAAGCCCTTGTGGAAACAGTAGAATCGGAGCAGGCATGAGCTCAAAAGCGCGCTGGTTCCTTGTCGCCCTCTCGACCCCGCTCGTCATCGTGGCTGCGGTCGGCGGCCTGATCGGTGCGTCGCCGGCGGTTCCTCAAAAAGGGTTCGAGCATCTTCGCGTGTTCGAAGATGTCGTGTCGCTCGTCAACGGCGCGTATGTCGAGGACGTCGATCCGGACAAGGTGTTTGACGGCGCGATGCGGGGGCTGGCGGAAGGCCTCGACGCGTCGAGCGCGTATCTCCCGCCGGCGGAAGTGGCGCTCATCGACAACAAGACGCCGCTTGGCGACGGCGACACGGGGCTCGTGGTGACGCGGCAGTTCTACCTGCGCGTGCTCGGCGTTCGCGACGGCTCGCCGGCGGCTCGCGCGGGCATCCGCAGCGGCGATTTCGTGCGCGCGATCGACAACACGCCGACGCGCGACATGTCGGCGTTTACGGGCACGCGGCTCCTGCGCGGCGCCGTCGGCTCGAGCGTTCGCGTGCTGATCATTCGCGGGAACGCGGCCGAGCCGCACGAAGTTTCGCTCGTGCGCGAGAAGCTCACCGATGCGGTGAAGGCCGAGATCCGCGACCAGGTCGGCGTCGTGCGCCTCCAGACGTTCTCGACGGCAGGCGCCACCTCGACTGCGCTTCGCAGCCAGGCCGAGGCGATGCAGAAGGCCGGCGCGAAGGCGCTCGTGATCGACATCCGCGGCGTCGCCGACGGCGCGTACGAGGAAGCGATCAAAGCGGCACAGGTATTTATCGGCATGGGCACGGTCGCAACGCGCGCCGGGCGGGACGCCACGGCGAAGGAAAACATCGGCTCGATGTCGGGAGCCTCCGCGTTGAAGATGCGCGTGGTCGTTTTGCAGGATTTCGGCACCGCCGGACCCGCAGAAGTGTTTGCGGCGGCGCTGTCGGGCAACAAGCGCGCGGAACTGGTCGGCGAACGCACGGCCGGGCTCGCCGCCGAACAGCGCCTCGTTCGGCTTCCCGAAAACCACGGTCTGTGGATGACGTATCGCCGTTACTACAGCATCAACGCGGAGCCCACGCCGATCCTCGAGCGCGGCGTGAAGCCCGATGTGAACGTCGAAGAGCCCGCGATCGAATTTGGCGAGCCGGCCCCGGCCCGAGACGACATGTTGCTGAAGGCGATCGAACGCGCCAAATCCGGCTCATAGGGCGCGCCACTGCGCACCGTGTGCTCAAAAGCCGCCGAGGGTGCTCAGACATCAAAGGTCACGACGCCGGCGGCGGTGGTGTACGACCTGCACGTGAAGACGGTGCGCACTGTTCCGGGGACGTGCCTGGCCAAGTAGCCGCGCGCGGATGGTTGTACGAAAATTATCGCCGGGCTAGAATACCCGGATGAACAAGCAGGAAATTGTCGCGAAGATTGCCAAGGATTGCGGATTGTCGAAGACGGCGGCGGCAGCCACCGTTGATTCCCTGATTGACGGGATCGTCAAGTCGCTGAAGAAGGGTCAGCCCGTTACGTTCGTCGGCTTTGGCACGTTCAAGACGTCGAACCGCAAGGCGCGTCTGGGCCGCAACCCGCAGAACGGGAAAACGGTCAAGATTCCGAAGCGCCGGGTGGCCCGGTTCACGGCGGGCAAAGCGTTGAAGGTGGCAGTGAATAAATAGGCGTGAATCTGGTTAGCTGACCATCTGGTTAGCTGGTTATTGGGGCCGTCTCGGGTTCACCGGGGCGGCCCTTTGCTATTTGATATCGGGCGATTGGGCTATACTTGTCGTTCGTATTTGACGCGGAATTCGCGACAGATAGGCGCGTAGCTCAGCTGGTTAGAGCGCCTGCTTGACATGCAGGAGGTCCACGGTTCGAGTCCGTGCGTGCCTACCAACCTTTGACCTCTCGCTTGAAAGGGCCAAGGGCAGAGGGCAAAGATCAGAGGTAGAGGACTGAGGACAAAGGCCAGGTCATAGGAAAAAGGTCAAAGGCTTGGCTTCTATGGCTCCCTGTTCCCTCAACGATTCATCTATGACCTCTGACCTGGCCTCTTTCCTGTTTCCTCTACCTATGCCCTCTGCCCTTTGCCCTCTGCCCTATCAGGCACGCTCATGGTAACCATCACTCTGCCTGACGGATCACAGAGGAGCATCGCTCCTGGGACGACGGTTCGTGAATTCGCGAGCTCCGCTCTCCCCATGAGCGTGTTGAAGAAGGCCATCGGCGCGTCGGTCGACGGCAGGCTGGTCGATCTCAGCTATCCCCTCAACGAAGACGTGAGCCTCAAGCTCGTCATTCCGGGAAGTGCCGACGGCGACACCGGCAAAGACGCGCTGATGATGGTCCGTCATTCGACGGCGCATCTGCTCGCGGCGGCCGTCACCCAACTCTTCCCCGGCGTGCAGTGCGGCATTGGTCCGGCCACCGACGAAGGCTTCTTCTACGACTTCGTCGTCCCGCGCCCGTTCGTGCCGGAAGACATCGAGAAGATCGAAAAGAAGATGCTGGAACTCGCCAAGCAGGGCCTGGTGTACGAACGCCAGAGCTGGCCGCGCGAGGACGCGATCGAGTTTTTCAGGCAGCGCGGCGAGCCGCTCAAGGTGCAACTGATCGAAGAGAAGACGGCCGGACAGAAAGACGTGTCCTGCTACACGATCAAGGACCGCGACACCTTCGTCGACTTTTGCGTCGGCCCGCACGTGCCCTCGACAGGAAGCCTCAAGGCGTTCAAGCTGCTCAACACGTCGAACGCGTACTGGAAGGGCGATGCGAAAAATGCCCCGATGCAGCGCATCTACGGCACGGCCTTCTTCAACCAAGACGAGCTGAAAGCGCACCTCACGCAGGTCGAGGAAGCGAAGAAGCGCGACCATCGCAAGATCGGCAAGGACCTCGGCCTGTTCATGTTCCACCAGTGGGCGCCCGGCGCGGCGTTCTGGCTGGGCAAGGGCACGCTCGTCTATAACCTGCTCGCCAACTACATGCGCGAAGTGCTCTTCCCCGCCGGCTACGCCGAGGTGAAGACACCGATCATCTTCAACAAAGCGCTGTGGGAAACGTCAGGCCATTGGGCGCACTACCGCGAGAACATGTTCCTGGTGCAATCGCGTGATCTTGCGGACGCCGCCAAAGCTGGTGGAGTTCCTCAGCAGGCGGGCACTGGTGAAGCTGGTAGGCAGGCGGGCACTGACGCACACGATATGGCGACGAAGGCCATGAACTGCCCGGGCCATATGCTGGTGTTCGGCAGCGAGACGCGGAGCTATCGCGATCTGCCGTTGCGTCTTCACGAGCAGACCGCGCTCCATCGCAACGAGGCATCCGGCGTGCTCGGCGGCCTCACGCGCGTCCGCCAGTTCTCGCAGGACGACGCGCATTGCTTCGTGATGGAGTCGCAGATCGGCGCTGAGGTTGAAGCGTTACTGGGCCTCGTCAAGCGCGTCTACGGCGACTTCAAGCTGCCGTACGAAGTGAAATTGTCGACGCGGCCGGTGGAGTTTCTGGGCGAGCGCGCGACCTGGGATCACGCCGAAGCCGAGCTGAAGCGCGCGCTCGAGGCGGCCGGCGTGAGCTACGTCATCAATGAAGGCGACGGCGCCTTCTACGGGCCCAAGATCGACTTCGACATTACGGACGCGATCGGCCGGAAATGGCAGTGCGGCACGATCCAGCTCGACTACCAGATGCCGGCCCGATTCGGCCTCAAATACGTCGGGGCCGACAACACCGAGCACCAGCCTGTGGTCATCCACCGGGCGATTTTTGGCAGTTTTGAGCGGTTTATTGCCATCCTGATCGAGCACTTCGCGGGGGCATTCCCCCTATGGCTGGCCCCCGAGCAGGTCCGGGTCATGCCCATGGCCGACCGGCAGGCGGAATATGGGCACCAGGTCCTGGCCCAGCTCGAGGCCGCCGGCCTCCGGGCCACTGTGGACGGGCGCAACGAGAAGATTGGTTATAAGATTCGAGAGGCCCAGTTACAGAAGGTCCCCTACATGCTGGTCATCGGCGACCGCGAAGTAGCGGAGGGGACGGTGTCTGTCAGAACTCGGGCGGGCGGCGATCAGGGCGGGTCCCCGGTCGGCGCGTTTGTCGAAGCCGCGCGGCGTGAAAACGCCGAGCGGTCGTAACAGGTTTTTTTGAGGGGGTTGCCTTATCGCTTTTGATCGCACGCCGCGTAGGGACGATCGCACGCGGATCAACGAACGCATTCGGGTACGCGAAATTCGCGTGATCGACGACGACGGCGAGCAGCTGGGCATCATGGCCCCGCCGGCAGCGCTGGCGATAGCCAAAGCCAAAGGCCTCGATCTCGTTGAGATCTCGGCATCGGCCGTTCCGCCGGTCTGCCGGATCATGGACTTCGGGAAGTTTCAGTACGAGCAGCAGAAGAAGGCCCGCTCGGCCAAGAAGCACCAGAAGGTCATCCTGGTCAAGGAGATCAAGTTCCGGCCGAAGGTGGACGAGCACGACTATCAGTTCAAGAAGAAGCACATCGAGCGCTTCCTGGCTGACGGCGACAAAGTGAAGGCCACGATCTTCTTCCGCGGGCGGGAAAACGCTCACCCGGAAATCGGCATGAAGATCCTGGAGCGGTTGATGTACGAAGTGGACGACATCGCGGTGATTGAATCGACACCGCGACAGGAAGGCAATCAGCTGCACACGATTTTCGCGCCGAGACCCGGCGCGGCGAAACGGGTGGCGGCACGGCAGCAGGAAGCCGAGCAGTCATCAAAGACGACCGAACAGAACGACTAGAAGGACGAGAGAGAACGACCATGCCGAAACTGAAAACACATCGGGGCGCGGCCAAGCGCTTCAAGAAGACCGCGACGGGCAAGTTCACGCGAGCCCAGGCGTTCAAGCGCCACATTCTCACCAGCAAGCCGACCAACCGCAAGCGCAACGCCCGCGGGTCGGTGGTGGTTCACGAATCGGATCAGCGGCGCGTCAAGCGCATGCTGCCGTACGCCTAAGAAGGATTTAGACCAATGCCGCGAGTTAAACGAGGAACAGTCCGCCGCGCGAAGCGCAAGAAGCTGCTGAAGCGCGCGAAGGGCTTTTACGCCACCAAGAGCAAGCTGTACCAGGCCGCTCAGGAAGCCGTTGCGAAGGCCGACAACTACGCGTTTTCGGGACGCCGCCGCAAAAAGCGCGACTTCCGCAGGCTCTGGGTCGTCCGCATCAACGCAGCCGCGCGCCAGAATGGCCTCACCTACGGCCAGCTCATCCGCGGCCTCAAACAGGCCGGGATCGGGTTAGACCGCAAGAGCCTTGCAGAATTGGCCGCGCGTCACTCGACCGCGTTCGCGAAGGTCGCCGAGCAGGCCAAGGCGGCGGTCGCGACCAAGTAAGGGCAGAAGGCAAAGGGCAGAAGGCAGAAGTCTTGAGGGCGCCTACTTCGGTGGGCGCCTTCTTTTTTTGTCAGGGTGCGGTTAAGATCGCAGCGTTCCCCTTAGGAGCACCGCCATGCCGAAGTACGTCATCGAACGCGAAATCCCTGGTGCCGGTAATCTCTCTGCGGCCGACTTGAAAGGCATCTCCCAGAAATCATGCGGCGTCCTGAGCGGCATGGGGCCGTCGATTCAGTGGGTGCACAGCTACGTCACCGACAACAAGATCTACTGCGTCTACAACGCGCCGAACGAGCAGGCCGTCCGCGAGCACGCGAAGCAAGGCGGCTTCCCCGCCAATTCAGTCGCACGCGTGCACGCGATCATCGATCCGACGACGGCCGAGTAGAAGAAAACGACATCGGGTGTCGTTTCCGTTGGTCCGCACGGCGGAAACGACACCCGATGTCGTTTTCTTTCGTACAATCAACCCCGCATGAACGATCGTATTGACGCCCTGCGGCGCGAGTCGCTTGCCGACATCCAGGCCGCCTCGACGCTCGAGCGCATCGAAGAGCTGCGCGTGTCGCTGCTCGGCCGCAAAGGGACGATCACCGAGATGCTCAAGGGCCTCGGCGCGGTCGATATCGCGGAGCGCAAGACCGTCGGCGCTCTGATCAATGCGCTAAAGACCGACGCAACCGCAGCAATCGACGCGCGCCGCGCCGAGCTCATGGACACCGCGTCGGTGCTCTCGCGGCCGATCGACACGACGATGCCGGGCATCCGGCCGCAGAACGGCGGCCTCCACCCGACCATTCAGATGATGTACGACCTCAACGACGCCTTCGCGGCCCTCAACTTCGAGGTCTTCGAAGGTCCCGAGGTCACGAGCGAACTCTACGAGTTCGATCACATGAACTTCCCACCGGACCACCCGGCGCGCGAAAGCATGGATACGTACTGGCTCGACGGCGATACCTCGGCGCGCGGCGCCGACCGCCTCTGCATCCGCCCGCACCTTACCGGCGCGAGCGTGCGTTACATGCAGCGGCATAAACCGCCCTTCCGGTTCGTCTATCCCGGCCGCGTCTTCCGCAACGAAACCACCGACGCGCGGCACGAGCGCGCCTTCTTCCAATACGAAGCCCTCATCGTCGAAAAGAACCTGCCATGGAGCGCCGGACAGCTCCTCATCCGAACGGTGTTGAGCACGGTCTTTGGCAGGCCCGTCAAGACGCGAATGCGCGCAGGATTCTTTCCATTCGTCGAACCGGGATTCGAAATCGACATGGAGTGCGTCATCTGCAACGGCGCGGGCTGCAAGGTGTGCAAGCAGGTCGGCTGGATCGAGGTGATGCCGGGCGGGATGCCGCATCCGAACGTGTTCAAAGCCGGCGGCCTCGATCACAACGAGTGGATGGGCTTCTACGTGAACGTCGGTCTGGACCGGCTGGTGATGATGCGGTACGGAATCGATGACGTGCGATTGTTCCATTCTGCGGATCTCCGATTCCTGAGCCAGTTCCGATGAAAATCTCACTGAACTGGATCGCGGACTACGTCACGCTCCCGGCGGGCCTCACGCCAAAAGACATCGCTCATCAGCTCACGATGTCGACGGTCGAAGTGGAGGGCGTCCATGAAGCGGACGGCGATGCCATTCTCGAAGTCGACAATAAGTCGCTGACGAACCGGCCGGATCTCTGGGGCCACTACGGCGTCGCGAGGGAGTTGGCGGCCATCTTCAAAGTGCCGCTGACGCCGCTGACGCCGCGGCCGGCTGAAGAGCCCGCGCTCACAGCCGCGCAGATGGTGGGCAGCATCGATCCGGCCGTGTGCCGCCGGTTCACCGCGACGCGAATTGAGAACGTTACGGTGCGCGACACTCCGGCGTGGATGAAGCAGCGGCTCATCGCGATCGGCCAGCGCTCAAAGAGTCTCTACGCCGATCTCACCAACTACGTGATGATGACGACCGGCCAGCCGACGCACGCGTTCGACGCCGATCGCCTGTCGCTGCCGTTGTCGGTGCGCCGCGCGAACGGCAACGAGCCCTTCTCCGCCCTCGACGGCACCCAGCTCACACTCACCGCCGCCGACTTCGTCGTCGCCGACCAGAACGGACCGGTGGGTCTGGCCGGCGTCATCGGCGGAATGGACTCGGCGATTCAGGCCGACACGAAGAACGTGGTGTTCGAGGCGGCGAACTTCGATCCGCTCGCGGTGCGCCGCACGGCGGCCGCGCACGGCATTCGCACGGAAGCGTCGACTCGTTTTGAGAAGTCGCTCTCCACGCACCGGATTGACGACGCGCGGCGGCTGTTCTTCCATCTCCTGAAGACGATCGATCCGGGCGCGCGCGTGACGGGCGTCAGCGATCAGAAAAACTCGGAGACGTCCACCGGCGAGGTCCTGGCCAGCGCCAAGTATCTCTGCGATCGCATCGGCAAGCCGCTTTCGACCGCCGAGCTCAAGACCCCGCTTGAGCGGCTCGGGTTCCGCGTCCGGGTCGACGGCGATTCGCTCGCGGTGACGGTACCCGAATGGCGCAACACCGGCGACGTGTCCGGCGCGCACGATCTCGTCGAGGAAATCGCGCGGATGCACGGCTACGAGAACTTCGAGTTCAGCGCACCGGCGGTCCGCCTCGAAAAATCCGCGCGCGATTACGGACGCGGCGCCGAACGTCGTCTAAAGGAGTACTTCGCCTTTGCCTGCGGCATGCAGGAAGTCATCAACTACCCGTGGACGGAAGACCGGTTCGTGACCGCCGCCGGCCTCAGCGTCGAGGCCGCGAACCTGCGGTTGAGCGCACCGCCGGCGCCGGACCAGGCCACTCTCCGGACGTCGCTTGTCCCGGGTCTGCTGCGCGCGATTGAATCAAACATTCGCTGGCGGCCTGCGTTTCGTGTCTTTGAATCCGGCACCGTCTTCACCGCCGGCGCCAATGTGCGGTTGGACGACGACCGGGAGGCGCTGCCGCCGCAGACCAAGCGGATCGCCGGCGCCTTTGTCGGCGATGAGGCAGAAACGCTGTTCCGTGAGGCGAAGGGCGCGATCGAGGGGTTGGGTGTCCGGGCGCATGTGTCGCCGCTGGCGGCCGCAACCGCCGGCACCGCGGCGTGGGCCGATTCCGGCGCCTGCGTGTCGATCACGACCGGTGGGCAGAAGATCGGCTCGCTCGGCGTGCTCGCCCGCCGCGGGACTCGCGCAGCGGGCCTCAAGCACGCGTTTGCCGTGATCTTCGAATTCGAGCTCGACGGTCTCTCATCGTCGCCGTCGCGCGAGAACAAGTATGCGGCGATGCCGGAGTTGCCGTCCGTCGACGTGGACGTCTCGATGACGTATGCCGACGCGGTGGCCTGGACGGATATCGCCGAGTCAGCCCGCCTCGTCAGCCCGGTCATTTCGGCCGTCGAGTTCGTCGATCAGTACCGGGGCAAGGGCATACCGGAAGGTTCGCGGTCGATCACCTTGCGCGCGCGCATGCAGCCGACCGAGCAGACGCTGACGTCGGAAGAAGCGACGGCGATCGCGAACGATATTCGGAAGGTTCTGGCGGAGAAGCTTGGTGCGGTAAGCAGGTAAGCCCGGAAAACTACTGGCGGACTCTGCCGCGTTGTGCCACCATTTCGATTCATGACGAAGACTGCAGTCAGCGTCGATCTTCAACCGATCGACCGTCTCGAAGAAAAAATCAAACAGCTAGTCAACATGGTCGATCAGCTTCGCGGCGAACGCGCCAGCGCTGTCGATGAAGTCGCGCGACTCCAGCGCGAGCTCGACGCGACGCGCGCGCGGCTCGGCGACGCCGAAGGCGCCGGTGTCGAGGTCAGCACGCTCCGCGAAGAACGTGAGCTCATCAAGGGCCGCGTCGCGCAGATGATTTCGCAGATCGAGAAGCTCGGAATCTAACGCCGATGTTCAGCAGAGGCGGAACAGTTTGAAGGGTCGGGTCGTTCAGGTCGACGTCCAGGGGCAGAAATATTCTGTCCGCAGCGAGCTCGAGCCGGCCTACATCGCCGAGATCGCCAACTACGTGGATCAAAAAATGCAACTGGCCGCGAGCCAGCTCACGACGGCCGACGCCACGCGCGTCGCGGTGATCGCCGCGCTCAATCTGGCCGACGAGCTGTTCCGCGCCCGCGCCGCCGGCGCCGGCGTTGAGGAGCAGATGCTCAACCGCGCCGCCGCCATCGAACGCATGGTCGACGCCGCGCTCGGAAAATCTGAGCTGCCGATCGCAATTGGCGAATAGCCGATAGCCGCTATACTTGTCTTCCTGCTTTGTTCGTGATGGTTGGAGTGTCGCTTGGGCCGATGTTTTTTAATACCAAGCGAGCTGCGACGCTGCGTGGTGAGCATGCCTCCGTGGTGAGGAAGCCTAAAGCGCAGTCTTTATAGCGGTTCCACCTGTCTAACAGGTCCGTTCGACCTCCCCACACGGCAAAGCGGGATTCTTCGATAGTGCCGCATTCACTCAATTCACGGTGAATCGCAGTGAATCATCGTGAATCGGTGCAGTACCATTCCTCCCAGTGAAAATCTCCCACATCGGCGAGCACGGCCTCATTGAGCGCATCCGCGAACGCGCCGGCGATGCGCCCGCATGGGTGCACATCGGCATCGGCGACGATGCCGCGGTGATCGAACCTGAACGGGGCGAGCTCGATGTCGTCACGACCGACTGTCAGATCGAAGGCGTGCACTTTGATCGCCGTTGGAACTCGATGCGCGAGATCGGCGCGAAATCGCTCGCCGTCAACCTCAGTGATCTCGCGGCGATGGGCGCGTCGCCGCGCGCGGCGACGTTAAGCCTCGCCCTGCCGGGCGCATTGGCGCTCGACGATTTCGACGCGCTCATCGATGGCTTCTTGACGTTGGCGAAATCGGCGAAGCTCACGATCATCGGCGGCAACATCTCGAGTTCGCCGGGACCGATCATCATCGACATCACGCTCATCGGCACCGCGCGCCGGCGCCGCATTCTCACCAGAAGCGGAGGATCCGCGGGCCACCTCCTGTACGTCACAGGGATGCTCGGGCGAGCCGCTGCAGAGCTCGAACGTCGACGTGCGTACGAGCCAGGGGGTTCGTACGAATCAGAGCGTTCGTACGAACACTCTGAGGGTTCGTCCGAACCCTCGTACGAACACCCTGCGAAGTCGTACGAACGCTCTGTGTTGCTTCTGAACGTCTCGAGAGAAGTTGCCTCGAATCGGTTAGCGTCGGCCTGTATGGACCTTTCCGACGGTTTGGCTGACGGTGTCACGCAGATAGCAGAAGCCTCGCGCACTGGCGCGACGGTCATCTCTTCTAAGGTACCGGTGCATCCGGAAGCCACGCTCGAACAGGCCCTTCGGGGCGGCGAAGATTACGAATTGCTGTTCGCAGTTCCGCCCCGTCGGCGCCGCGGATTCGAGCGGATCGCCGCGCGCCATACGCCGGTCTCCTGCATCGGCGAGCTGACCAAAGCGCCGCCTCTCACGCTTGATGAGGGCCCGCTCGGCGGCGGGTTCACGCACTTCGTGCCTGGGGATGCGGCGCTTCGCGCCGAATAGGACACGCGCCGATCGTGGTCGGGCATCTCACAAAATCGACGGGCCGCGGGTGGGCCGAGCGCCTGCTGCATATTCACGACACGCCTGAGCGCACCGCGCGGGCGTTCGCGGTCGGCGTCGCGATCGGGTTCTCTCCCCCACTCGGTCTCCACACCGGGATGGGCCTGGCCGTAGCCTTCGCTTTCAACCTGAACCGTGTCGCGGTGATACTCGGCGTCATCAGCAACCTGCCCTGGTTCGTCGCGCCGTTTTACGCGCTGGCGACCGCGTTCGGTGCCTGGATCCTCGGCACCCAGATGCCGGCCGACTTCGTTCCCCATCTCGAGCGAATCTGGGAGATCCCCGGCTGGTTTGACAGGCTCAAGGCGTTCGGCGAGTTTCTCCAGCCACTTCTGCCGGCGTATCTCCTTGGTTCTTCGATACTTGCGGCGATTCTTGCCGGGATCGGGTACTACGCGTGCCTGTGGTTCATCCGAACCCGTCAGAAGATCCTCCATTCGAGGCATCCCGAGTTACCCTAAGGACCGGTGCACCCGTGCACCCGTGACCTTATGTTCCTGTCACAGTCCTTCTGGCGGAAAGTCGTGACCACCGCGGTCGCGGCGGGCGTCTTTGTGCTCGCCTACGAGGCGACGGTCATCGACTCCCGCAAGTCCCACGGGGCCGCTATTTCAAGCGACAAAGCCCCCGCCACGGCCGGAGCCCGCCTTCGGTTCAAAGCAACGGCGTATTGCAAGGGTCTGACGACGGCTTCGGGCGTGGGTGTGACGACGGGGATCGTCGCCGCCGACCCGGCGATTCTGCCCGAGGGATCTGTAATTGAAATCGACGGGGCGCCCAAGTCCTCAAACGCCCTTCCGGACCAATACCGGGGCATTTACACCGTCATGGACACCGGCCCGGCGGTCAACGGCCGTCAGATCGACATCTACCTGTGGAGCTGCGGCGAAGCCCTGAAACTGGGGCGCCGCGACACGATGGTGACGGTCCTCCGCTTGGGGTGGAACCCCAAGAACACGCGCTGATCGGGTCACCGGCTATCGGTCATTGAAGGATCTGCTATCGGCTATTGGGCCATCCGCTATGGGCCGATACGCAGATTGTGAAAACTCTAAAGATTGCTCTTAGCGCGCTCGTGGTGGTCGCGGCGATGGCCGCCCCGGCGGCGGCGCAGTACTCTGCTCCAAAACTCGGATCGCAGGAAGGCCAGTCCAACGTCGCGGTCGGCGAGAAATACCACATCCAGGTCAACGGCGGCCTGTGGAATCCGACGGTGCACGGCATCATTGCCAGCTCGCAGTTTGGCCTCGCCGGCACGCAGATCAGCTTTAAGTCGGACTTGAAGTTTCCGCAGACTCGCTTTAAGGAGTTTGGCGTCGAGCTTCGGGTGACGCGCCGTAACAAGTTCTACGCGCAGTACACGCCGCTGTCCTACTCGTCGGATACGACGCTCTCGCGCGAGATCATCTTCAATGGGCAGAAGTTTTCGATCAACCTTCCTGTCCAGGCGACGTACGACTGGAAAGTCTGGCGCGTCGGCTACGAGATCGACGTCATCGCGCTCCCGCGCGGGTTCGTCGGACTGATGTTCGAGGCGCGCATGACCGATTTCGGCGCCAGCATCCGGGCGCCCGGCCGGGACCCGGAGTTCACGCAGGCCAAAGGGCCGCTGCCGGCGCTCGGCATCATCGGCCGCGCGTACCCCCTCAAGAACGCGTCGATCACCGCGCAGATTTCCGGTATCAAGTTCCCCGACGTGAGCCCCGACTATCAGGGCAGCTACTCCGACATAAACGTCTACGGCACGTACAACATCAACCGGTACGCCGGCGTGCAGGCCGGCTGGAAACGCGTCACGACCAACGTCGTGATCAAGAAGGATTCCGGCGATACGGCGTTCAAGGGAATCTGGTTCGGCGCGGTCGTTCGTTACTAGCGGGGTACGACCCCGGGGGTACGACCCCTTAAGGGGTACGTCCCCGTTCCCGCTGACCTGATTTCTACCCACACCCCGAGGAGGCGCCGATCCGCGCTGCCGGGGGTTTTTTCAGCCGGCACGAAACCGTCGCCTGACGCGACGCGGATGTTGATGCCGTCGCTGCCGACGGCGGGAATGTCCAGCTCCTGCTCCTGTCCCGGCGTCATCACGAGCAGCCGTTGATAAGTGCCGGAGTCGACCGAGACCTGATTCGGCGACGCGCCGTTTCGTACGAGGATCCTGATCGTCGCCGGTCCTGCCGTCGCGGCCGCGGCCGCGGCGGGCACAACGACGAACTGGGCGGCCTCTTTGCCGCGGACCCAGAAACCCGTTTCTTCCGGAAACGCCATGTCGTCGAGAAAAAGCACGCCGCCCGCGGGGTACTGCACCGCCGCGCGAATCGCGAGCCCGGAATCCGGCACTTTCGCGTCAACGCCGAGCTCGACGCTGAGCGACCGGCGCGCCCGTTCGTCGGCGTCGATGACAAGGCTGCCGATTCCGGCTGGAACGAGAACAGGAAACTGGAACTCGCCTGCGCCGGGAATGTCGAACTCGCGCCACGCGGCGCCCGACGGCCGTCCGAGCCACAGCCGGACCTTGGCCGCAAATGCGCTCGACGACCGAACGCGCACGATGTAGCGGGCGGCGGGCACGGCCGGCAGCGACAACAGCGGCGGCGCCGCGATGACGCCGGGCTCGGTCGGCCGAATCCACATTGCATCCTTCAGTTCACCGCCGAGCGACGCCGCCCGGCCGCTGCCAATCGCAAGCGTTGGACGCCCTGCGCCCGCAGCGCGGACCACCGCGAGCTGCCCCGGCGCGGGATCGAGCGCATTCGCGCCGGTGAACACCCAGCCGACGGGCGCGAGAACGGTCACCGTCGCGACCGCCCAGAGTGAGGCCGCGACACGCGGCTGAAGCGCCTGGCGTTTGATCAACATCCACAGCCCGGCGGCGATTCCCACCACGAGCAGCACATGCCAGGGAAAGCGCGCCTCCTGCCAGTAGAACGACGGCCAGACGCGCGACAGATTCGCGGCCGGCGACAGCCACTCGAGCCACAGCGGTTGTCCAGTTCGATCGTTGAGCAACGCGAGCCCGGCCCGATCCGCCGACAGCACAACCGCCGTGACGACCGCACCGCAGCCGGCGAGGCCGGCATAAAGCGCGCGCGTCGCCTGCGACGCGCGTGTCCACGCGATCGCGAGCGGCACGGCGAAGAGCGGCAGCAGCGCCATGAGGAATCGCGCCGGGGGCGCCGGCCGGCCGGCCTGCCACATCCGGATCGTCGTGATCGCCGCAAGATACACAAGCACAATGACGCCGAGCTCGATGGCCAGCCGCCGCGATGCTTTCATCGGCGACATCATCCAGCCGGCAAACACCAGCGCCACGGCCGGCGCATACGCGGCGGCGCCAAACTGCCCGTCGAAGAACAGGCCGAGAATCGCGGGCACGATCCACCGGAGCTCCTGCGCCTCCGGCGGATACGGCGCGCGCGGATCGAACGTGCCGTAGAGGACTTTGAAGAAATAGAACCAGAGCACCGCGCTCACGAGCGGCACCGCCAGCAGCGCGGCCACGCGGCTCGCGCGCACTTTCGCCGGCGCGTCTATCACTGCCATTCGCAGCGCGATCACAAGCCCGAGGCCGCCGGCCAGGAGTGCAAAGCGCGTGTGCAGCCACGGCAAAGCCGCGAGGGCGATCCCGGTCAGCGTGACGGGTAACAGCCCCGGCGTGTCGCCGCGTGCGAGCTGCACCAGCAGCAGCACCCCAGCCGCGACCGCGAGCAACCCCGGCCCGTCCGGAAACACCATGAAACTGTGGACAGCGAAGGTCGGCGTCATGACGACGGCCGCCCACGCAAACCATGCGGCCTCAGCCGAATCGGTGGCGCGCCACGCGATACGCCAGATCAGCATGGCGCCGATCGCCGTCAGCAGAATGATCATCACCCGCGCGCCGGTGTAACTGAAGAACTGGAACATCGGCGCGACAAGCACTGATACGCCTGGCGCGTGAATCGAATACGCCTCGCCGTTGATCCCGCGCTTGCGCAGATCGGGATTGATGTTTCCGCCATAGAACGACGAGTACTCGCGGCGCGCGTGCTGGTTATCGATGTTCAGATCGCGGTCGTAGAGGAGGCTCTGCGTGATCACCAGATAATGCGGCTCGTCGCCGCCCGGCGTGCGCGGGTCAGCGGCCCACGCTGCCCCACCGGCGAGCGCGCCCGCCAGCACAAGCGCCGCGACGGCCGCGTCGTCTGGGTCGAACAGATTGAACAACGAGAACACGCGGCGAATCGGCGCGAGACCGACGGCCAGCGCAAGCGCGAGGATGACCGGCGCCCACGCCATCGGTCCGGTCCAGATAAGGAGGAGCGGCGCCATCGGCACCGGAAGCCACGGGATGACGGCGAGCAGGGCCGGCGCGGCCGTCCACGTGGATTGCCGCCACGGGCGAACGGCGAAGGCGGCGACGAAGGCGAGCGCGAACACCCACAACGGCGCCGGTGCCGCGATGCGGGCGCTGGCGGAATCAGCCGATGCGACTGCTAGCGTGCCGGCTGCGCACCACGCCGCGACGCCGATGATGAATGGGCCGCTAGACGCGCGCAGCAAGTTTGGCAAGACGCTGCTCGGCGGCAGCAAACGTCGCTTCCTGTTTGCAGAAGCAGAACCGGACTTTGTTCCGGCTCGAGGACGGATCGCGATAGAAACTGCTGCCCGGCACGCACGCGACGCCGACGTCGGCTACCAGGTGCCGCGCAAACGCGACGTCGTCCGGAAAGCCGAACGCCGTGATGTCGGTCATGATGTAATACGCGCCGCGCGGCGCGTAGCAGACGAAGCCGGCTTGTTCGAGAATCCCCAGCAATCGCTCGCGCTTGTGCTGGTAGGTTGCTGAAAGGCCTTTGAAATAACTCTCGGGCAAGCTGAGCGCGGCTGCGCCGGCGGCCTGGAGCGGCGCCGCGGCGCCGACGGTGAGGAAATCGTGAACCTTCCGAATGGCGCCTGAGATGTCGGCCGGCGCGATCGTCCAGCCCACGCGCCAGCCCGTCACACTGAATGTCTTCGACAAACTGTTGATCGTGATGGTGCGATCGAGCATGCCGTCGAGCGTCGCCATCGGCACGTGCGTCGCGCCTTCATAGATGATGTGCTCGTAGATTTCGTCGGTGACGGCGAGCACATCCCACTTCTGGCAAAGCGCCGCGATCTGCTGCAGTTCGTCGCGCGTGAACACTTTGCCTGTCGGGTTGTTCGGCGTGTTCACGATAATCGCGCGGGTCTTGTCGTTGAACGCGCGCGCCAGTTCAACCGGATCGAACGTCCAGTCTGTTCCGGCATTCACGGGTTCCCGCAACGTCACGAACCGCGGCGTGGCTCCAGACAGGATCGCGTCCGGGCCGTAGTTTTCGTAGAACGGCTCGAACACGATGACCTCGTCGCCCGGATTGACGATGGCCATCATCGTCGACATCATCGCTTCGGTTGAGCCGCAGCACACCGTCAGGTTCGCGTCCGGGTCGACCGCGACGTTGTAACGCTTCGAGAAGTCCTTCGCGATTGCGTCGCGCAGCGGTTTGGCACCCCAGGTGACTGCGTACTGATTGATGTCGGCGTTGATGGCTTCGCACGCGGCGGCCTTCACTTCTGCCGGCGCAGGGAAATCGGGGAACCCCTGCGAGAGGTTCACCGCATTGTGCTTGTGCGCGAGGCGCGTCATCTCGCGGATGACCGACTCGGTGAAGCGCGAGGCTTTCTCAGACGTTCGCGATCTCATCCACTACCTTTTTGCCGCCGACGTCGGGTAGAGCGTCCGGAGGTCTTCCGCGATGCCGAGAATGCGCTTCAGATAGTTCTGCGTCTCGAAGAACGGAATGTTGTCGATGAACTCGTCGCGATCGGCGTCCGGGTACTCCGCGACCCACCGCGTGTACCGGCTGCCGCCCGCGTTGTAGGCGACAAGCGCACCGACGATGCCGTTGTACTTCGCCTTCATATCCGCGAAATACGCCATGCCGATGCGGATGTTGATCTCGGCGTCGGTCAGCCTGGTGACGCGCCACGGCGTGATGCCGAGTTTGGATGCGTAACTGCGGCCCGTCGACGGCAGGATCTGCATCAGGCCCCGCGCGTTGGCGCTCGACGTGATGTCCTTGTCGAACGTGGACTCCTGCATCATGAGCGCCGCCATGAGATGCGGGTCGAGGCCGCGGGCGTTGGCGTACTTCTGGATCATGTCCCAGTAGGCCACCGGAAACATCACACGACGGATTTCGACGGGCAGCGCTTCTCCGCCGGCGGCCAGAAACTGCGGGTACGCGCGCTTCATCAGCGTGATACCGATTCGCAGTTCGCCTTTGCGGTTCCAAGCGTACGCCTGCGTCGCGGTGAGCAGCGGCGTGGCCCCGTTGTCGATCTCCGTCCGCTTCAATTCACCAAGCGCGTCGTCGTAGAGCCCGACCTCGAGCAGCCGCGCGATGAGCCGCGCGTTCGCGGGAGATTCGCCGGGGACGAACGCCACGGGCGTCTCGCGGCTTGCGAGCGAGACGCGGCCGGCCGATTGGCTGAGCATCGCCCGGAGGTTCCGATCCGCTTCGCGGCCGTAATACGAATTACGGTACAGCCCGATGGCGCGCCGGTACGTATCGATCGCGGCCTCGCGCTGGCCGGACTTCTGGCGCGCGCGCGCTGACCAGTAGATCCAGGCCGAACGGTGATCGGATCGCCCGAAGCGCACGAACGCGTCGTCGAACACGCGGATCGTCTCGGCGTAGTTGCCCTTCGTGTAGGACCACCAGCCCCAGCGCCATGCAGCGCGCTCGCCGTTCACGCCGGACGGATAGCGGCGATTCATCTCGGCGAAGGTGTCGGCAGCGGCCTGATCGTCGTCTTCGAGAATGTAGAACGTCGCAAGCTCGTTGAGCGCGGCTTCGGCGAGGATGTCGGGCGCGCCCGATGCGACAAACCCGCGCGTTTCGGCGACAAACTCGGTCTTCTTTTCGAGGCCGCGCAACACGCCGAGCATCGCGAGTCGCGCGTCGGGCTGCCGCGGACCGTCTTTGCCAATGAGCGGGAGCAGCGCGTCGCGCGCCGCGGGGAACTTCTTCAGGCCCGCATCGCATTGCGCGATGCGCAGCGCGACAAGATCTTTTTCAGCGCCCACAGCGACGGGACGGACGGCTTCGAAGGCTCTCCTCGCATCGGCGAATCGCCTGGACACGAACAGCTGCTCGCCGCGGCCAAGGTTTGCGGCGGCGGTGTCGCGGTTCGGCACCGCTGCGGCGTCGAGGTCGTCGATTTCATCCAGGGCTTCGTTGGCTTCTGGAGAGAGCGCGTATTCGTAGATGAC
The DNA here is from genome assembly GCA_046598935.1 of Vicinamibacterales bacterium. Lineage (GTDB taxonomy): Bacteria > Acidobacteriota > Vicinamibacteria > Vicinamibacterales > SCN-69-37 > SCUN01. The sequence goes on along the minus strand of JBKJHW010000046.1, from coordinate 15,572 downwards.
TTTGTTGAAGGCGCCGCGCGCGACGGCCGGATCGCCCGCCTCCTTCGCCGCGCGGCCGAGCCGCAGGAAGAGCGGCGCGCCGGTCACCGGTTTCATCTCGGCCGCCGACTGCAGCGCGCGCATCTCGGCTGCCGCGTCGCCGTCGGATTCCGCGACGTCCGCCGAGAGGATCAGCGCGGCCTCGCGCAAATAATCGCGCGGCTGCACCTTCGCGAGTTGCTCGGCGCTGAACCGCGCGTCACGGGTCTGCCGTAACGCCAGCTGCGCGCGGCCCTGCATCAACAGCGCGTAGCCGCCCAGGATCGGATCGCTGACTGATTTTGAAAACACTGGCAGCGCCAAGTCCGGCTTTCCGTCGTCGAAATGCTGAACGGCCGTCGCGAACGCGCCACCGGGCCTGCCCGCCGAAGCCGCGCCGCCAGGCGCGCTGGCGAAGGCGGGGACCAGCCAAAGCGCGGGTGAAGTGTTTTGTGTGGTGACGGCCGCCGGGTACAAGGTTGCCAGCAGCGCCACACCAATAACGGTGGCGCGCCGCTCTGTCATGAGCCCAGAGCCTCGGTCGTCCTCACGGACGTGAGATTTTCGAGGCGCAGCGCCGCGTGCCGGACCAGCAGATCAAGTTCCTCGGTCCAGATCGGCGAATCCACGTGCTCTTCCTTCTGGCCGACATCGTCAGCGTAAAGGACCGCCACAACCTCCCCGCCGACGACAAGCGGGACGATGAGGCCCGTGTGGCCGACGGGCACCTGCATGAAGGTCGGGGTCGTCAGATCGCGAGCAATCATCGGTTTAACGTACGACGTTTGCTTCAGCGCGACTGTCGCGGTCAGCACACCCGCTGAGCCGATCGGAATGACCGTCGGGGCGTGGCCCGGAGCGAATCCGTGGGATGACCACGGCTTCAACAGATCGCCGTCCACGAGGAGGATCGTCACGCGGGAGGTCTCTTCGGACGCCCCTTTGGCCAGTGTGTCGAGGATGGCTGTCAGCGAATTCGCTTCATCGAGTCGTCGAACCGCGCCGAGCAAGCGTTCGAGGGTATCGATCCGGGCTTCGCGCCGGGCTTCGCGAACGCCGGTTTCCGGAACAGCGGCACGGGGCGCAGCAGCGGTGACGACTGTCGCGGCGTGCGCCGCCGATTGCGCGCTGGCCACGTGGGCTGCGCTCACGGCGTTGGCCGCTTCAGCCGCGGCTTGCGTCGCCGCGAGCGTCGCGGCTTGAAGCTGCTGGCGCTCGGTCGAGAGGCGCTGCTCCATTTCGCGGGTCAGCTCATTTCTCAGGGCTTCGAGCCGGGCCTTGAAGCCGCGCTCGGCGTCCTGCCGCGCGTCGGTCACCGCGCGCTCGAGCGTTGAGCGCCAGTATTCCTGGTTCTCCGAGCCCATTCGAAGCAGGTCGCTCGTCAGGCCCTGGACATGTGAGTCCATATCCCGACGAACGCGGGCGACAAAGGCTTCGACGATCTCGCGAAACCGGTGGTCCAGAGACATGGACGCCACATTATAAGGACGGGTCTCTCCGAAGTACAAGCTCAGAAGTAAGGCGCCAGCCGTCTTTCGAATTCTTCCAGCCGGGTCCGGCCGGTCAAAATCGCGACGATGTGGCCGTCTTTGTCGATGATGTACGACATCGGCAGGACGTCGGGCGAGCCGAACGCCTGGTCGATCTCAGGATTATCATTCGCGTCGATCAGCGGGTACGTAATGCCGAGTCGCCCTCGAAATGTGTCGAGCGGCTCGCCACCGATGTCCATGACCTGCAGGCCGATGACCGCAAGGCCGGGATGGGCCGCCTGGAGCTTCACCAGGTCCGGGATCTCGGCGATACATGGCCCGCACCAGGTGGCGAAGAGGTTCACGAGAATGACTTTGCCTTTGTACGGCGCGAGGATCTCGAGCGTCACCGGCTGGCCGTCGGCTCCGGCGTCGCCGGTTCGCGTCGGTAACCCAAAGCGATTGGACGCCAGCCACACCAGCGTGAGGGCGATCAGCGCGACGCGGAGACCAAGGCTTCTTTTTTGGCGCGAGTCCATTGCTTCAGCTCATGTTCCCGCTTCAGGGCCCGGCTGAGCGAGCGAAATTTCTGGGTGAACACGAGCGTCACCGGCCGGCGGCCGGCGGTGTACTTCGCGCCTTTCCCACTGTTATGACGCAGAAGGCGCGCGGACGGGTCCTTGGCGTAGCCGGTATAAAGCGAGCCGTCGTTGCAGCGGACGATGTAGACCCAATGCGGCATAGCCGCAGTCATTCTATCGACGCGCGGCACGGAAGGATTATGCTCTCAGGGCGCCGCATGACATTTCGACGCCTCGCGTTGGCCGTGGCCCTGCTGGGCCTGACAACACTCCCGGCCGGCGCCCAGCGCTATTACGACAACGGGCGAAACGCGCCGTCACACTACGAGGCGCCGTACGACGGGAGATTCGCGATGGTGCGCCTCCACTACGATCGTTATCCCGGCTGGTCGTTCGACTACCCCGACATGGAACTGAACATGATGTCGATCCTGACCAGGATCAGCAACGCGCAGGCGACGCCCGAAGGGCGGAACATCCTCCACATGGATGATCCGGCAATCTTCAAGTACCCGATCGCCTACATCTCCGAACCCGGCTATTGGTTTCCGACCGACCACCACGTCAAGAACCTTCGCGACTACATCCACAAGGGCGGGTTCCTGATCATCGACGACTTCCACTTCGACAACGAGTGGGCGGTCTTCGAAGCGGCGATGAAGCGCGTGCTCCCTGAGGGGAAGATCGTCCCGCTCGATGCGAAGCATCCGATCTACAACACGTTCTTCCAGGTCCCGTCGCTGCGCATCCCCTACCCTGGGGGTCGCGGCAACCGCGGGCAAGGCGGGCTTTTCGGAGAGTTTTACGGGATCTATCAGGACAACGATCCGAACAAGCCACTGCAGGTCGTCATCAACTACAACATGGACCTCGGCAACTACATGGAGTACTCGGGCAGCGGCTTCTATCTCGTCGATCCGTCAAACGAGGCGTTCAAGCTGATGATCAACTACGTGATCTACGGGCACACGCGTTAGCCATATCGCAGAAAAACTTCGCGCGCGCGACCCGTTTTGCCTCGGCGCCCCCTCTTATCGGGTAGAAACCTGATGTTGCGCGTTGACAAGGACCTTTTCGCGGCGGCGCAAGCGGGCGACCGCGCAGCGCTTGAGCGGCTGCTGTCGCAGCTGCGACCCGACATTCAGCGCTATGCCCGTTTCCAGTGCTATGCGTCGTCATCCATCGAGGACGTCGTGCAGGAAGCGCTGATCGTCGTCTACCGGCGCGTCGGCGACGTTCGTAACCCCGCCGCGCTGGGCGCCTGGCTCGTGAGAATCGTGGCACGGCTCTGCGCCCTCCCTGTGTTGATGTTCATGCGCAGCGTCGAGGAGCTAAAGACCATCGAGAACTCAGCGCGCTTCGCGCACGCGCCCGCCGATCAGCTCCGCATCGACGTAGCGCGAATGTTGGCGGCCCTGCCCGAAAAATACCGTCAGATCATCCTGCTGCGCGATTTTGAAGAGTTAAAGATCCGCGAGATCTCGCGGCGCCTGGCCATCTCAGGAGAGGCCACGAAGAGTCTTCTGCGTCGCGCGCGCGCAGCGGCTCGGAGCCAGTTAACGGGGAGCGGGACATGAGGGCGTCGATTTGCCCGACCGGGCGTCGCGCGCGCTACATCTGGCTCGTGCGCGGTGCCGCTGGCTTCGCGCTGCTGGCTGTCGCGATGTCGACGCGACAGCTGTTTGTCGCGATCCCCACGGTTCTATTGGCGCTCGTCGCGTTTCGCGGCTGTCCCATGTGCTGGGTGTTCGGACTTTTTGATCGCGAGACCCAGGATCCCGCACCATCTTCACGAGAGGAAGCACCATGACCGATTCCGTCGTCACGCCGAAGACAGCGATACCCACGGTCGGCAAGACCGTCGTCGTCGCGCTTCTGATGGCCCTCCCGATTCAGTTCGTGGGGACGCTGTCATGGGTCGCTTTGATCAGGAGGAACGTGCGCGAGCATCCGGAAGTGCCATGGGCAGCTGCGGCGACCGGGTGCCTGTTGATCCTGATGCTCGTATGGCTCAGCGGCCGGGGGTGGCCGCGAAGCACATCAGCGTCTCGACGGTTTCATCTGCGGCTCTGGCGGCCGGAGCCGGGCGCATGGTCTGGAGACAACCTGGCCACGATTCTGGGCTTGATCGCCGCGATGGTCGGGCTCTCGGTGGTGTACGTGCTCATGGGAGCCAGTAGCGCGCCCCAAGACATCAGTGTCTATCCGACGACGGCAATTCGTCTCTCCGTCCTGCTGATGGGACCGCTGGTCGCCGGTGTTGTCGAAGAGATGGCGTTTCGTGGATATATGCAGAGCCATCTCGAACGCATCGGCCCCACATTCGCCATTGTCGCAACGAGTGCCGTTTTCACGCTGCTTCACATCTCGCACGGTCTCGCGTATCTCGTCACCGTTGCGCCAGGATTCTTCCTCGCGTCGGTGGTCTACGGGTACCTGGCTCAGAGATCCGGTTCGATCCTCCCCGGCATGGCGTTGCACTTCGCGGGCGATCTCGCGTTCGCGTATTTCGCGATACTGGGCGGCGATTCGGCGCAGCTATTCGTACGCTAGCGGTAGCAATCTCGATTGATGGCGGGAGTCGTGCCGAGCGCGACATCCAACGGATGTCGCGCGAAGCCTGACTTCGCCGCCGACATTGCGGCGAACGAAGTGAGAAGAAAGTGGAGGCGGCGGGAGTCGAACCCGCGTCCGAAAGGCCTGTCGTCGTCAGAATCTACATGCGTAGCCGTGCTTCAAATTTCGCGATCGACGTATAAGTGCGGCGAAAGCGCCGACCGCTAGTCCGCTGAATCTCGCCCCGACAACACGGACTCGAGCCGGGGCCAGCCTGCTGAAATGACATTCAGTCCCGACCCGCAGGCTGGTCAGGGTGAACGTCGCGTGCCGTTAGGCCGCGAGGGCTAGCTGCGTGTTCGCAGTTAGTGGTTTTTCCATCGGTTTAACGAGTCAATGGAGCTCGGCATGCATCCAACGATCCCTTGCCCCCGTCGAAGCCAAGTCGCCCCCACAAAGACCGAAAGATCGAACACCTCATTATAGCCGTTTGTAGCCCCTCGGCTCGACGGGAGTATCATTGCCGCCGTCCGTGGTCAACGCATGACTCACATCCCGTTTCACCGCCTCCAGCGAGCGCGTTCGATTGCACGAGGTTGCGGACTTTCGGTCGCAACTGGCGGTCTGCTGGTCTTGGTTGGCTGGTTCACGGACACGCGGATCCTTGTCCAGCCTATTGAAACTCTGGCAAGCATGAAGGCCAACACGGCATTCACATTCGTGTTGGTCGGGGCTTTGCTCGCCTCGGTCCGGCCCGGTGTGACCGGGCCATCCGCCGCGGCGGCACTGGGGACGATCGTCGCCGCGATCGCAGGAGTGACGCTCAGCCAGGATTTGTTCGGTTGGAACCTGGGGATCGACGAGGCACTCGTGCGCGACGGCCAGACTGGCGGGACGTCTGCCCCCGGCCGAATGGCCCCCGCAACGGCCGTATGTTTCATGGCCATCGGTATCGCACTCGCTCGGGCGTCGCGAAGGCGATCGTCACGCTTGACGGAGTGGCTGGCGATTTTTGTGGGTGCGCTCGCAGCTGTCGCGATTGTCGGATATCTCTTTGACGCTCGCGCCTTCTACGGGATCGGGCCATACACAACGATGGCGATTCACACCGCCATCCTGTTTGCCGTGTTGGCAAGCGGTGTGCTTTTGCTGCAGCCCAAGACGCCCCTGATGGTCAGCCTGCTTGCAGATGGCGCCGGTCCGTCGATGGCGCGCCGACTCGTCCCGGCGGCGCTGGCAGTGCCGATGGTCGCCGGGTCGCTTCGGCTCGCCGGCCAGCGAGCGGGTTGGTTTGGCACGGAGTTCGGCCTCGCCCTTCTTGTGGTGACCATGATGATGGCGATGACGGCCCTCATCCTCCTCACGACACGGTCAGTGATGGCGGCCGACGACAAACGTGAGGCCGCCGAGGATGACCTCAACGTCTTGTCGGCAACACTCGAGCGGCGTGTCGAGGAGCGGGCGCGAGTATCTGCCGGACGGGCACCATCGCCGCCCGGTACCCCCAAGTAGCTGCCATCACATTTCTACTTCCGGCGGTCGAAGCTGCCGGCGTCAACGATCCTGCCGGTGCGTGAGATCGCCTGGAAGAACATCTTGTCGCCGACAATCTCCGCGACCATAAACACGTTGTCGGTGTCGTTACCGGCGGCGGTGATGCCGGAGCGGCGATCGATGTTGCCGGCGCGGAGCTGTCCGCCCGAGCCGGTGACGAAATAGACGATGCCCTTTTGCGGCTTCGTGCGCTCGTAAAAATGGTCGTGCCCCGTGAGCACTGCGCTGACGCCGTACTTCACGAAGAGGGGCTCGAGCTTGTCGCGCAGCTGCGTGTCGGAGCCGTGCCTCTCACCTGACGAGTAGAGCGGATGGTGAAACACAGCAATCTTCCAGTCTTCCTTCGAGTCTTTCAGCTCCTTTTCGAGCCACGCAATCTGGTCGGGATCCGGGTACGTGCTTTCGAAGAAGAAGAAACGCACGTTCTGCTTTGGCGCCCGCAGCGTGTAGTACAACTTGCCGTCCATATTGAAGAGCTTGTAGTTCCGCTGCTCGCGCGAGTCGTGATTGCCGAGCGACGCGTAGAACTTCACGCCCTTGTCGAGCAATGACTTGTACGGCAGCTCGAACTTGCTCCGGTAGTCCTGCGGCCGATCAGAGCCGTACAGGTTGTCGCCGACGAGCACGACCAGCTCGTACGGAAACGCGCCGTACGTTTTGTACATCTGGCGGCCGAGCTCGTACTGGCGGGCGGAACCGCTGCCGAAGTCGCCGAGCACGCCGAACTTGAGCGAGTCCTTCGTATTCGGCAGCTGCGTTGACTGCGCGGGGGTCGACTGCCCGGCCGGCGCCGGCGGCGGCGAGATCGACTGCCGCGCCATTGCCGGCGTGGTTGGCGGCGCCAGCGAGAGGCCGGCGAGCGCGAGAAGGACAAGTCCTCTGAACACGAGCGTCATCCTGATCTCCTACTGCGGAATGGCGTTCGTGACGAAGTCGGCGATCAGATGCGCATGAACGTCGAGGATCGCAAGGTGACGTCCAACGAATCGGTACTCGAACTCCTCAGGCATCTTCGGCAGAAGCTGCAGCAGATCGGGTGGCATCGTCGAGATCGGCACGTTGTCCGGGTAGCGAGCGTTCACGACAAGCGTGACACCGGTCGGGTTTTCGTCCATGACCGAGCCTTTGACCGCCGCGCCGTCTGTCGGATTGTTGAAGATTCGCGCGAGGTGCTTACGCAGGAGCGTCTCCATTGCCGGCGTGAACAAGTCGCCCTGCTTGGCGCCTGGACGCATTTCGGCCAGCAAGCGACCCAGCTCACGCTGGTTCGTGTCGATCTGCGTCGGCGTCGCCTCAGTCGAAAGCTTCGGAAGTTTCGCTTCGGCCTGCGTGTGAAGCTCGTGGTACTGAGTAATCCGCGCCTTGAACTCGTCGAGCGTCACCTGCTCGCCGCTGTTGTCAGGGGTGGGACCCTGCTTGACCGAAGGCTGACGACGATCGCACGCGGCGACACCGCACAAAAGCACCAGTACCAGGGCAACAGACTTCATGGCGTTCTATTCTCCATCGACGCGAGCGCACGGCCTTCACCGATCTTGGCTTTCAACTTCGTGATGAAGGGCGCAGCCATCGGGGCGTCATACCCGCCGGCGCGAAATGCGTCAAACAACTGCTTGTCACTGAGCTTTGAAAGACGGTCGCACAGCCAGATGACGTCGGCCTTGCGAATGTTCTCGAAGAGTTTCTTGTGGCGCCCGCGGTAATCGAACGTCACGCGATCGCCGCTCGTGCCAAGAATGAAGCCCGACTCTTCGAAGGCCTCGATGTCCGCGCGCGGCGGATTCAGCAATCCCGTTCGCCCGAACGTCTGCCCGAGGTCGCGCGCGACATACCAGCGCTTCGCGCCCTCCACCGGATCTTTGAGCTCGTAGAGCGCGTTTTGTTTTTCCTTCAGATCGGAATTGCCAAGCATCGCGTGGAAGACGAGCAGCGCGCGCATTTGAACGGTGTCCTCGAACGGATTGTCGTAATACGACCAGGTGTCCTTGTCGTCGAGGTCGTGAAAGTCCGGCTTCTTCTCGCGGAAGCGAGCGCCGGGCTGGGGATTCGTGCCCGTGGCGCCAACCGCGGTCCAGCGTTCGACGAAGTAAATCGGCGGCTGGTGATACCCGATGGCCCACAGCAGCCGCGAAGCCACGATCTCGGAATGCCCCTCGGGCGGAAACTTGACGCTCCACTTCCGCTTGTCGCTGTCGACGACCGAGTAGCCGTCGCTGAACCCACCGGCCTTGATCTCGGTCACTTTGTAGTCTTTGCGCGGATCGGGCGCGAGCTTCGCGCCACCGACGCCGTAAAAGAGGTCGCGATTGGGCGGCGGCTCGATCCAGAGTTCGGCCAGCTCGCGGCCCAAGGGCGCGGCCTCCGGCGCGGGGGCCGCCGTGGCGAACCCGAGCGACACAATCGCGACGACGATCGCGGCGAGACTGCGGTTCGAGGAACTGGTCAATGCCGACTCCTTCTTGAAGCTCAAAACGGTGAACCTAACGAAAAAATGAGCCGCGACCCGTCGCGGCCGCGCGCAAAATCCAGGCGCCCGATGATCTTGCTGCGGCTGACAATGCGGAGGCCGAGACCGGGCGTGACCTCGACGGACGCAGAGCGGAAATCGCTGAACCGCCGCGCGCCCGAGCCGGCGTCGACAAACGGCGCCAGCTCGATGCGGTCGTGGGCGCGCCACCGGTACTCTACAGTCGCCGCCCACACGCTGTCGTCGCGCACGCGCTGGATGTCGAACCCGCGCAGCGTTTTGCCGCCGCCAAGCGTCGGCTGCAGATAGAACGGCGTGGGTGTGGAGCCACCGTCGAGACGCGCGGCAACAAGACCGCGCATCGCGACGACCTGGCTTCCCTGCTTCACAGGTCTGAAGTGCAGTACGTCCAGGTTCATCCTCGTCCAGTCCAGCGACGAATTGGACGAGCCGCTCGCAAACGCCCGCCACAGGCCGACGCCGGCAAACGTGCCCATTTCTGTGAGGTCCGACAGATCGCGGTTGTCGTAAACCAGCGCCCCGCCCATCGTCCGGAAGTTGTGCTGGGTGTCGAGACCGGTGAGACCGGCGCCGGCGTACAGATCGCGGGTATCGGGAAGTTTATCGTTCGTCGGCGTGCCGAGTTTCAATCGCAACGTGCCGACGCGGCCGGACGCGCCCCAACGGTAACGCTGCCACTGGGCCACGACATCAACGGACTTGCCCTTGAGCGCGTAGTCGCTTCGGCCGTCCACACTGGCGGCCACGCCCTCGGGACCGTAGTAGCTCACGCGCGGATACCAGAGGTCGCGCGCATGCACGAAGACCGCCTTGCCAAACGCGAGCAGAGAGTTGTGGTTGAACGTCGACGCGACGTCGGCGTCAATTGCCTTGAGTTCCGTCATGTACTTGCGGCCGTCGGTCATGCCGAACTGGGCGTCGATCAGGCGGTAGCCGCGAATCGACCATCGCGCCTCGACCACGGCGCCCCACGGGCCAACATAGCCGGCTTTCCCGAGAGCGATACCCGCCGAGAGACCCGACCCGGCTACGATCGAGCCGGCAGTCAGGGCGATGCCCTTGTCCGAGAGGTCGCCGTAGCGGTCGCGGAAGCGGACGATCAGGCTGGTGTCGTCGGAGGCGCCCTGTTTGGATACGGCGGGAACGGGAGTCGTGGGGGGCGTTTGCGCGCCTGCCGCGCTACCCCCAAAGAACACGGCCAGCACACACAATAAGGATGGGAACGCTCGACGCGTCATGCGGTCATTACATCGAGCAAGGGGTGCACCGCGGTATCCCAGACTGAACACCGCGGGGAAAGCCGCTAAGCTAACCAAATTGAGAAACCGAACGCCCAACGGAGGGTGTAACGACCGTACAACAGTTGGCAACTGACTTGCATTTCGGCCTGATCATGCCCCGTGACGCCGCTTCGGACCAGGATGCCTTTGTCGCCGCCGTTGGCCACCGCCTCCGCGGTCCTCTTCATACCCTGTTCGCTGCGGTGCCGCAACTGCGCTCTTCGACCGAGGCAATCCGCGACCGCGCTGCGGGTATCATCGAGAAGCACCTCGAACAGGAAGCGACAATCGTGAACGAGCTTGAAGGAATACTGAACGCCCTGAAGATCGGTCCGAAAGAGGATCCTATGTCCCGCACTCGTTTGCCCCGGTTGCTCATCGTTGACGACTCAGCCGATGCGTTGGAAATGTGGGCCTTTTATTTCCGGTCGTCTGCGTTTGACGTCGATACGGCCGCGACCGGTGAGGCTGCATTGGCCGCCGCCGAGCGCCGCATCCCTGACGTGATCCTCCTCGATTTGCAGCTGCCCGACATGTCGGGTCTCGAAGTCGCCAAGCGCCTCAAGGATTCGCCGAAGACGACCGCCGTGCCGCTCATCGCGGTGACCGGCATGGGTGGAATGAAAGATCACGACGCCGCGCGGAAAGCCGGCTTCCTTCTTGTGGCGGTCAAGCCCTGCCCGCCGGCCGACCTGCTCGCCAAAGTCGAACAGGCGATGTCGATGGAGCCGCCGAAGATCGCCGCGAACGCTTAGAATTCCGGGGTGCCGCCGCGGGAAATTCCGTCAGAAATTGAAGATCACCGCGACCGCCACTGGCAGCGCGAGAACACCCAGACTGTCGAAACAGCCGCCGACGCCGAACGATTCATCGAGCGCGCCGGATTTGCGGCGTGCCTGACTGATTCCCGCAAAACAGGTCCCTCCCTATACGTCGCGGTGTGCGGGCGGCGCGACGCTGTCAAACCTCGCAACGTACAGACCGATCCGGAAGCCTCGCACACCTGGGTGCTGAAGGACGAGGTCATGCGCCGCGCGAAGGTGTATTACGGCAAGCTCGCGCGCGGGCGCGCGCTCTTCATTGCGCCGCGGATGATCCCCTACTTTCACGCGGTGTGGGGCCTGCGTAAATCCGACGAGAAGAAACAGCTCAGCAAGAACGCGCAGGCGATCCTTCGCGTGCTGCGCCATGAATGGGAAATGGGCACGTCGGATCTCCGCGACGAATCCGGCGTGAAGGATCGCGCACGGTTCACGCGCGGCATGGCCGAGCTGCAGGCCGCCATGATCGTCGTCCCGAGCGAGGTCGTCTATCGGCCGAAGTTCACCTACATCTGGACGCTCGCGATTGGCCGGTTCCCCGACGAGCTGCAGAAGCGCGTCGACCCCAAGACCGCGTACCGCGAAATTGCGCGCTGTTTCCTTGGCGGCGCCGGCATGACATTCCCCGGCGAAATGGCGCGCGTCACCGGCCTCGACCGCCGCGTCGCCGGTCTCGGCAACCGCGCGCTCGTCGCCGAAGGCTTCGCGACGACGCCCTCGCGCGGCACTTACGTGTTGAGAGGGACGTACCCCTTTCCCACAGAAATCCACAGCTAGGGGACAGGTCTCGAGTTCGAGACCTGTCCCCCTGCTGTGGAAAATCTGTGGAAAAGGGGTACGTCCCCTTATTACCGCTGCACTCGGAACGACCAGTCGATCTGATAGCCGGTCGATTCGAGAGTGACGCGATAGGTTGAGCCGGGCTTGAGCGGGTACTTCGGGACGATGACGATGGCGTCGCGCGCGGCGAGGATGCTGCGGCCAAGCTGCTGTTCGGCGGCGTTGGGATTTCGATACGTGGTTTCGTCGAAGATGCAATGGTCGACGCGGTGCTTGCCGAGCCACACCATCGACCTGGTTCCGGTCGGCACGAGACTTCCCGGCCCCAGCTGAACGATCAGCGGCAGGCCCGCGGGCAACGAATATCCGCTGCAGCTTGTCAGCGGGCTCGGATACTCGGAGGTGTGCGCGCCGATCGGCACCAATGTGCCATTGGCCGGCCAGAGCACCGGGAATCGCGTGCCGGCGCTTTCGGCGCGGCCGTGAATGACGTCGAGCGCCGCCGCGGTCTGAATCTGTCCGTTGTTCTCGCGAAAGATCCCGAAGCCGACGTTTTTAAGCGCTGGATCGAGAATGCCGATTGCGTGAAACGGCGCCTGCATCCAGTTGTCGATCGCCCACGCGTCCGGCTCGGCTCTCCACGAGCCGGCGAGATTGCTGACCGCGGCGGACTTCGCGCCGGCGAGAGTGGCCCACGCGTCGAGCGGGCCTTCGGCGTGGTTGATGACGTCGTGGCGGACCATATAACGCGCGTGCTCAAAGGGCCCGACACTGAGCGTCGGGTCTTCGGCGACCGGCGGCAACATCGCCATCGAACGGTAGAAGTTGAGCCGTGCGAGCCATGACCACTGGCTGAGCGAATCTGCGCTCACTGGACGCACGGTTACTGCGGCGATCGCGAGGGTGGCGATTGTGAGAACGAGCGGCGTTTTGCGAGGCACGGGCAGTGCGCGACCAAATCGCAATGGCTATGCCACGCGGGTCTCCCAGCCAAAGTTGCGGATTCGCCGCGTTTTGGCGACGAAGTTGTGCGGTAAATCACACTTCCCGACGAGACGGCCCCTCGACACCGCTCGGGGTCGGCCTGAGGCTCTCGAAGGCCGGTTAGAATTGTCGGGCATGAATACCGGCGGCATCCTCCCCGAACTTGACTGGCGCGGCCTCTACGCCGACTGCACGGATCGCGACGCGCTCATCAAGCGCACCGCGTCGGGACCGATCACGCTCTACTGCGGCTTTGACCCGACGTCCGACAGCCTCCACGTCGGCAACCTCGTGCCGCTCTTCACCTTGCGCCGATTCCAGTTGCTCGGGCACCACCCGATCGCCCTGGCCGGCGGCGCCACGGGCATGATCGGCGACCCGTCGTTCAAGTCCGACGAGCGGAAGCTGCTCACACCGGAGCAAGTCGACGCGCATCTCTCCTCGATCAAGCCGCAACTCGAGCGCTTCCTCGACTTCTCGACCACGGTCAACCCCGCGCGCGTCGTCAACAACCTGGACTGGACGAAAGACGTTCCGGTCCTGGAATTCCTGCGCGATGTCGGCCGCTACATCACCGTGAACTCGATGACCGCTAAGGACTCCGTACGTTCGCGCATGGAGGACCGCGCGACCGGCATCAGCTACGCCGAGTTCAGCTACATGTTGCTGCAGGGCTTCGACTTCTACCACCTCCGCAACACGCTCAACTGCGAACTGCAGATCGGCGCGACCGATCAGTGGGGAAATATCACCGTGGGCACGGAGCTCACGCGCAAGAAAATGGGTGCGACCGTGTGGGGGCTCGTGCTCCCGCTCATGCTCAAGGCCGACGGCACGAAGTACGGCAAGAGCGCCGACGGCGCAGTGTGGCTCGATCCGAAAAAGACGAGCCCGTACCGCTTCTACCAGTTCTTTGTAAATGCCGACGATGCCGAGGTGGTGAAGCTCTTGAAGATGCTCACCTTCCTGCCGCAGGAAAGCGTGGCGGACCTGACCGAGCGCGTGGCGTCGAAGCCCGAAGCGCGCGAAGCGCAGAAAGTGCTTGCCGGGGAAATGACGACGCTCGTGCACGGCAAAGACGCGGCGGATTCCGCGGCCGCCGCGAGCGGCATTTTGTTCGGTGGTTCTGTCGGCGATGTTTCTGAAGCGGCGCTCGAAGATCTCATCGGCGAAGTGCCGACCTCGACGATCGCGCGCAGCAGCCTCGACGGCGCCGGCTCGACGGTGATTGATCTACTGGTCTCAGCGGGCCTCGCCACCTCCAAGAGCGAGAGCCGCCGCGCCGTCGAATCCGGCGGCGTGTATCTCAACAGCGCGAAGGTCGATGGCGTGACCGGCGCAGCCACGACAGACAATCTCCTCTTCGGCAAATATCTGCTGCTGCGAAAGGGCAAGCGCAGCTACGCGATTCTGCAAGTGCGCTAGCGCGGAAATCTCCCGAGAGCCACCAGCAATAACAGTCTCGCCTGGCGCACATTGTCGTCTGCGATGACGGCGAGCGCCTCGGCGTCGCGCACTTGCCGCTGCGCGTCGATGACTTCCAAGTTTGTGGTCGCGCCAAGTCCGAACGCGTCGTTCGTGATCTTCAGCACTTCGCCGGCCTGCACTGCGGCGAGGCGAGCGCTTTCGGCGATGCGCGCGTTGCCCTCGACAGACACCTGCGCGAGCCGGACGTCGGTGCGCGCCTGGTTTTCGACGATCGCGAGACCGAGACGCGCGGCGTCGCGGTTGACCGTGCGCACGGCGATGGCGGCTTTTCGCAATCCGCCTTCGAAGAGCGTCTGCGTGACCGAGAACGTCAGCCGCCACGAATTCTTGGCCTGGAACACGCCGGCCGGCGTCACGTAGGCCGGATCGAACGACAGGTTCGCGTTCGGCAGCCAGTCCTTCTTCGAGTCGTCGAGGACGCGCTCGGCTGCCCTGATCAGCGACTGCTGCAGCCGGATGTCGGTTCGCATCGCGACGTCGGCGTCAGACGGCATTTCGAATACCGGCTCGTCGCCGGCATCAACAGGGCCGCCGGCCACGAGGAGCGCGCCAAGCGCTTCCTGCGCGCGCCGAAGCGCCAGCCGGGCCGCTTCGAGCCTGGCGGTATCGGACGTCACCGACTGCTGAGCGCGCAACTCGTTCAGCCGCGTGCCGGCGCCGCCCTGCAGCCGTCTGGTCGCGTAGTCGAGGTGCGCATTGGCATTCGCGATGGCGCGCGTCGCGACGTCGACCTGACGCCGCTGAGCAATGACCACCAGGTACGCCTGCGCGGTCGCGACGGCGATCTGCCGTTTCACGTCGGCCGTCGCATTGTTCGCAACGTCGATCTGGTCTCGCGACTGATTCAGCGCGGCCCAACGCGACGCCGCCAGGAGCGGCACCGTGATGTTGCCGGCGAGCGTGGACTGGTTCCGCGGCTGCGTGATGTCGCCGTCAAAACCGCGCTCGCTGTCGAGTGTCGAGTTCGAGAACGACGCCGACGCGGTCGGGAGCGTCGCCGCCTTCGCGACGCGCAGCAACGCCTCGGCGCGCTGAATCGCCGTGGACGCCTGCGCGACGGTCGGGTTATTCGCAATCGCCTGATCGATCGCCTGCTGGAACTGGACGGTCTGGAGCCCGACCGTCTGCGCCATCGGCGCCTGCGACTGTTGCATCGGCGTCGGTGATTGCGCGAACGCCGTCGCCGCGCCGATCGCCATGATGCCGAAGAAGAAGCCTGCCGTGCGTGCCATGTGGCTGCGATCGCCCTTGCCCGGCGCGATCGTCCGAATGAGCACGTAGAGCACCGGGATGAAGATGATCGAGAGCAGCGTGGACGCGAGCATGCCGCCCGCGACCGTCGTGCCGACGGAGTTACGCGCGCCGGCGCCCGCGCCGGTCGCCAGGGCCAGCGGCATGACGCCGAGGATGAACGCGAATGACGTCATGAGAATCGGACGGAGTCGGATGCGCGCCGCGCCGATCGCCGAGTCGACGATCGAGTGGCCGTGCTCGCGTAGCTGCTCGGCGAACTCCACAATCAGAATCGAGTTCTTCGCCGCCAAACCGAT
>JBKJHW010000023.1:0-6512 GCA_046598935.1 Vicinamibacterales bacterium | reverse complement strand
CGGCAAGTATCTGAAGGGCGATTTTAATGGAGCGGCCGATGCGTGGGTGAACGCGCGCGATGTCCTGAAGAACGACGACAACCTCGTCGCCACGAGCGCGTGGCTCTACGTTTCCCTGCGGCGGGCCGGCCGCGCCGCTGACGCCGCAACGGTCCTCGCGCCGATCCGCGCGGATCTCAACGTGATCGAGAACGGCAGCTATCTGTCGCTGCTCCTGCTGCACAAAGGGGAACGCACCGAAGCCGACATACTCGGCGGCGGCGGCGCAGGTTCCGCCGGCTCAGCGGTTCGCTACGGCGTCAGCGCATGGCATCTGGTCAACGGCCGGACGGCCAAGGCGCGGGAGATGTGGACATCGATTGCGGCCGCGCCCGACTGGCCTTCCTTCGGTGTGCTCGCCGCAGAAATCGAGCTCGCTCGAATCAAGTAACACCTCACAAGTCACACGTCACAAACGCGGTCGGCGCTTCGCGCCATCCTCTAATCAGTCTCTCTTAACTTTTTGACCGAGACCGTGAGGACGGCGACCAACTCGCCCGCTTCTTTTCGGAGCGGCTGAAGCCGTTCGACCATAACGCCAGTAACCAAGAGCATTCGCAGCCAATACTCCGCCTCGCGCGCTTCGCGTAGCGCAATGCCCTGTTTGTGCGCCATGTCCCGCCGGCTCGACGCCGCCTCCGCTTCTTCCAGAGAAGCGCCAACGGCGGAGGCGGATCGGAAGAGTTGATCGGCGATATGACGGTGCTGCGGACCGAGGCGCGTCAGTTCTGGCGAAAGCCGCAGCAGCGCCGCGGCTTGGGCAAAGGCGCGTTCAATGACTGTCGAGCGCCATCTCACCCGGCATGGTGGAGCAAGGGCAATGCCAAGCGCGCCCCCTAGGTAGCGACAGCACGAGTCGAATTGCTTGCCAACGAACCAAGCTGCTCGTATTGAGAAAACTGACTAGAGGATGGCGCAAAGCGCCCACCGCTGTTGTGACGTGTGACGTATGACTTGCAACTTGATTTACCGGAAGATCCTCGCGACGTCGTTGTAGATCACCGTCACCATCAACAGCATGATGACCGCGAATCCCGCGAAGAGGATTCGTTCCTTCACCTTGATGCTGAAGTCGCGGCGGCTGACGCCTTCGAGGGCGAGGATCGCGATGTGGCCGCCGTCGAGAATCGGGATCGGCAGCAGATTCATCAGCCCGAGGTTGAGGCTGATGATCGACATGAAACCGAGCAGCGAAATCAAACCGAGCGAAGCGGCATTTCCGGAAAGTTCCGCGATCGCCACCGGGCCCATCAGCTGGTTGACCGGCGTGTCACGCGTAAACAAACCCTTGAGCGTCGTCACGATCGCGGCGGACTGTTCCCAGGTCTGCTGGGCGCCCATCTTGATCGCCTCCGGGAACGTCGGATCGATCCTTTTGGTTTCCAAGATCTTTATCTGCGCGCCGATCATGCCGGCGCCGTTCGGGCCGTTGTCGTCGGGCGTGATCGGAATCGAGACCGGCTGGCCGGCGCGTTCGAGGTGGAACATGACCGGCTGCTTCGGATGCGCGCGGATGTGCTCGATGAGCTTGGGCTGGCTGAGGCCCTTCTGGTCGTCGACACCCAACACGACGTCGTCGGTCTTCAAGCCGGCCTTTTCCGCAGGACCGTCGGGCGTGACGATCGCGACCTGCGGCCGGCGGATCTCCCGCACGCCAATGTCGCCCAGCTCGTACTTCGTCTGCGACGCCGGCACGATGGTCGTCGCGTACAACGCGCCCGCGCGGTCGACCGTGATCGGGATCGACTGGCCGGCCTTCGGCAGGATGTTCATGTGGACGTCATCCCACGTCTTCACAGACTTGCCGCTGATGTTGATGATCGTGTCGCCGACCTTCAGGCCGGATTTCTCGGCCGCGCTGCCCTCTGCGATCACGCCGATGACCGGCGTGGCTGTCGGGTACAGCGGCACTTCGGCGCCGTTGTAGAGCACCGCGGTGAAGAGCACGAAGGCGAGCGCGATGTTCATCACCGGGCCCATCAGGTAGACCTGAAAACGCACCCACTTGCTCTTCGACATGAACTCGTCGGGGGCGCCGGTCCGTTCCTCTTCGACCGATTCGCCGGCCATCTTCACGTAGCCGCCGAGCGGAACGGCACTGACACAAAATTCCGTGCCGCCGCGCGTCCACTTGAAGAGCTTCGGACCGAAACCGAGCGAGAAGGTGATGACGCGCACGCCGTGCCAGCGCGCCATCAGAAAGTGACCTGCTTCATGGATGAAGACGAGGACACCCAGAACGAAGAGAAACGCGAGGATTGTTGTCACGTGTGGGTTGAGGCTCTAGAGCCTACGACGATGGTAGCGTACGGATGGTTTCAGCGGCATGGGCGCGCGCCCACGTGTCCGCCGCGCGGACATCCGCCAGCGAATGCGGGGCCGATGTGTGGTTTCCCGCCTTGGCGAGCGCCTTTTCGATGATGGCCGGAATGTCCGGAAATCTGGCCCGGCCGGAAAGAAACGCCTCGACGGCGATCTCATTCGCCGCATTCAAGACGACCGGCGCCGCGCCGCCTTCGGCGAGCGCCGCGTAGGCCAGGCGAAGGCAACGGAACCGTTCGAGATCGGGGGGCACGAATTCGAGCGTGCCGAGCCGCGTGACATCCAGCGGCTTCATCGAGCCGTCCCATCGCTCGGGGTACGAAAACGCATACTGAATCGGCAGCTTCATGTCAGTGACGCTCAGCTGCGCGATGACGGAGCCGTCGCGCATCGCGACGAGCGAATGCACGATCGACTGCGGGTGCACGACGACGTCAATCTCGGTGCCGTTGATGCCGAAGAGCCAGCGGGCTTCGATGACTTCGAGGCCTTTGTTCATCAGCGTGGCGGAGTCGATGGTGATCTTCTTCCCCATCTGCCATGTCGGATGCCGAAGCGCATCGGCCGGCGTCACGCGCGCGAGCGCGTCATCGTCCATCAAGCGGAACGGCCCGCCCGAAGCGGTCAGGATCAGGCGGCTCACTTCGGATCGATCGCGACCGTGCAGACATTGGTGGATCGCGTTGTGCTCGCTGTCAACCGGCAGAATCGCGACCCCGCGCCTCGTCGCCGCCTCGACCATCAGCGCGCCGGCCATGACGAGCACTTCTTTGTTTGCCAGCGCGAGCGTCTTTCGCGCGTCAATCGCGGCGAGGGCAGCATCGAGGCTCGACGTTCCGGCGGAGGCGCATAGGACCACGTCGGCTTCGGGATGCGTCGCGACGGTCTTTCGTCCCTCGTCTCCCGCGATTACTTCCACGCGGTCCACGGTCCCCATCCGCTCCAGCAGGGCTCTGCGTGCGGCATCTGTAGCAACCCCAACGACTGATGGGCGGTACTTCTTGATCTGTTCGGCGAGCAGCTCGACGTTCTCGCCGCCGGCGAGGGCAACGACGCGAAGGCGGTCCGGATGCGCGTCGACGACGGCAAGCGCGCTGGTGCCGATCGATCCGGTCGCGCCAAGAATGGCGACGTTCTTCACGCGACGAATCTCAGGAACACGTAGTAGGCCGGCGCCGCGAAAAGGAACGCGTCGATGCGATCGAGAATGCCGCCGTGCCCCGGAATAAGGCTGCCGCTGTCCTTGACGCCGGCTTTGCGCTTGAGCGCGGACTCACAAAGATCGCCGGCCATGCCCGCAACAGCAATTGCCGCGCCGGCCGCCGCCATGGCGGCGGCCGAAACATCCGGAAGCCACAGGCTGCCGAGCCACGGGGCGATTGCCGTCGCGGCGACAAGTCCTCCGATCGAGCCCTCGATTGTTTTCTTCGGGCTGATCACCGGCGCAAGCTTGTGGCGGCCGAACGTCCGGCCCGCACAATACTGCGCGCTGTCGCTCACGACGATCAGCACGAACAGCAGCATCAGCACTTCGGGAGCGTGGCTTTCGCGGATCGCACCGAGCAAGGACAACGGCAGCGCAATCCACGCCAGCGCGAGGAATACTCGCAGGGGCCATTGGCCGGCGGTCAGGGCGCCAAGCTCGAGCAGGGAAATGATCAGCACCGCGAGCAGCAGCAGCCACGTGGCGATGGGCGGCGCAAAACAGATAATCCCGACGACCACCGGAATCAGGACAAGCGCTGAAAGGATGCGGGTCAGCAACTAGCGGCCCGCGCCAACGGGCTGCGACGTGACGGCGCCGTAGCGCCGATCGCGCTTCTGGAAATCGATGATCGCTTCGAGAAGATGCCGGCAGCGGAAGTCCGGCCACAACGTGTCTGTCACCCAGATCTCCGCGTACGCAATTTGCCACAGCAGAAAATTGCTGATGCGCATCTCGCCGCTGGTGCGGATCATGAGATCAGGATCCGGCTGGCCTGCGGTGTAGAGAAACGATGCGAAGGTGTCTTCGTCGAGCTGGCCAGCCGTCACGCCCTCGCTGATCGCGCGGCGCGCGGCATCGACGATCTCGGCGCGTCCGCCGTAGCTCAGCGCGATGTTGAACAGCATGCCGGTGTTGGCCGCTGTGCGCTGCTCGGCGGCCTCGAGTTCCTCGCGCACCTCGCGGCTGAGCCGGTCGCGCTGGCCGATGACGTTGAAGCGTATGTTGTTCTTGAGCAGCGTCTTGAGCTCGATGCGAAGGTACTGCCGCAGCAGTCCCATCAACGCCATAACTTCGGTCTCGGGCCGCTTCCAGTTCTCCACTGAAAACGCGTACAGCGTGAGCACCTCGACGCCGATGCGCGCGGATGACTCGACGGTGTCGCGCACGGAGTCGATGCCGGCGCGGTGGCCTTCGACGCGCGGCAGCTGGCGCTCGGCGGCCCAACGCCCGTTGCCGTCCATGATGATCGCGACATGCTTCGGCAACCGGTCGTAATGGACCGATCGGGCCAGTTCCGCAGCCGGGCCGGCCGGGTCGACGTGCTGCAGCAGTTCGTTCAGCGGCACAGAAACGAATTATCGCCCCTCTAGTAGCTATCAGCAACCAAGGTAAGAGTAATTATCAGCAACCGGCGTGAGAGTACTTGACGGCAACCAGCGTCAGGCCGTGCGGCGGCGCGGTCTTGCCGGCGGCGTCGCGATTGCGGGCGGCCATGACGGCCGGCATCGACCCGGCGTCACGCTGGCCCGACCCAATCTCGACAAGCGTGCCCGTCACGATGCGGACCATGTGGCGAAGAAAGCCCTCGCCTTCTGCGACAACGTGCAGCTCACTGCCCGACTCGACGAGCTCGAGCCGTTCCAGGTTCCGTGTCGTGGCCGTTATGGTCGTGCCGCTGGCCTGGAAGCTCGCGAAGTCGTGACGCCCAACGAGCTGGGACGCCGCCGCGCGCATTCCGGCGAGATCGAGCGGCCACGGCACGTGCCAGGAATACCGGCGATCGAACGGCGACGACACCGGCGTGCGCGCGATCCGATAGCGATACGACTTCCCGTTGGCGTGGAAACGCGCGTGAAAGCCCGTCGGCGCATCGATCGCGCCGACCACCCGAATCGCCTCAGGCAAGCGCACGTTGAGAGCCCTCATCACGGCCGACGCCGGGTGATCGAATTCGACGTTCACGCTCGCGACCTGACCGAGCGCATGCACGCCCGCGTCCGTGCGGCCGGCGCCCGACACCGTCGGCGGTTCGCCGCCGGTGAAATGCGCGAACGCCTCCTCGACGACCTGCTGAATCGCCAGGGCGTTCTGCTGACGCTGCCACCCGGCGTAGTCCGTGCCGTCGTAAGCCAGCGTCAACTTGAGGGTTCTCATTTGAAATAATTGAAATAAAGTCGGGAGTTAATTGAATTAACTCCCGACTTTAATTGCGTGAGCCGGGCTTCGTGATCGGATTGCCCGCCTTGCACATCGGGCAATCTTCCGGCTTGAAGACCGGCAGCTTCAGCGCCGCCAGCGAATGGAACGGCACGCCGAGATCGGCCGCGCCATTGCTGCGATCGATGATCGATGCCGCCGCCACGACCGTGGCGCCCGCCGCCTGCGCAGCCTCGATCGTCTCGCGCGTCGAGAGGCCCGTCGTGACAACGTCTTCGACGATGATCACGCGGTCGGTCGGGCCAAGGCTGAACCCGCGGCGCAACATCAGGGTTTTTTCCACACGCTCGGCGAAGATCGCCTTCACACCGAGCGACCGGCCGACTTCGTGGCCGATGATCAGGCCGCCGATCGCCGGCGACAGCACCGCTGTCGCGCCGTAATTCTCGAGCGCTTCGCCGAGCTCGCAGCCGAGCATCTCCGCGCGCGTGCCGTCCTGCAGCACCAGCGCGCACTGCAGATAGCCCGTGCTGTGCAGCCCCGACGACAACTTGAAGTGGCCATCGAGCAGGGCCCCGCTTTCCCGAAACAGACGTAGTACGGCCGCGCTATTCATCATTTCTTTCGGAGATTGTCTTCAAAGAGTTTGAAGATGCGTTTGTACTCGTCCGCCCAGCTGGTCTCTTCCGTAAACCCGTGGTTCTCTACCGGATACGGCGCAATCGACCAGTTTTCCTTTCGCAGCTCGATCAACCGCTGAATGAGCCGCACGGAGTCCTGGAAGAAC
>JBKJHW010000027.1:0-13983 GCA_046598935.1 Vicinamibacterales bacterium | reverse complement strand
GCAGGCCACGGTCACGGCGGCGTACAAGACGTCGCTCGAAGTGGAAGTGTCTGTGTTTTCGGAAGAGACGTTGACGGGCATCCGGCGGATGACGAGCCGCGCGTACCTGACGTTCGTGGCGACCGATCGCTCCGGCGGCCGGCAGGAGATCCCGGGCTTGCTGCTCGAAACGCCCGAACAAAGGGTCAAAGCGGCCGAAGCGGACGCGCGGCGGGCGGCAAGAATTGCGGCCAAGATGCAACTAAAGGCGGCAGCAGGCGAACTCGGCTGAGTCGAAGGTCTCTGACCTCTAACCTTTGCCCTAGCCTTTTCCCTCTTTCCTTTACCTCTGCCTTCTGCCCTTTGCCCTCTGCCCTATCAAAGCGTCCTGAGCCTCACGCGCCTGACCGAGTGATCGGGCCCTTTCTCGAGCACGAGGCGGGCCCGCTCTCGCGTGGGCAGGATGTTCTCCCGCAGATTGAGCCCGTTGATCTCGCGCCAGATCTTGCGCGCGGTTTCCACTGCTTCCGCGTCACCGAGAGACGCGTACCGGTGGAAGTACGAACGCGGGTCCTGGAAGACGGTCTCACGGAGCATCTGAAAGCGGTCGATGTACCAGCGCTCGATGTCCGCTTCGTCAGCGTCGATGTAAATCGAAAAATCAAAGAAATCAGACACGAAGACCCGAGGGCTCTTGCCAGCCGGTGAGCCGGCGGTGGGAAACGAAGCGCCATCACCGGTCTGCAGCATGTTCAGGCCTTCGACGATGACGATGTCGGGATGGCCGACCACCTGCCATTCGCCCGGAACAATATTGTACGACTGGTGCGAGTACACCGGCGCGCGCGCGCCGGCGCCGGCGCCAGACTTGACGTCCTGCATGAACTCCACGAGCTTGCGGACGTCGTAGCTTTCCGGGAATCCCTTGCGCGACATCAACCCGCGCGATTCGAGCACTTCGTTCGGATAGAGGAACCCGTCGGTCGTGACCAGATCGACGTGTGGATGATTCGGCCAGTGCGCGAGCAGCGCGCGGAGCACGCGCGAGAACGTGCTCTTCCCCACGGCGACGCTGCCGGCGACGCCGATGACATATGGCAGTGGATTGGGTTTGGTGCCGAGAAAGGTGTCGGTTGCGCGATGCAGCGACTGCGTCGCCGACACGTGCAGGTTCAGAAGCCGCGACAGCGGCAGATAGACGGCTTCAACTTCGGAAAGGGAGACGCGCTCGTTGAGGCCCTGCAGTTCAGCGAGGTCGCTTTCCGACAGGGTCAGCGGAGTGTTGGCGCGTAAACGCGCCCACTCAGCTCGCTCGAACTCCAATTACTTGCCGTAGAACTCGGTGTTGACCGCGATGAAGCTTTTCCATTTTTCCGGCACTTCGTCGAGCGCGAAGATCGCCTCGACCGGGCACGCCGGGACGCAGGCGCCGCAATCGATGCACTCATCCGGGTGAATGAACAGCTGCTTGGCGGCTTCGAACGTCGCTTCGTCCTTGCGCGGGTGGATGCAATCGACCGGACACACATCGACACACGCCGTGTCCTTGGTGCCGATGCAGGGTTCCGTAATCACGTAAGCCACAGGTTCTCCTCGAAAAACTCACGCACAGTGTATCCCATGACTACAATGGGTTCCATGCAGTGCATCTTGAATCCACGCCGCGCGGCGGTCCTGGCCGCGCTCCTTGCCGCGGCCGCCTGCGGCAGCAAAGTTAGCAGCCCGACGTCAACCGCGACGACGCTCGTCACCGCCGTTCAGACCACGACGATAACGATCACCTCGGCCGGGGTCAGCCCCAACAACATCGAAGTAGCAGTCGGCGCGCGCGTGCTGTTCATCAACAACGACTCGCGCGCCCACAACATGGCGTCCGATCCCCACCCGGCACACACCGACTGTGCGCCGATCAACTCGGTCGGCTTCCTGCCGGCCGGCCAGCAGGTCACGACCGCCAATCTCACGACCGCGCGGACGTGCAGGTACCACGATCACGACGATGCGTCGAATACCAAACTGCAGGGACAAATTACGATTAAGTAAATGGCCATTGACCATTAGAGCCGCGTCAGCGGAATTCCCGGGCGTGCGGCGAAGGTGGCCGACTTCGCGGCGTTGCCAGGAAATTGTGAACGGTACGCCGTCAACCAGCGGTCGCCGAACTCCTCCGGGGTCATGCTGAGCCGGGACTGATCGACCAGCGCCCACACGCTTCCGCCGAAGCCGGCGCCGAACGCGCTGGCGGCAAACGCGCCCTGCTCGCGGGCCAGCGCGACGAGCGCGTTCGTTTCGGGAATCTGATTCCTCAACAACTGATCCGCGTCGCGGTGTGACTCGGCGGCCAACCGGCCGACAGTTTCGGCGTCGGCGGATGAGAAGGCCCTGACGGCATCGGTCACGCGAGCAGTCTCATTCGCGAAGTGGGTCAACCGCGTATGCAGCTCGTCCGCGCGCCACCCCTCGACCGCGTGTGCGTCGATGATCCCGTGAAGCCGAGCCGCAGCCGTACGGTCCGCGGTGATGACCGTCGTGAGCGACTCGAGAGGTCCGACATGGACACGCCAGAGATCGATGAGCGCTCGTACGCCGAGCGACGCGCGGTTGTAGAGGCCCTGCACCCGTCCGGCCTTTTCGGCTGCGACGCCGCTTGACGCGAACACAAATGTCCAGCGCTCCGGAAGCGCGACATCGGCGACGTGGCGCACCGGCATGTATGTGAACGCCGAAAGATGTCCGGGCCAACTGCACAGAATCGCCGTCTGATCTTCGCTGCCTCCGAATGTGCCGACACCACCATCGCCCGGAAACGGGCCGAACGTGAGTCCGCTCTCGAGGCACCCGAAATAGCCGCCGAGATCCGACTGCGAGGCGATCGCGGCGCGGAAATCAGGACGCTGATCGATCCCTGCGAGCGTGACCAGCGCGTTCGCCACGCCGACGACCAGCGCGCTCGAGCTGCTCATGCCGGACGCGCGCGGCAGGTCGCTCGCGAGCACGAGGTCCGCGCCGAGCGGCGCGCCCGGGAAATCCCGCGCGAGGCGGCGCCCGAGAATATTCACGTAGCGGCGCCAGCCAATGACCTGGGGCGGCGAGGTCGCGCCCGTCCGGACATTGAGCTCGAAGACCGACTGGTCGCCCGAATCGAGCACCCTCACCACCCCGTCGCCTCTACGCCGGCCCGCGACGAGAAACCCTCGGGGCAGCGCGCCCACGAGTGACGGCCCGCCGCCGTAATCCGTATGCTTCCCGAAAACCTCGACGCGACCCGGCACCCACCAGAGCGATGGTGAATCTGTTATCTGGTTATTTGTTATCTGGCTATTTATGGCGCTGAGCACACGCGCGACCAGCTCCGCTTTGACCGTGCGCGCGTTCTCGCGAGTGAGCTCAATCACAGCGCCGCTCCCAGCCGGCGCGCAATCTCGGCGATATCGCGCCGATGCGACAAATCAAGCACCGGCCCTCGCGACGGCACGACGGTGAAGTCCACGCCGCGCTCGCGCGCGAGCATCACCGCCGACGGCAGCTCGAGCTCGCCGCGGGCCGAGGGCTTCACGTCGCGGCACGCATCGAAGATGCGCGCGTCGAACTTCCAGAGATTCATGCTGACAAGCAGCGGCGGCGGCAGCGACGCGATCTTTGCTTCCGACGGCTTCTCGATGATGCGGCTCAGAACGCCTGCGGCGTCTCTTTCGACCACCGCAAACGCGGCAATCCGTTCTGCCGAAATGTTGCTGGTCGCGATCAGATCCTCGCGGTCGAAACCCGCGAGTCCCGGCCCCGCCATCGTCGCCACTGCCTCAATAGCGGCGGCGGGATAGAGGGTGTCGCCGTTCATCACCAGAAATGGCGCCACCCCGGCCCATTCGCGCGCCGACATCACCGCGTCAGCCGTACCGCGCGGGTGCGGCTGAACGGCTGTGACGAATCTGCCTGAGATCTCGTGGCCGGGGCCCGTCACGACGCACACGCGGGTGATGCCGGCGAGACGCAACCTGTCCAGCAGGTGATCGAGAAACCGCCGGTCTCCGATCGGCATGAAGGCCTTCTGCCCCGCTGACGCGGCGGACTGTTGCTCGTCGGTCAGCGCCGCGCCGGCATCTGCCGCCTGCATCCTCCGGCCGGCGCCTCGCGCCAGAATGAGCGCGGACCGCGCTCGTTCGTTCACGCGTGCACGATCTCCCACGGCCTGCTGGTTTTCCACTTGCCGCGCGTGAAGTCCGGGAACGACACCGGCTGCCCCTTCCTGGCAACCGACTGGATGCTGAGCCCGACCACGGCGCTGATGGAAGCCGCGTCGTAGACGTTGAAGTCAAGCGGCTTGCCTTCGTTCAGGCACTTGATGAGCCGCAAGTCCTCGATGAAATCCATCCCGCCGTGGCCGGCGCCGGCGGCTTTCGCAGCAAGTTCTTTCCACAGCGGGTGCTCGTAGTCCTTCATCCACACCGACATCTCTTCCCACTGATCGCGCCGCGCGCTCTTCCCTTCGACATACACGCGATTGGGATAGCCGGAGAACAGCCCCTTCGTTCCCTGGACGAGATTGATGCGGCTGTACGGCCGCGGCAAGTTCGTGCCGTGCTGCACGAAGACGGTCTTGCCGCTCTGCATCTTGATGAGCGACGAGTTGATGTCGCCGCAGACGTAGTTTTCTTTCTGTTTCGGCGAGTTGGCCGGGACGTGGTCTTTGCGCCAATCCTGGAGACCGCGCGCCGGGCCGCTCATCGACACCATGTAGTCGAAGCGGTCGCCGCGATTATTGTGGAGGCAATTGGCCACCGGGCCGAGGCCGTGCGTCGGATAGAAATTGCCGTTGAGCTTTGTCGCCCACGCGCGGCGCCACAGACCTTCGCTTTTGTCCTCGAATTTGATCGCGCGAAGGTCGTGATTATAGGCACCTTCAGCATGAATGACCTCCCCGAGGACGCCCTGAGAAACCATGTTGTAGACCATCATCTCGGGACGGTCGTAATTGCAGTTCTCCATCATGATGCAGTGCTTCTGGTACTTCTCAGCCGTATCGACCATCGCCCAGCAGTCTTCCACCGACATCGCCGCCGGCACTTCCGTAGCGGCGTGCTTGCCGTTCTTCATCGCGGACACCATGACCGGCACATGCCATTCCCACGGCGTCGCGTTGTAGACCAGATCGAGGTCCTCGGTTTCGCAGAGCCGCTCGAAATCGCGGGGGCCTTTGTCGTAGACCGCGGGCGCCGGGTGTCCCGCGTCGGTGATGATCTTGGTATTGATGGCGATCCTTGCCGGATCGACGTCGCAGATTGCGGTGACCCGGCATCCCGGGATCGACACGAGGTTGCGCACGTGTCCGGTGCCCTGGAGTCCGACGCCGACGTAGCCGATGCGCACCATCGGAATCGGCGCCACGGCAAACGGCCAGGTCGCGTAGCCGGCAGCGGGAGCCGCGTTGACTTCCCGCACTGACACAGCCACGGCGCCCGCCACAACGGCGGCGCCGCTGACCTTCAGAAATTCACGGCGTTTGAGTTTCCTAGTAGTCATACACACCTCTCCCGACCTTCTTGCCGAGACGCCCGGCCTTGACGTATTGCGCAAGCAGCGGACACGGGCGGTACTTCTCACCCATGCTCTTGTACAGATATTCGAGGATGCTGAGCCGCGTGTCGAGCCCCACCAGGTCGACCAGTTCGAACGGGCCCATCGGATGATTGAGGCCGAGCTTGAGGGCTTTGTCGATGTCGCGGGCGGACGCCACGCCTTCCATCAGCATGAAAAACGCTTCGTTCCCGATCGTGGCGTTGACGCGGGTCGTAATGAACCCCGGCGCTTCGCGGACGAGCACCGTCTCTTTCCCCATCTTTCTTGAGACAGCCTCGATCGCTTCGAGCGTCGCCTCGCTCGATTCGAGCGCGCGCACGATCTCGATCAGCTTCATTTTGTGGACGGGATTAAAGAAGTGCATGCCGCCGACGCGAGAGGGATTCGTCAGCGTACCGGCGATCTCGGTAATGCTCAACGCCGACGTATTGGTCGCGACCACGGCCTCGGCTGGCGCGTGCGCCTGGATCTGGGCGAACAGCTTGATCTTGAGGTCCACTTTTTCCGGCGCGGCCTCGATGATGAAGTCAGTGCCGTCGAGGGCGGCCTTCGCGTCCGACGACACGCTCAGCCGCGCCATCGCGGGATCGACGTCACCAGCCGCGAGTTTGCCGAGCTCAACGCTCTTCTTCAGGATGGCTTCGATCTGCCCACGCGCCTTCGCGAGCTGCGCGTCGGAGACGTCGAACATCCGGGTCTCGTAACCGGCGGCGATCGCGCTGTGCGCGATCCCGTGCCCCATCGTCCCCGCGCCCAACACCGTGATCGTGCGAATGTTCATAGAATCAGTCCACCTTGGAGGGCCATGGGGAGCCATGGAGGCTAGTTTTTCTAAAGGCTTTTTGAAAAAGATTGATCTTCCCCATGGCCCTCAATGGCCCCCCAAGGTTGCTAGCTCTTCGAGAGTTTCGATAGCCCGATCAATTTCTTCATCCGTCGAATAGAAATGTGGCGCGATGCGGATGCCTGCATCAGGCCGGTGATCGATGATGACGTCCCGCTTGATCAGTTCCGCGGCGACGGCCGCGCCGTTCGGCATGTCGATCACGACCGATCCGCCGCGCTCGTGGTCGTTTGCGGGTGTGTTGAGCTGCCATCCCCGGCGGTTCGCCGAGTCCATCAACTTGCGCGTCAGGCGCAGTGACTTTTCGCGAATGGCCGGCACGCCGATCTGGCCGACGATCCTGTAGCCCGCTCGCGCCGAATACAGCGACGGCACATTGGGCGTGCCGCTTTGGAATCGCTCGACGCCGGCGGCATATCGGATCGCTCCGGTTTCGAACGCAAAGGGCGCTGCGTGTCCGGCCCACCCGACGTTGGCCGGCGCCAGCTCCGAAATCAGGTCCGGCCGCACATACAGGTAGCCGGCGCCCGGGCCGCCGCACAGCCATTTCACGGAACCGCCGACGGCGAAATCGGCGCCGAGACCCGCGAGGTCGAGTGGAATCGTGCCCGCCGCCTGATAGATATCGAGAATGACACGCGCGCCGACTTTGTGCGCTTTCTCGATGACCGGCTTGACGTCCTGCAGACACGCGGAGCGAAACAGCACGAGCGAGATCGGCACGAGCACCGTGCGATCGTCGATCGCATCAATCAAGCGGTCGATCGGGGCTGTGATCCGGTCGTCCGACTTGACGTACGCGATGTCGGCGCCCTGCCTGCGGAAGCCCTCGAAGAGGTAGTGGTTGGTCGGAAAATCGAGATCCTGGAGGACGATCTTATTGCGGGCTCCCGAGAAGCTGACGCACGACGCGGCGATGAGCTGCGCGACGGTTGCGTTCTGATGCATCGTGATCGAGTCGCGGGCAACGCCGATAATTGGCGCGAGAAGATTGCCGGTTTCGCGGCCGATCTCCCACCAGCCCGCAGTCTTTGGAACGCCTTCGCTGTCGCTCGGCTGCCAGGCGCGGACGCCGCGATTCCCCCACTCGTCGGCGAACTGGGAAAGCTCTGTGCGGACTGCCCGCGGCATCGCGCCAAGCGAATGGCTGACCAGATACGTGCAGGTGTCGACGATCGGGAATTCCGCCCGCCACGCGAGCAGCGGGTCTGACTGCGGCTCCGGCGCCATTAACCGAAGATTCTATGCGCGTTGCCCGAGAGAATGGCGGCTTTGGTCTCTTCTGTAATCGGCAGTGCGAGGAACTGATCGACGTTGTGCCGCATGGACGTCACGCCGGGGCTCGGCCAGTCGGTACCCCAGACGGTCTTCGACGCGATCTCTTCAAGACGCGGAAACCACTCCAGCAACCGCTGCGGCGGGATGCCGGAAAGTTCCAGAAACACATTTGGATGCCGCCGGACGACGAAGAACGCTTCGTCCATCCAGAGCGGCCGGCCGCCGTGGG
This sequence comes from Vicinamibacterales bacterium, assembly GCA_046598935.1. Classification (GTDB taxonomy): domain Bacteria; phylum Acidobacteriota; class Vicinamibacteria; order Vicinamibacterales; family SCN-69-37; genus SCUN01. The sequence continues at coordinate 6,076 of JBKJHW010000027.1, read as the reverse complement.
CGAGAAAAATCGTCAACTTCGGAAAATCCACCGCCACATCGTCCACATCCATCGGATTGCCGAGGCGGCTCCGCGCGCCGGGGAATATCGACGTGCCGGTGTGGATCGTGACCGGTAGGTTCGCATCCATCGCGACCTGATACAGCTCCGCCAGCTTCGGCATCGAGCCGAGGTAGGCGTTCGCCTCGAATTGCTGGTGCGGCGGATGCACTTTGAACGCCTTCACCCCCTTTTCAACGAGCTTCAGCGCTTCTTCGGCGACGTTCTGGGTGAAGGCCGGATGCACGGACCCAAACGCCAGGAGCCGGTCGGGCGCAGCCGATGCGTATTTGAGGATCCAGTCGTTGCAATCCTCGGTGAACCCCATGAGATCCGGGCTGACGTAGTTGATGAGACCAACTTTTTCGATGCCGTCCGCGTCCATCTGCGCGAGCAGCAGCTTCGGATCGTCGGCGAGCGATTCCAGCCGGGCGCGGTCTTTCTTGCCCTTCCAGAACGTCTCGCGGACGTCCGGCTTCATCATGTGAAACGGCTGGATGTGAATGTGAACGTCGACGACGGGGAAAGTCATTAGAAAGTCAGAAGTTAGAAGGCAAAAGGCAGAAGTCGCTAGTTGAGATCAACCCAAACACTCTTCAGCTGGGTGTAGTAATCCAATGCGTGCATGCCCATTTCGCGGCCGAAGCCTGACTGCTTGTAGCCGCCAAACGACACCGCCGTGTCGTAGACGTTGTACGTGTTGACCCAGACCGTGCCAGCCTTCAGCTTCGACGCGACGTAATGCGCCTTCTTGACGTCTCTGGTCCAGAGCCCGGCCGCGAGGCCGTAAATTGTGTTGTTCGCCTTCGCGATCGCGTCTTCGACATCCGCGAATTCAATACACGCCAGCACGGGCCCGAAGATCTCTTCTCTCGCGATCGTCATGTCCGGGGTGACGTCGCCGAACACGGTCGGCTGCACGAAGTAGCCTTTGCCGGTGCCGATGTCCGCGCGTTCGCCGCCGGCGACCAGCGTCGCGCCCTCCTTCTTCGCGGTCTCGATATAGCCGAGCACGCGCTCGAAGTGCGACTTCGACGACAGCGCGCCGAACCGCGTTTTCGGATCCATCGGATCGCCGACGCTCATCTTCTTGGCGCGGGCTGCGAGCTTCTCCATGAATTGGTCCTTGATCGACGATTCGACGAGCAATCGCGATCCGGCCGCGCACACTTCGCCCTTGCCGTAGAAAATACCGACGGTCGCGCCGCGCACGGCCGACTCGATGTCGGCGTCCGCAAAGACGATGTTCGGCGACTTGCCGCCAAGCTCGAGCGTGACGTGCTTGATCGTCTCAGCCGCGCTCCGCATGATGCCCTTGCCCGTTGACGTGTCGCCGGTGAACGCAATCTTGTCGATGCCGGGGTGTTCGACGATGGCCTGACCGGCGATGCTGCCGCTGCCGGTGATGATGTTGAGGACGCCTGGAGGAAAACCGACTTCGAGCGCGAGCCGGCCGAGCTCGAGCGCGGTGAGCGGCGTCTGACTCGCGGGCTTGAGAATGACGGTGTTGCCCATCGCGAGCGCCGGCGCGACTTTCCAGACGGCGAGCATCAACGGGAAATTCCACGGCACGATCGCCGCGACAACGCCGAGCGGTTCTCGGCGAGTGTAGACGAGCGCGTTGCCTTTGACCGGTACCGTTTCGCCGTGGACCTTGTCGGCCCAGCCGGCGTAGTACTGCAAGCACTCAACCGACGCGGGGATTTCAATCTGCCGCGATTCGAAAATCGGCTTGCCGTTATGCATCGTCTCGAGCCTGGCGATGTCGTCGGCCTGCTCCATCAGTTTCTCGCCGAGCTTCCAGAGCAGCCGCCCGCGCTCGCGTGCCGACACCTTTGCCCACGGCCCTTCGAACGCCGCGCGCGCCGACTGCACGGCCGCGTCGACGTCCTCTTTGGTCGCGTTCGCCACTTCGGCGATGACTTCTTCCGTGGCCGGGTTCACGACCGCAATCGGCTTCCCGCCGCCGTCGCGCCATTCGCCGTTGATCAGTAATTGCTTCTTGCCCAGAATCATGTCGAGACCTTTTCACCTTGGAGGGCCATGGGGAACCATGGAGAAATCCTTTTCCCGAAGATCTTGGAGAGCTTACTCCACGGCCCTCAATGGCCCTCCAAGGCTAGAGCTATTTTCCTTTGAATTCCGGCTTCCGCTTTTCCAGACTGGCGGCGATGCCCTCTTTCGCGTCGCTGCTTTCGAACAAAATCTGCTGCATCTCGCGTTCCATCGCGAGGCCCTCGCCGAACCCGGCTTCAAGGCCGGACTGGACGGCGCGTTTGATCCGGCCGACAGCCCGGCTGGCCTTGTTCGGCGGCGCGAACTGGGCCGCGTAGTCCAGAATCGCGTCGCGGAAGGTGCGGCCCTTTAACTCCGCGTCCCCCCACACGTCGTTGATCAATCCGGCGGCCTTCGCGTCATCCATGGACATCAGCGATCCGTGGATCATCAGTTCCATGGCCTTTGACTTGCCGACAAGGCGCCCGAGCCGCTGCGTGCCGCCGGTGCCCGGCAACACGCCGAGCGCGACTTCAGGCAAGCCGATCTTTCCGGCGTCCTTCCTTGCGATGCGAATATCGGCGGCCATCGCGACTTCGAGGCCGCCGCCGACCGTGTGGCCGTTGAGCGCCGCGATCACGAGCTTCGGCGTCTGTTCCAGCCGGCTCAGCGTCTCGTTCGCGTGCAGGCAGAAGTAGTACTTGAACTCGGGCTCAGCGTCCTTGAGCATGCCGATGTTCGCGCCCGCGCAGAAAAACTTCTCGCCGGCGCCGATCAGCACGATCACATGGACGTCCGCGTTCATGCGCGCGTCGAGAATCGCGCGGTCCAGCTCCTGCATCATTTCGTAGGAGTACGTATTGGCCGGCGGATCGGTCAACGTCAGCACTGCGACGCCGCGTTCCACGTTGCTCTGAATTTTCATCACTACGCTTCCGTACGCACGTACTCAAAGTCGATCGGCCGGCCCTTGATGCCGCGCGCGGGCGGCGCGATGTAGTTCGCAAACTTGCCCGGCTCGTAGATCGGCGCATTCATGATGCTGAGCAGGTACTGTTTGTCCTCGGGCGTCGGCAGCCACTCGTGCTTGCGGCGCGCCCACTCCTCTTTCGTGAGGTAGCGGCCGGCCGGATCGAAGTGAACATCGGCGTACTGGCCGATGCCGCGGTTGAACTTGCGGTCCGGCAGCGTGAGGCGGTCCGAGAGGCCGTGCGACTCGAGCACCTTGTTCCATCGGCCCACACCGCCGAGGCAGTCGTCCACATACCAGTCGCGCAGCACCTCGTTCATCGCGTTGCGCATCGGGACGTCGATCATCTTCACTTCCCCGTTCTCGACGGCCTGCAGCTTGTAGACATCCTCGAGCACGCGGTGTTCGGACCACTTGTCTTCTTCCGCGCGGCCCTTGAGCCCGTTGGCGAAGTACGACGCCGCGTTCGTCGAGATCTCGTTGCCGTGCAGATCAAGGCTCAGCGAGAACCAGAGATTGATGTGCCGCTGAATCATCTCGAGGTCGATGCCGCCGAACTTGCGCACGTCGCCCGACATCCCGATCTCTTCGCTCCGCATCAACTCAGCGGTGCGCTTGACGATGCGCGTGATGCCGGTTTCACCGACGAACATGTGATGCGCTTCTTCGGTCAGCATGAACCGCGTGGTGCGCGCCAGCGGATCGAGCGAACTCTCCGAGAGTGAGAGCAGCTGCGATTTGCCGTCGCGGTCCGTGAACATCGTGAACATGAAGAAGTCGAGCCAGGTGTCGATGGGCTCGTTGAAGGCGTCCAGTATTCGCGGTTTGTCTCGATTGCCGCTTTGGCGCGCGAGCAGATCTTCCGCCTCGTCGCGGCCGTCGCGGCCGAAGTAGGAGTGCAGGAGATAGACCATCGCCCACAGGTGGCGACCCTCTTCGACGTTCACCTGGAACAGGTTGCGCAGATCGTACAGACTCGGGCACCGGTGGCCGAGCCAGCGCTGCTGTTCGACGCTGGCGGGTTCCGTGTCGCCCTGCGTCACGATGAGGCGGCGAAGCTGGTTGCGGAATTCGCCCGGGACTTCCTGCCACACCGGCTTGCCGTAGAAATCACCGAAGCCGATCGTTCGATTCACTACCCGATCGGCGAGGAAGATGCCCCATCGGTACTCCGGCAGTTTGACGTACTCGAAGTGCGCCCAACCGGCGGCGTCGACGCTGATCGCCGTGCGCACGTACACCTGGTGGTAGTTCTGGAACCCCTGCGGGCCCATGTCCTTCCACCACTGAATGTAGGCCGGCTGCCAGTGTTCGAGCGCCCTCTGCAGGCGCTTGTTCATGTGCAGGTCGACGTTGTTCGGAATTTTTTCAGCGGAGATCATTCTTCAGGCCCTTCACGAGCTTCACGGTTAGGTTCTGCCGAAATCGAACTCAGCGCGATCCGACGTGCCGTAGGACGTCAGCGCGCCCTTCGGGCCAACCGCGTTCGGGCGCTGGAAGATCCAATTCTGCCACGCAGTGAGCCGGCCGAAAATTTTAGTCTCCATCGTTTCCGGCCCGACGAACCGCAGGTTCGCTTCCATGCCGGTGAGCGCGTCGGGCGAGAGCGTCGTCCGCGTCTCGACGGCCATGCGCACTTCATCGTGCCAGTCGATCGAATCGGGCGCCGAGGTCACGAGCGCGGCTTCGTTGGCTTCGCCCGGGTCGAACGGCCCGTCGTGCGTCAGGGCCTCAGCGACCTTTTCCGGCTCGCCGTAGAACCGCGCTTCGAGGCGCGTGAGGCCGTTGCTCATCGGATACTTGCCCGCGTTCATCGGCGACAGCTGAATCCGGTTCGTCTGGTCGTCGTCATCGAGCATGTAGGAACGATCGGCGGCGAGCGCCAGCTCGAAGAATGTGCCGGCGAATGCGTTGCCCGGCTCGATGATCGCGAAGAAGCTGCGCGCCGAGAGATCCACGCGCTTCAACGCGCGTTTGATGAAGTGGATTGTCTCGCGCACGAACCAGTTCGACTCGTGCTTCAGCAGCACGGCGTCGGCGGCCATCACAAGCGCCGGGTCGCCTTCCGCCTTGAGGACCACCGTGCCCACTTCGGGTTCGTTCACGCGGAGACGCAGGATCGCGTCGTCCAGTTCGCGGAACACGCGGAGCGGCCAGAACTGATCGCCGGCTGTGAGAATGGCGTCGAGGTCCTGCTCGACGGGCTGTGCGGGCGCGCGAACCGTGATCGTCGCAACGCGCTTGGCGCGATCGACTTGATATGACACGGACGAGTACTCGACGCTGCCATTTTCGGAAGCCGCCGCGTTCAGCGGATTGAGCGCCACGCCCGGGCCCGATGCCGGCCGATCGGACTTCGCCGCGAGTTCGAGCGCGCGCTTCTCCACGGACTCTTTGAACTTGCTGAGCGGGTACACCGCGTCGACCAGGCGCCACTCCACCGCGCGCCTGCCCTTCACGCCTTCGGCCAGCGTTCCGAAGATGTCGGCGAGATCGCGACGCACTTTTCTCTTGTCGACCACTCGCGTCAAACCGCCGGTGCCCGGAAGCACGGCCAGCAGCGCGGTTTCCGGCAGACTCACTGCCGAATTCGCGTCGTCGACGAGCACAATCTCATCGCAGGCCAGCGCCAACTCGTAGCCGCCGCCCGCGCAGATGCCGTTGAGCGCGGCGAGGAACTTGATCCCGGAATTTTGGCTCGCGTCTTCGATGCCGAGCCGCGTCTCGTTGGTGAACTTGCAGAAGTTCACCTTCCACGAGTGCGTCGAGCCGCGCAGCATGAAGATGTTCGCGCCGGCGCAGAAGATGCGCTCTTTCAAACTGGTCACGACAACCGTGTGCGTCTCCGGATGTTCAAAACGCAGGCGCTGGATCGCGTCGGCCAGTTCGATGTCGACGCCAAGGTCGTACGAGTTCAGCTTCAGCTTGTAGTCCGACCCCAAACCCGCGTCCTGGTCGACGTCCATCCCGAGCGTCGCGACGTTGCCGTCGAACGACAACTTCCAGTGCCGGTACTTCGAAGGATGGGTTTCAAACGACAGAGGACCAATCTTGGAGACGCCAGTAGCCATG
>JBKJHW010000116.1:0-32003 GCA_046598935.1 Vicinamibacterales bacterium | reverse complement strand
CTTGCGCGCGCGCCGCAGGAACTGCACGTACGGCACGATCTGCTTCATCGCGCCGACGTTGACCTGGCAAGGGCTGAGGCAGGTCGGGCAGACTTCCTTTTTCATCGTCTCGCGCGCAGCGAGATTCTCGGCCTTGAAGTAGAGGTCGCCGGCATTCGTGTCGAGCACGTTGCCGATCTTCGTCGAGTTTTCGCAGTAGTACAAATCGCCGTTCGGATTGAGCAGCAGGCCCTGGCGCTTGAGCGGGCACGGCATCGTGCGCTTGTAGCCGTTGGCGATCATGTCCGCGTAGTGCAGGTACATGAACGACTGGCCGCTCAGAATGGATTCCTCAGCCACGCGGTCAAGGAAGAACTCGCGCATAAATTCTTTCTCTTTGTCCTGGAAGCCGATCGTCGCTTCGAGCTCCTTGTTATGGAGCATGTTGTCAGTGAACCGCAGCATGTTGAACACGACGTCGAGACGGTTGTCGCGCGCGAACTCGCGGATCCGATTGGCGTCGTCGATGTTCTTGTCGAAGATCGTCGCGGCGATGCCGAACTGGAAGTTCGAGTGCTTCGCGGCAAGCACGCGCATGGCGTCGATGGTTTTCGATGCCTTGTTGAACGCGTCCTTGACGTTGCGGACCTGCGAGTGCACCTCGCCGATGCCGTCGAGCGACACGCGAATGCTCAGCAGGAGGTTCTTTGACGCCGAGAAGTCGACGATGCGGGTGAGCATCGGAATGGCGCGGGACGGCGTGAGGCCGGTGGTGTTGATGCCGATCTTGCGCATCCGCGGCAGGTACTTCTGAAAGAGCTCGACCATCTCGGGCAGGTCGAGCCGCGTGGTGGGCTCGCCGCCGGAAATGTTGAGTGTTTCGACCGAGGTCCAAAATGGATTCGAGATGACCGGCTCGAGCTGCGCCAGCGTCATGTCTTCTTTGCGGTTGCCCCATTTCCAGTTGTTGCACATCTCGCACTTGGCGTCGCAGACCCAGGTGCAGTTATAGATAAGAACGGTGGGGCGGACGGCGGTGACGTGCGAGACCGCGGAAGTGACGAGATCGCGCGGCACTCCCGCCAGGTTGCGCGCCAGGTAGCGCAGGCGGAAGGTTTCGGTGGACATTGCTCCTGTAATTATGAGGCTTTACGCCCAAAAACAAAAGGCCGGCGCCCCGTGGGACGCCGGCCTCGATTTTTGGATCTGTCGCGGACTTAGTCGCCGCCGAGGAACCGCTCGAGAAGCGCCGGGAACGAAGGACGCGTCAACGGGCCCGCGTAGACGTTCTTGTAAATGGGCCCGCCGCCAATGGTGTTGTCAAGTTCGCCGGCGCGGCCCGGCGTCGTGCCGAGCATCAGCACGTGCGGGACTGGCCGGTACGCGCGAGTGCTCATGCCGATGGTCTGGTTGTACATCACGCGGCCGGATTCGTTATCCTCGCGAACCGTCATGTTCGCCTGGCCGGTCTGCCAGGTGACGCTCCAGAAGTACCACCGCGACGAGGTGAAGGTGAGTGGAACGCGTGTGCCGTCGTGGATGTGATGTTCATCGCCGGCGTCGCCGCTGATGAAGCGGAACGTCACCGCGCCGGCCGGGACATAATTCCTGGCGCGCAGCTCGGCGGTCATCCGGTAGTCGTTGTCCGTGATGAGGCCGTTGCCTTCCTTCATCGCGAAGACCTTGCTCTTCTCGCCCGCGCTGCCTTCGTCTGCCCCGAGGATCATCATCGAGAACTGACCGGCCTGAAGCGTGGTCGGCAGGTTGTACTGCACGTACGACGAATGGCCGTCAAGGCGCAGGCCCTGGCCGGCGATAAATGTGGTCGGGCCGTTGCGGGAGCCCACGGTGATGCCGGCTGAGAGCGGGTCGTACAGCGTGTTGCCGCTGATGAAGGCGGCGACCTGTGATTTGAAGGCCACCGTCGTGGACCACGGCCCGACTTTGCCCTGATAAACCGCGCGCACGCGCCAGGTGTGGTTCGAGTCGAGCGCGAGGTTCGCGGTCACCGTGTACGACGTCGTGGTGATCGTCGGGTTGGCGATGACGGTTCCGGCGGCGTTGCGCAGTTCAATTTCGTAGCTCGGCGTGAACGTGGCGAAGCTACCCGCCGCCGCCGTGAAGTTGAGGACGACCGTCGTCGATTGAAGCTGAATGCCGCCGATCGGTGATGTCGGTGTCGGCGCTCCGATCTTTAAGGTCTCGCCGCTCGGGCCGGCATCGCCGGAGGCGAGCGACGTTGAAGCGGGGGAGGTCGGGTTCGGTGAGGCACCGCACGCGATCGTCGTACCGAGTACGGCGATACTCACAAGCAGTTGCCAGTTCTGCATTTTCATCTATGACTCTCCAAAAAGTGACGTGCTATCATACACCGGGTTTTAGGGCACTTCACAGACCAATTGAGGGACGAATGACGAAGCGTTTTCTGATGGCAGTGTGTTTTGTCGCAGTCGCGACCAGTACGGCGCAGGCGCAAACGCTCAAGTGGGACCAAACCTTCATGGCGGGTTTCAACGTTGGCTCGCAGGCGAGCAGCGCGCGCACCGAACAGACCGCGTTCAACTTTAATCTCTACGGCGAGGCCGCCACCGTCACGACGGACCGCTCGGTGCCGAGCGGCGTGCTGTTTGATGTCTTCGGCGCGGCCCGGCTGCGCGGTAATTTCGGCGTCGCGGCGCTCGCAATGTTGCGCAACGCCAGCAGCGAAGGCGCGGTGAGGGCGTCGATTCCAAGCCCGATCTTCTTCGACACGCCGCGCACCGTGACGGCGACGGTCGCCGACATGCGTCATCGCGAGCGGTGGGGTGGGCTCTTCGCCGCGTACATGGTCAAGCTTGACGACAAGACCGGCCTTCTGATTTTCGGCGGCCCGATGCTGGCCGCGGTCGACCACAGTCTCCCGACGTCGGCCGCCGTCACCGAAGGCGCCACGCCGAGCGTGGCCGTGAGCGTCACCGAGTACAGCAAGACGGTCTGGGGCTACGGCGGCGGCGTCGACTTCAGCTACATGATGAGCCGGAACGTCGGTCTCGGCGCGCAGGCACGCTACATCGGCGCCACGGCCAACCTGGCCACCGACTCGCAGGTCAAAATGGGCGGCTTCCAGGTCAGTGCCGGCGTGCGCATCGCGTTCAACTCGAAGTAGCAGCAAGTTAGACGTCATACGTCACACGTCACAAAACACGAACGCGCTGTCGACGTCGTCTTTGCTTCATCTTCAGAGCCTTGGAGCTCCTGGAAATGCAGTGAGGAGGGCATCGACAGCGCGTTCGTCATTTTTTGACTTGTGACGTTTGACTTGTGACTTCAGCGGCGGAAGCGTTAGCCCCCGCAACTGTAAGAGTTCGAGTAGCCCCCGTAGTATGGGAACGTTCCGCCGCCGAAGTAGAGCACGAGCGGAATCGAGGTGTTGTCGTAGTCAAAGCCGATGTCGTGGCCATTCACCACGCCGTTGACGCGGGAGACGATGAAGTCGATGCTGACTTCCGGACCGCCGCGCTTCAAGTTCCACGCCCAGTCGTGACCCGCGCAGCGTCCCATCTCGATGACGCGATCACGCAGGAACTCCATGTTGTGCTGGCGAGTCGAGAGGCTGACGCCGGCGACAAGGCGCTGCGGATAACGAGCCATGACGCACGAGACAATCGTCGGGCCGGTCGTTGCGCCCGCGCATGCCTGCACCGGGCCGCCGCCACCGCCTGTTGGCGGCGCCACCGGAGTGACAGGCGTCCGGAAGACGGCCGTTGGAATCCAGTCGCTCGTCACGTCGCCGTCACTCGCGCGCACACGCCAGTAGTAGGTGGTGTCGTAGTTGAGGGTCGTCGACACGCCGTAGCCCGACGCGCTGTTGCCTTCGCCGACGATGCCGTCGGCGACCACGCCCGTGAAGGATGTATTGGTCGAGACCTGGAACTGATACTGCAGCGCGCGATGTGGGCCCGAAGCCACGCTGTTGTTGGCGACGAGGACCGGGTTGCGCGTGGTCACGCGCACGTTGTTGATCGGCTCACGAGGGGTCGGGATGCCGATGATGATCTGCTCAAGCGCTTCGAACGCGGCCGGCGCGGACCAGTCGCTGTTGTTCGCGCCATCTTCCGCGCGCACGCGCCAGTAATACACGCCCTTCGGGATCCGATCCGGCAGCCGGAACGAGATCCTCGAGCCCGTCGCGGGCTTTTCGAAGCCGCCGCGGTCAAAGGTGACGTTGGCGAAGTCGTAGTCTCTCGCCAGTTGGAGGCGCATGGTGAACGGCCGCGGGCCGCTGCTCGTGGCCGCGTCGAACGCGAAGGTCACCGGCTGGTCGGGGTATTTGATCTGGGCGTTCTGGCCCGGGGTCACGTTGACCGGGGCCGTGAACGTCACGCCATCGAGGGGCCCGGCGACTGTCGGGCTCAACGGGTTGGCGCTCTTCTGGATGACATTACTGCAGCCGGTAGCAGTTACCAGGCCGACAAGCGCGAGGGTAGCGAGAACACGTCTATTCATGGTTTTCGGGACACCATATGTTTCTATCGGCCCAGTTTGTGCAACCTTTAGGCCATTCTGGGCATTGACCGTTATCACACGCGGTCAGTAGCATGTGGGCACGTGCCGCCGGCCAATCGCATGACAACTGTGCTGAATATCTTGCAAGTTTGTGATCACCTCGGCTGGGCGGGATCCCGCATGCACGGCGTCAAACGGCTTTTTGGCTGGATGATCCCGCGGTTCGACGCGAGCCGCTACCGGGTCTCGCTCGTCAGTCTCCGGAAGAAGGACCTCTCGGAAGAGCCCCTTGAGTCGATGGGTGTAGATATCACGTATCTGGCGCGAGGCAAGTTTGATCCCCGGACACTCAGTGATCTGTTGCGCGTCATCGACGCGAAGAAGATCGATGTACTGCACTGCCACGGTTACGGCGCGACGACGTTCGGTCGCCTCGCCGGGGCGCTTCGCCGGCTTCCTGTCGTGCTGCACGAGCACGCCAACCTCACGAGCACGCCGTGGTTTCAGCAACTCGCAGACGTCGTCCTCGAGCGGTTCACGGACATCGGCATCGCCGTTTCCGAGAGCACGGCGGAATTCGTCGTGAAGGCGCGCAAGGTGCGGCCGGGGCGCGTTTTTGTGACCTATCTGGGCGCGCCGCTCGACGAATTCAGCCGTACGCGTTCGACCGATGAGGTCGCGGCGGTCCGCGGCGAGCACGGGATTACGCCCGGCGACTTCGCGATCGGCACGATCACACGCCTTCACGACTCGAAAGGCAATTCATATCTTGTCGAGGCCGCACGGAGCGTCGTTGACCTGCGTCCCAATGCAAAGTTTCTTCTGTTCGGCGAGGGGCCGCTCCTCGATGACTTGAAGGCGCAAGCGGCTGCGCTGAACCTTGGCGATCGCTTCATCTTCGGCGGGTTCGTCAAGGACGTCGCGCGCCTGCTTCATGCGTTCGATGTGAGCGCCTTCCCGTCGCTCTGGGAAGGCACGCCGCTGACCGTGTTTGAGGCCATGGCGGCGTCGCGTCCGATCGTCGCGACTGACGCCGACGGATTGCTCGACGTCCTCACTGACGAGCATGACGCGGTGATCGTGCCGAAGCGCAACGCCGACGCGCTGGCGCAGGCGATCGTACGGATGATCGACGAGCCGGCGACGCGCGCGCGGCTCTCGGCCAATGCGCGTGAAACAGCGAACCGCTTCGACATCGCGGCGTTCGTGCGAAAGATGGAGCGGCTCTACGAGCTGCTGCACGCCGGATCCCGCGCGACGGGCCGCGGGGTCGTCGAATCCGAGGACCTGTCTTTCCTGATCGACCCGAGGCGGCGCGAGCAGGCCGCTCACACGAACGTCACCGTATGAAGCGCGCCGCCATCATCCTCGCGATTGTCGTGCTGACCGGGCTTTCGGGTCGTCTCATCGACTTTCCGCGAGTGGCGGGCGGCTTCAAGGCCGACGAGGCGACGTACGTGCTCCAGACGTTCAGCCTGATCGACGATTTCAACTTGAAATACGAGTCGCGCGATTTGCTCCGTTTCAACAGGCTCTATAACGACGGGAACACCGGCCGAATCGTGGGCCCCGACGGCATCTTTCTCAAGAAGTCTCCAAAATCCACGGCGACGAGCCTCGACTTCGCAAAAGCGTTTGCGTACCCGCTCGTCGCGGCGCCATTTGCGTGGCTGGGTGGCCTCGGCGGCATGTTCATGCTGAACGTGCTGCTCCTTGTCATCTGCGCATGGCTGGGGGCCGAATTCGCCACGGCACGCATTGGCAACGTGTGGGGCTGGGCCATTGGTTTTCTCTTCATCGCCGCCTCGAGCATTCCGGTGTGGGCGCTGTACCTCATGCCGGAGGTCTTTAACTTCTCGCTGATCTTCATCGCGTATTTTCTCTGGCTCTATAAAGAAGTGCGCCCGAAAGGCACGCCGCGCCCGGACGACTTTCTCGACAGCGTCTGGTCGGATGTCGTGGCGGCGGCGTTGATCGGTGTCGCGACGTATTCAAAGATCTCGCATGCCGGCTTGTTCGCGCCGCTCGTGTTGCATTGGCTGTGGAAGCGGTCGCCGCGGCGCGCCGCAATTGTGACCGGTGTCTTCGTCGCGCTTGTGGTCGCATGGTTCAGCCTGAACATCGCTGTAACGGGCGAGTGGAATTATCAGGGCGCGAATCGCAAAACGTTCTACGGGCACTATCCGTTCGATGCCGCCGGCAATACCTTCGAGAGCGCCGCGAACTCCGGCGAAAAAGCCACTGGCGGCGCCAAGGCGTTGAGCCCCGACATCCTGTTTCCCGGCCAGCCGTTCTTCTGGACGCTCACCAGTACCAACGCCAGGTATTTCCTCTGGGGGCGCGACTCTGGATTGATTCCCTATTTCTTCCCGGGCGCGCTGATCATCGCCGTCTGGTTGGCGCGCATCCGTAAGGCCGAGTTCTGGCAGGTTTGCACCTTCGGCGCCTTTGTCGCCACGGCGCTCATGCTCATCGTCATCACGCCGTACACGTGGAACGGCGCCGGCGGGCCCGTCGGTAATCGTTACATCGTGAGCGCGATACCCCTGCTGCTTTTCCTGCTGCCGGTGTCGACGGGGCCGTGGACGGCGATCGCGTCCGGTCTGGGCGGCATCGCCTTTTTGTGGCCGGTCTTTGCGCATCCGTTCTTATCAGTGAAACAGCCGTGGTTGCATCCGGCCACGGTGCCGCTCCGTTTTCTGCCGGTTGAACGCACGCTGGCAGACGACATTCCCGCGCGGCTTCATCCGGAACGCGGTCGGATCGAGTTCGGTAATCCGAGAAACGCGTTGCTCTACATCATGGACGGCAACACGTACAACGGCGAACCGCGCGGCACCGAGTGGGGCTTCTGGATCGCCGGCGACGCGTCGACCGAAATCATCGTGCGCACGGGCTTCAAGCCGTCGTTCGTGCGGATCAAAGCCGAAAGCGCGATTGCCAATACGTTCACAGCGTCGTGGGGCGGCGAGACGTGCAAACTCGACTTGAGGCCAGGCGAGCCGCAGACATGTGAACTCAAGGCTGGAGACGGCGTCTGGAAGCGCGACGCGTACCTGTATTCGCTGAAGATGTCGGCAACGGCTGGGTTTGTTCCGTCGATCGCCCATCCGCCGTCAACCGACACGCGGAACCTCGGCGTATTTGTCATGCCGGTTTTCTCGGGAAAATAAGCGACCCCAAGGACCCCACGTGACCGCAGGCGCCTCCAAGGTGAGTTAGCCCTTGGCCTGCGACTTTCTCGCCAGCATCAGCACCGCACCCGACACCGAAAACAGCATGATCAGCGCCGCGCCCAGAAATGACAGCGCGATCCCTGATTCTCTCGGCAGACCCAGCCGCGTGAAGTACAGCCCGAAGATGGCCTCGCGCACACCGAACCCGTTCATCGAGATCGGCAGCATCTGCACCACGAAGGACATCGGAATCAGCACCGCCAGGTGGACGGCCGGCACGGCCGCGCCCATCGCGCGTGCGATCGCCGCATAGAACAAGACCAGGATGATCTGCACGGCGATCGAGCCAGAGAGGCAGCGCACGAGCGCCGACGGCCGCGCCGCGAATTTCTCCAGCGACTCGAGCAGCTGGTTGATTCGCTCGTCCACCCACGCCTTGTGAAAGACACGCAGTGGGGTCAGCAGTTTGCCGATGAGGCCCGGCTTCATCAGCGTGACGGTCACCGCCAGCGTGCCGGCGGCAAGGCCGATCCAGAGCCACATGGGATCGAACGGTTCCTGGTCGCCGATCTCGGTGGCGATCGTTGCGCCGAGCGCAGCGACGAGGATCAGGCCGATCAGTCCGACAACGCGGTCGAATAGCACGATCGTCGCCGCGCGGGTCTTCGAGCCGGCCGCCGGGGCGGTGTCGCGGATCCGGATGACGTCGCCGCCGATGTTTGACGGCAGGAAGTTATTGAAAAACGTGGCGACGAGGTACGACGAGACCAGATGCGTGAACCTCGCCGGGACGGCCTGGGCGTCGAGCAGTTGCTTCCACCGCCACGCGCTGACCAGAATCATCAGAAAATAGAGCGCGAGCGCGGCCGCGAGCCAGCGTGGCGACGCCGACTGAATGTTGTTCCAGAGTTGGCCGCGATCAACGCGGCTGAGAAGCCAGTAAAGCAGGCCGCCGGACACAAGAAGCTTGACCGCCCACGTGAGGACCGAACGCACGCGGGTTACAATACCGCAACCTCGTGCACATTCTGATGATTGCGCCCGAGCCGTTTTTTGAGCCACGGGGCACTCCGTTCTCCGAGTATCACCGGCTGCGCGCGCTCAGTTCGATGGGGCACACCGTCGACTTCGTGACGTACCCGTTCGGCGAGGATCGCGAGATCCCCGGCGTGAACATCATTCGCACCGCCAGGCCGCCGTTCATCTCGCGTGTGAAGATCGGCCCGTCCTGGGCGAAGGTGCCGCTCGATATCTGTCTCGCGTACACGTCGCTGCGCGTGGCGCTCAGCGGCCGCTACGACGCCGTGCACTCGCACGAAGAAGGCGGCGCCATCGGCGTTGTCCTGTCGTGGCTCATCGGCGTGCCGCATCTGTACGACATGCACTCGAGCCTGCCGCAGCAGATCTCGAACTTCGGTCACGCCAACCAGCGGTGGATGGCGACGGTCTTCGACTGGCTCGAACGCATCATGCTCCGCCGCTCCAAAGTCGTCATCGTGATCTGCCCCCAGCTCGAAGAGGTCGTCCGGCAGGTGAATACCACGGTGCCGGTCGTGTTAATCGAGAACGCGATGGGCTCGGGCGATGCGCCGACACCGGGCTCCGGCGTCGCCGTGCGCGCGTCGTTGGGGCTCGCGGCGGGCGCGCCAATGGTGCTCTATACCGGCACGTTCGAGGCGTACCAGGGGTTCGACCTGCTCTTTGGCGCCATGCCGGCCGTGATCGCCGAACGCCCGGATGTGACGTTCGTCCTGATGGGCGGCGATCCTGATCAAGTCCGCGCCGCACAGGCCAAGGTGGATGCGCTCGGACTATCGAAGAACGTGCTGCTGACAGGGCAGAGGCCGGTCGGCGATGTGCCCGCGTTTCTCGACGCGGCCGACGCCCTGGTGTCGCCGCGCTCGCTCGGCACCAACACGCCGCTGAAGATCTATCAATACTTGCGCTCGGGTCGGCCGATCGTCGCCACGCGCCTCGTCACGCACACGCAGGTGCTCGACGATGAGACGTCGATCCTGACGGAGCCGGAACCCGTGGCCTATGCGGCCGGCATCCTGGCGGCGATTTCCGACCGCGCGCGTGCACGTGAAATCGGCGCGCGCGCGAAAGCGATGGCCGACGTGAAATACAGCGAGGCTGCCTATCTGGCGAAGACGCGCGAGGCGATGCGCATCCTCGCGGAGCCGCACGCCTCCGCGGAGCGTGGCACGTGAGCGCTGATCCGCAGAAGAACGATCACTATTCGTACGAGCACTACCGCAGCGATACGGTCGCGGAGGGATTTGACGCCCTGCGGTTCGGCGGGCCGATCGGCCAGATGGTGCAGCACAGCCAGGACGTGCTGCTGATGGCGGCCTTCGGGCCGATTCGCGGACGCACGATCCTCGACGTCGGCACCGGCACGGGCCGCGCGGCGCTGGCGTTCGCGCGCGCGGGCGCCGTCGTGACCGGCATTGACGCGTCCGAGCAGATGCTCGCCGTGGCAAGGCGCACGGCAGAAGAACGGAAGCTCGGCGCGGCGTTTCACGTGGGCGATGCGCACGCGATCCCGTTCGGCGATCAGCAGTTCGAATGCGCCGTCTCGCTGCGCGTCATCATGCACACACCTGACTGGCAGCAGTGCGTGGCGGAGTTGTGCCGCGTCGCCAAATGGCGGGTGGTCGTCGATTTTCCGTCGTCGAAGAGCGCCGCGGCGCTCGAAAGCCGGGCGCGCCTGAAGAAACTGGCGCGCGGCGAGAAGGTCGAAGCCTATCGGACCCTGGCGGTCGACGAGGTGCGCGCGGTGATTGAAGCGGCGGGCTTCCGGATCATCGGCGTGCACAAACAGTTCGTGCTGCCGATCAACTTCCACAAAATATTTAATATGCCTGCGCTGACCCAGGCGATCGAAGGCGTACTGCGAGTCGGCGGGTTGCTCAGGGTGTTTGGCTCGCCCGTCACGATCACAGCCGAGCGGGTCCCCCTGGGCCAAGGCTCCGGGGGACAAGTGCGATGAAGGCGCTTGTGACCGGCGCGACGGGATTTACCGGCGGTCAGCTGGCATTGCGGCTTCAGCGCCAGGGCGACCAGGTACGGGCGATCGTTCGCGACCCGGCCAAGGCGGCGGATCTGGTCTCGGCGGGCATCGACGTTGTGCGCGGCGATCTCACCGATCGCGCGAGCGTCGCCGCGGCAGTCGCCGGCGTCGACGTTGTCTACAACATCGGCGCACTCTACCGCACGGCCGGGCTGAGAGAGTCGGTGTATCGCGCGGTGAACGCCGAGGCTGTGCCGATGATCATCGAGTGCGCGCAGTCTGCCGGCGTACGGCGCGTCGTGCAGTGCAGCACGGTTGGTGTGCATGGCGATGTCGAGCACCCTCCGGCGAACGAAGACGCGCCGCTGCGGCCAGGCGACGTGTACCAGGAGACGAAGCTGCTCGGCGAAGCGCTCGGCCGCGAGGCGTCGGCGCGCACGGGCGTTGAGCTGGTCATCGCGCGGCCGTCGGGCATTTACGGTCCGGGCGACCGGCGGCTGCTCAAGCTCTTCGGCGGCGTCGCCCGCGGACGGTTTCTGTTTCTCGGCGACGGCAAGATCTTCTACCACTTGACGCACGTCGATGACCTCAGCGACGGCTTCCGCCTGTGCGCGACGGTGCCGGCGGCGGCCGGGCGCACCTACTTACTGGCCGGCGGGGAAGTGACGACGCTCAACGAGATCGTGACGCTGACCGCCGAGCTGGCCGGCGTGAAGCCGCCGGCGACGCGCTGGCCGGTCTGGCCGTTCTGGGTGGCCGGCGCCGCGTGCGAGGCGGTCTCGGCGCCGTTCGGGATCGAGCCCCCGATCTTCCGCCGCCGTGTAGACTTCTTCACCAAGAGCCGCGCCTTCGATATCAGTCGCGCGCGCGCCGAGCTGGGCTTCGCGCCCAGGATCGGCCTGCGCGAAGGCATCGGCCGGACGTTGGAGTGGTACCGCGAACATGGCTGGATCTGAGATTCCGCGCGCGCAGCACCAGTTGTTCGACGCGCCCGGCGGCGCTCGCGCGAAATACTCCGCGCTAGTCGTCGGCCGCCCCGGCTGGCTGGCGCTGCTGAAGCACGAGGCCGTGGTGATGCTGTCGCAGCATCTTCCCGGCGCGTTTGGCCTCGCGATGCGCAAGTGGCTGTACCCGGCGCTGCTCGGTCGCTGCGGGCGCAACGTCATCTTCGGCCAGAACGTTGTCCTCAGGCATCCGCACAAGATTCACATCGGTGACAACGTCATGATCGACGACAACTGTCTGCTGGATGCCAAAGGCACGTCCAACACGGGCATCACGATCGGATCTGGCGTGTTCGTCGGCCGTAACACGATCCTGTCGTGCAAGAACGGCAACATCGCACTGGCCGCCGGCGCAAATATCGGTTTCAACTGTGAAGTGTTTTCAGCCAGCGACGTGACGATCGGCGCGAACACGCTCGTCGCCGCGTACTGCTATCTCATCGGCGGGGATCACGACATGACGGATCCCGAAGCGCCGGTCATTGAGCAGGGGCGGCGGTCGCAGGGCGTGCATGTCGGCAAGGGCGCCTGGCTCGGCGCGGGCGCCAAGATTCTCGACGGCGTGACGATCGGCGATCTGGCGGTCGTCGGCGCCGGCGCCGTGGTGCGCGTATCCGTTCCGGCCGGGGCAATTGCCGCCGGCGTGCCGGCGAAGGTCATCGGCCAGCGCTAGACGCGCGAAGACGCTCCGAGGAAGCAATGAGCCGTATCGCAGTCGTCACCTCGTCGCCGCCGTTTGTCGAAGGCGGGCATCTTGTCATTGCGCGCGCGCTCGTCCAGGCGTTGCGCGATCGTGATCACGACGCGGAGCTTATCGTCACGCCGTCCAATCGATTTGGCCGGCAGGGTGCGGCGTATGTCGCGAACTGGATGACCGACGTCGGCCGAACGGGCGCCGGCGACAGGGTTGACCAGGTCATCTCGACGCGCTATCCGAGTTACGCGGTGCGCCACGAGCAGCATGTCTGTTGGCTCAATCATCCGATGCGCGAGTATTACGACCTGTGGGACTCGTGGTCCGCCACGCTCTCGACGCAGGGGCGGCTCAAAGAGCGCGTGCGCCGCGCACTCATTCAGTCGGCAGACACATACCTCTTCAAACACAACGTCACGAAGCTGTTCGCGCAGTCGAAAACCGTGCAGGACCGGCTGACGCGATGGAACGCCGTCTTGTCCGAAGTGCTGTATCCGCCGCCTCCGCATCGCCACTACCACTGCGCGGATTACGGCGACTTCCTGTTCGCGTACTCCCGGCTCGCGCCGCTCAAACGGCTCGATCTCGTCATCGAGGCGTTGGCGACGCCCGACGCCGCCGGTGTCCGCTGTGTCATCGCGGGCGACGGCGAAGAGCGCGCCGCGCTCGAGGCGCTCGCGCGGCAGCGCGGCGTGGACGGCCGCGTTTCGTTCGTCGGCCGGATCACTGATGATGAGCTGACGACGTATTTGGCGACGTGCCGGGCGGTGGTGTTTGTCCCGAAGGACGAAGACTACGGCATGGTTACAGTAGAGGCCTTCGCATCCGGGAAGGCCGTCATCACCGCCGCCGATAGCGGCGCACCCGTCGAGCTTGTGGCCTCCGGCGTCAGCGGCGAGGTCGTCGCCCCGACGGCCGACGCGCTCGGTCGTGCGATGGCCGGATTGGCGGCCGATCGTGGCCTGGCCGAACGGCTCGGGCAGGCCGCGGCGAAACGCGCGTCCGAAATCAGCTGGGATGCCGCCGTGGCGAAGCTCGTGCTCAAATAGAAGCCTCATGAGTGCACGGACTCCGCTCGAGCATCGGCTGGCCAAGAAAGTCGGCCAGGCGATCAAGGAACACAATCTGATCCAGGACGGCGACCGCATCATGGTCGGGTTGTCGGGCGGCAAGGACAGCTGGGCGCTGATCCATATTCTCGAAGTGCTGCGTCAGCGCGCGCCCATCAAATTTTCGATCATCGCCGTGAATGTGGATTCCGGGTACACGGGCTACCGCCACGACCTGATCACGAAGGCGTGCAAGGAGCACAACTGGGAACTGCGCATCGAGCACACCACCATCGGCGCGGTCATGGACGACATTCTCGACGATGGGGATACGCCGTGCTCGCTGTGCGCGCGGTTGCGCCGCGGCGTGCTGTACCGCGTGGCCAGGGAAGTGGGCGCCACGAAGATCGCGCTCGGCCATCACATGGACGACTTTGTGGAGACCGTGCTGCTGAATCTGTTTTTTCAGGGCTCGCTCAAAGCGATGCCCGCCAAACTGATTTCGGACAACAAGGAACACGTCGTCATTCGGCCCCTTGTGTATGTCAGTGAGGCCGAAGCGCGCACGTATGCGCAGGAGTGCGGGCTGCCGATTATCGGCTGTTGCTGCCCGGCCTGCGGCGACCTCAGCATGAAGCGCCAGCGCATCAAGCGATTGCTGACCGAGTTCGAGCTCGAACATCCGGAGATCAAGAACTCGATGATCAAGGCGCTCGGCAACGTGCAGCCGAGGCACCTCCTCGACACCCGGTTGCACCCGATTCCCGAGATCATCCAGAGCCCCGCGACCTCCGCGTTCTCCGCGTGAGCTGAGTGTGGGGTGGCGGCCGGCGACCGATCAGCCGATATCGAATACGCGGTCTCGGAGATCCGCCCAGTTTGGCTCGACTCAACGACGAGGTGACCACAGTGAAAGTCATTCGCACTCTGATGTTGGCAATGGCGGGCGTGGCGGTGGCGGCAGGCGCGGCATTCGCGCAATCGAGGCCGCTCGTCACGGAAGACCCTGAAGTGATCGGACCGGGGCAGATGCTCGTCGAAGCGGGCCTCGACCGGCACCAGGGCGTGACGTTTCCCGCCTCCGGCCTTCAGGGCAATTTGTTTCGCATCGGCACGTTCGGGCTCAGCGTCGGCGTCAGCTCGATCGCCGAGATCCAGCTCGACGGCGGTTTCCGCGATCAGCTGTCGATCAAGAGCCGTCTCGCCGGCGCGCCGCTGGCGAACCTGATGACGATCGGCGCCGCCGCGACATCGACCCACGATGTCATCGACGGCGTGATCGGCGCCAAGGTGCGCTTCCTCAGCGAAACCGCTCGCCGCCCGGCAATGGCGCTGAAGTTCTCGACCAGGCTGCCGAACGCGGGGAACGAGAGCGGCATCGGCCTCGACACCACCGACTTTGCGTTTCAGTTCCTCACCGCCAAGACCGTGCAGTCGATCCGTGTCGTGGGCAACTTCGGCTTTGCGATTCTCGGCGACGCGGCGCGCGGCGACCGGCAGAACGACGTGCTGCTCTACGGCATCTCGATGGCGCGCGCGATTCGCGAAGGCGTGGAGTTCGTCGCTGAGATGAACGGTCGCGCGAACATGCGCGCGAACACGCCGCCTGTCGCGACCGACTCGCTGGCGATGATGCGCGTCGGCGCGCGGATCACGCGCGGTCCGGTGCGTCTCGATGGCGCGCTGCTCATCGGCGTGACGGAACGCGATCCCAGCTGGGGTTTCTCGACTGGCCTCACGTGGGTCTTTAAGGCGTTTACCGTTCCGGTGTCGTAAAGATTCCGCCCGCGCGTTCAATAACGTCCGGCGGCACGCGACCCGTGCCGCCGAGCGCTGTACGGCGGTAAATGGCATCTTCGGGCATCTCGGCCATGAGATAGCGCCGCGCGTAGGCAATCTCCGCGGCGAGCACCGGCGATTCGTTCCAGACCGGCTCGATCTTCCAGGGCGAGGCCATGGCGAAGCGGAGGACATCGGCCGCTTCGGTGCCGTACCACGAGGCCAGGTGGCGCTGGAGCGTGACGTCGAGCGTCATGTCGAGCTCGCGCGCGGTCTTCATCAGCTGGCCCTCCACATCCGCGATGGCCGCATGAGGCAGCGGGCGCGATGCCGTCGACGAGCGGCGCCCCGTGTGACCAAGCGTGCGCGACGCCTGATCGATCGCGCGCTCGGCAGCCAGGCGCGCCGTCGTGTATTTCGCGCCGATCAGCGTCACGATATTCGGCCGCGCGGTGTCGTAACGGACGTCGAAATCCGGGAGAAGCTCGATGTCGCCCTTGACGTCGACAGCCGGGACCAGGCCTTGTTGAACCGAGCGGATATCGGCCAAGGTCGCGTTCAGTCGCGGAAACGCGGCGTTCGCCTCATCGAGAAACGCGTCGATCTCGTCCTGGCTCGCGCGCGTGCCGGCCGCGACGACATCGTCGCTCTGGCTCGTGCCGACAAGGAGATACCCGCGCCACGGCACGGCGGTCAGCATGCGGCCCGAGGCTGTGGGCGCAACGTGGGCCATGTCCATGGCTCGCCTGTCGAACAGCAGGTTCATCGCGCGAAGCAGCGGCGGCGCCGGGCCGAGGCCAAACGCGCCGTTCAGCGCGCCGAGGCCTTCCGCGGCGGCAAGGACGACCACCTTGGCGTGGATTGCGAAGGGCTGGCCGGTGACGAGATCGACGGCGTGAACGCCGCTCCCGCCCGCGATCGGCCCCGTGATGTTCACGTAGTTGGCGATCGTCGCGCCCGCCTCGTGCGCGGCGACGGCGACGGCCCACGTGAGCCGCTCGGCTTGCGCGGTCTGGTAGTCGTACCACATCGCGCCGCCGGTGAGCCCGGCCTCGGAGATTCCTGGAAAGAGGCGTTTTGTCGCCGCGGCGGACTCGAGCCGGCCTTTCGGCAGATGCAGCTCGGGTGTGACGTCGTCATTGCGCCGGCGGCCGAGGTAGTCGTAGAACTTCAGTCCTGCGCGCACGCCGAGCCGCGAGCGCGTCAACGAGCGATAGGTGCCGAAGAGAAACGGCAGCGGCCGGAGCATGTGCGGCGCGATGCGGGCCCATGTGCGCCGCTCGATGATCTGCGCGCGTGTCTTGCGGAGGTCGCCGCTCTGGAGCGCGCGGAGGCCGCCGTGAATCGTGCGCTGGTGATGTGCCGACACGCCGCCGCCGATGTCCGCGCGATCGACAAGCGCGGTGCGGAATCCGCGCGCGGCCGCGTCGTACGCCGCAAACAGCCCGTGAATACCGCCGCCAACGACGAGCACGTCGAACGAATCGCGTGTGAGCTGAACCGGGTCTCGCTGCATAGTGAACTTGCCCGCCGTAGCTTCAGCGCAGGTGGGAACTATCCTATAGTAGCGGCGTGTCCGGGAACGATCGCGTGCGCGCGTACTGGCAAACTCACATCCACGATCTCGATATCAGCACCCACGGCCCGGGTACGCCGGGCTTTTTTGCTGATCTTGACCAGTATCATTTCGAGAAACTTCATCACCTGCTGCGCCTGGTCAACTTCGACGAGTGGAAGGGCAAGGACGTGCTCGACATTGGCTGCGGCGCGGGCGTCGAGGTCGTGCGCTTCGCGCGCGCGGGCGCGCGGGTGGCCGGGGTCGACATCGCTCGGAGCGCTGTGGAGCTGACGCGCCAGAATCTCGCGCAGCAGGGGCTGACGGCAACGGTTGAAGTCGCCGACGGCGAAGCGCTGCCGTTCGAGGACGCGTCGTTCGATTTCGTGTTCGCGCATGGCGTGATTCAGTACACAGACGACGACCGCGCGCTCGCGAGGGAAGCGCATCGCGTGCTGCGGCCCGGCGGCCTGGCCATGTTCCAGGTGTACAACCGCATCTCGTGGCTCAACGGATTATCGAAGGTCATGAAGACGCCGCTCGAGCACGAGGACGCGCCGGTGCTCAAGCGATACTCGATCGGCGAGTTCCGCGATCTCGTGTCGGGGTTCTCATCGGTGGAGATCGTGCCGGAGAGATTCCCGGTGAAATCGCGTCTCCACAAAGGCTGGAAGGGCACGGCGTTCAATACATTCTTTGTCGGCACCTTCAACGCGCTGCCGCGGGCGTGGGTGCGGCGCTTCGGCTGGCATCTCCTCGCCTTCTGCCGAAAGTAATCCCCGGACTGGGCCTCAGCCAATCATGACCACGCACCTCATTCATACGGACGCGCACGGCAACGACTTCCTGCTCGTGAATGACGCCGAAGTACCGTCTGGGATCGATCGCGGGTCGCTGGCGAAGCGTCTGTGCCGGCGGACGCCCGGACCGGGCGCCGACGGCCTCATCGTTTTTTCAATGGGCTCCGGACAGGGCGCCGGCGGCGCGCGAATGCAGCTGCGAAACGCTGACGGCAGCTACTCCGAGGTGTCCGGCAACGGCGTTCGGTGCCTGGGCGCCTGGATTGCGGACAGGCATAACCTCGCGGAAGGCGCTGAGATAACGATCGAGACCGATGCTGGGCCGCGCGTCCTGACGCTGCTCGAACGCGACGGCCGCCGCTTCCGGTTTCGTACCTCGATGGGGAGCCCGTCAGGTATTCGGCGGCTGATGCTCGAGGTCAACGGGGAGCCTGTCGACGTCGCCACCCTGAGCGTCGGCAACCCCCAATGCATTGTCCTCGATCGCTGCGACACGGAGTCGCTGCATCGATTGGGCGGCGCCATCGCTGTGCATCCGCATTTTCCCGAGGGCACAAACGTCGAGTTGCTTCGGGTCGACTCGCCGGGCCACCTCGGTATTCTCATCTGGGAGCGCGGCGTCGGTCCGACGGCCTCGTCGGGAACGGGCACCTGCGCATCGGCGGTCGCAGCGGCGTGTTTTTGCGGGGCGTCTCGGGATGTCGAGGTCGCGGCGCCCGGCGGGTCGCAACGTGTCGAGTGGCGCGATGACGGGCTCTGGCTCACCGGCTGGGCCGAGGTCGTTGAAGAAATTGCGATCTGACGGCTTTCGTTGGATCGCAAATATTGAAATCTTGAAATAGCCAGCTAGGACATCCACGTGGCTCGGTGCTTGCAACGAGCCACCACATGCGTCCTCGCGAGAAACTTTCACACACGGGTATTCAGGCGTTGAGCGACCAGGAGCTTCTGGCGCTGGTGCTCGGACACGGCGTACGCGGCCGCGCCGCGCTGATTCTCGCCGGCGACATCCTTGGTTCAGCCGGGGGGATTCACGGGCTCGCTCGCGCGACGGCCGATCACCTCGCGACAGAGACCGGGCTCGGCCCGGCGACAGCGGCGCGGCTCGTCGCGGCGATCGAGATGGGGCGCCGGACGCTTCAGCGCCAGCCTGAGCCACGGACGAAGATCACGAGCCCTCGGGAACTGGCGAGCTATCTCATGCCGATGTACGGCTCGTCGCATGTCGAGCGCTTCGGGGTGGTGCTGGTCGACACGAAGCACCAGCTGATCCGCGTTCGCGTGCTGGCGGTCGGATCCTCCGACGCCGTGACGGCGGAGCCGCGTGAAGTCTTCCGCGACGCGCTGCTCGGCGGGGCCGCGGCCGTGGTGCTGTTTCACAACCATCCGTCGGGCGATCCGACGCCGAGTCCCGACGACATTTCCATGACGCACCGGATGATCAATGCCGGGCGGGTGGTCGGCATTGAGGTCATCGACCACTTGATTGTCGGGGATGCCCGCTACTTCTCGATGCGGGAGAGTCATCTGATTACCTAGGAATGTCATAATCGCGGCGAGCCCCTCAGTACCCCATCGACCGTCCGCTCACTGCGGTGGAGTGCCGCGAAATTGACGGAGGCATTCCGTATCTGGCTGCCGCAGTACGCGGGGGAGGTTCAGTCAGGGTCGCAAACCGGCGAGCGCAATGTTCTGCCGTTCATTCGCTGGCTGAGCTCGCGTGCCGGCGTTGAAACGTTCCCAAGCGAAGACCCGATGGAGGCGATCGGTGTCAATACACCTGGGGACCTCGAGCGCCTGGAACGTTATTTGACGCGGTAGACCTCGACGTCACCCTGATGAAACACCCGCTCGAATCGCGCTGGCGCCTTGATGAAGGACTCCGCGCCGGAGCCGTTGCGACGTTCGACGTCGTCTTCGTAGATGTAGTCGACGCCGAGCTGTTTGGCGATCTTCCACGCGGCTTCCGGATCGTCCTGCAGATACATCGAATGCGCGAGCTGCGACTGTTTGCCGTACTCGGGCGTGTACATTAGCGAGATCGGCAGCCCCGCGGCCATTCGCCGTTCTGCCCAGGACGGGATGAGACTCCAGGTCGACCGGCCGCGCTCGACCGGGTCCATTTGCACGATCGCATTAGTCGGCGTGTTGTTGCGAATCCATGCGAAGGCGGCCTGTTGTTGCAAAGACACGACGATCGTGAACGGGAAGTCGCCGGGGCTGACGTCGTAGTTGTGGATATCCTGGGCGTTGAACTCGTCGATTACGAGCGTCGGCGCGCCTGCCATGAGCGCGAGAACGACGACAGCGGCGACGAGCCGTCGTCGGCCGGCATCCCAACCCACGGAAATGAATCGCGCGGCAAAAGCGGGGAGTACGAGCAGCAGCAGGTGTCCGGTTCGAAATCCGACCCAGGAGAGGTCGATCGAGAGACGCACGAAGTACATCGCAGCCAGCGACACCAGGGCGAGTGCGGCGTACCCGGCCAGGCGCCGAAGCGGATAGCGGACAGACGGCCAGCTGCCGCTGGCCGCGACCAGGAGGATCGGACCCAGCGAGACGAGCAACGAGAAAACCGGGTGGCTGAGCGACTGACGTGCGAACCCGAACTCCAGCGCGCCGCCCGCACCGGCGACCATGTGCTCTTTGATCTGCCAGGCGATAGCGATCGCAATCGGCACGGCGATGTCGATTTGCGTCAGGATCGTTGCCGCGAAGTTGGGGCGCCAGAACGCGTACGAGAGAAACGCGATGCCGTACGCAATTGCAAACAGGCCGCCGACGAGCGGGCTGAAGAGCACTGAACAGCCGAGGACGCATCCGAGCAGGAAGCTGGCGGCTCTGCTGACGCGACCCTCCGACGCGGTGATGCCGATGATCGCGATCAGGCCAAGTGCGTAGGCCATCGAATGGTGCGGCACGTACCAGATGCTGCGCTGGAGACCGTCGATGCGATACCCGCCGAGCGCCCAACTGGAGATGGCGTCGATGTTGACGTCCTTCAACACCGACAGGGGCTGGCCGGTGTACCACGCTCCGACGATACCGGCGAGGCCTTCGGCGCTGGAGGCGACGAGCGCCAGCGCGACGGCGACCGCCGCGGGTCCGGCGCGAGGCACGGCGACCCAGGTTGCGAGGAAAATCGTCGCCATCATCAACAAGCCCGTCAGCAGCGCGTTGAGTTTCAAGCAGCGTTGGATATCTTGCAGCGCGACGGGGCCTGTGCCCGCCACCGCCGCCGGCATCATGAAGTAGGTCCAGTAGTAGTGGATATTGGTGTCCCGGAGATACGGATTCTGCGCGGGCAGCTCGAACTTCTTCAGCTCGGCGGTCATCGCGGCATGCCAGACAAAGTCCGCCGTGAAATACGCGCGGTAGTAGCGGTTCCCGGCCGTATCGGTCCAGCCGACGTTGGCGAGCGGCGGCACGGCTACCGCCAGCGTCAGCATGAGAACGAGCAGCAGCGACGTGGACGATGCTCGCGTCCACTCCGGAAGGGGGATGAGCGGCGCACGAACGCGAGTCAGGCCGGCCCACGTTGCGATGGCGACGAGCGCGGTCGCGGTGACGAACCCAACGGCGGTGGCCTGATGCAATTCGATGACAGCCCAGGCCGCCAGATTGGCGAGCGTGTAGCCGATCAGCGTTCCGGAGATCCAGCCGCCGGGGTGGGAGCGGCCAAACAACGCGAAGCCGACAGGCAGACCGGGCACGACAGCCGCGACATAGACGAGCGCGTACAGCCAGCCCGCACCGCCGTCACCGACGATCCAGAACGATGCAGCCAAGAGGCCGATGAGGAGTGCCAGGCAGGCACGCATTTAGGCTGCTAACTGTAGCCGGGCGCGCGGTTCGCGCATAATAGAAGTTTGTGCGCTTCTATCTGACCACGGCGATCGATTACGTCAACAGCCGCCCGCACCTCGGGACGGCGTACGAAAAGATCACCGCCGACATCATCGCGCGCTACCACCGGCTCATCGGTGACGAAGTGCGCTTCGTGATGGGCAACGACGAGCACTCGCAGAACGTGTTCAAGCGCGCACGCGAGCAGGGCGTCGATCCGCTTGCGTACTGCGACCAGATGGAAGGTGAGTTCCGCAAAGCCTGGTCGCGCCTCAACGTCTCTTTTGATGACTTCATCCGCACGACCGAGCCGCGGCACAAGGCCGCCGTGCAGGCGATGGTGCAGAAGTCGTTCGACAGCGGCGACATCTACGAAGGTGTGTACGAAGGCTGGTATTGCGTCTCGTGCGAGGAATTCAAGCCGGAAAAGGGTTTGATCGACGGGCTGTGTCCCGTCCATCGCACCAAGCCGGACTGGATCAAGGAAAAGAACTACTTCTTCAAGCTCTCGAAGTATCGCGATGCGCTGCTCGCGCACTACGCGGCGCATCCGGCGTTCGTGGTGCCGGACTCGCGCAGAAACGAGATGCTGCGCCTGCTGGAGGGTGGTCTCGACGACATCTCCGTGAGCCGCGCCGGGCAGTCGTGGGGCATTCCGATGCCGTTCGATCCGAACAGCGTCGTGTACGTGTGGTACGACGCGCTGATCAACTACGCGGCGGCCGTCGGGTACGGCACGGACGAAGCCGAGTTCACGAAGTGGTGGCCGGCGTCGCTCCATCTCATCGGGAAGGACATCGCGCGGTTTCACTGCGTGGTGTGGCCGGCGATGTTGATGAGCGTCGGTGCTCCGCTGCCGAAACAGGTCTTCGGTCACGGCTGGGTGACGTTCAAGGGCGAGAAGATGAGCAAGTCGCTCGGCACGGTTGTCGATCCGCTCGAAGCGGCGGACCGGCTCGGGCCCGATCCGCTCCGGCTGTTTCTCGCGAAAGAAATTGTTTTCGGCGGCGACGGCGACTTCTCCTGGGACCGCTTCGAAGAGAAATACAACGCGGATCTCGCGAATAATCTCGGCAACCTCGTCAGCCGCGTCACGAGCATGGTGCAGCGCTACCGCCAAGGCGCGCTGGCCGTGGCGGCGGCGCCCGGTGACCTCGCCGAGCGGGCGGCCGAATGCGTCGCGCGGTACAGAGCGCACATGGACACGTTGCAGCTCGAGTCGGCGATCGCTGAAGTGTTCCGGTTCACCGACGCGGCCAACGAGTACATCGCATCGCGCGAGCCGTGGGCACTGGCCCGAAAGAGTGACCACGCGGCGCTCGACGCCGTGCTGTGGAACGCGACCGAGGCCGTGCGCCTGATCGCCGTGCTCCTGAGCCCGGTCATGCCCGCGTCCTCGGACGAGATCCTCAACCGCGTCGGCGCCGCCGGCGCCGAGCGCGCGGCGCTGACCTTCACGCTGGGCGGCACAAGAAAAGTCGAACAGCGCGCCGCCTTGTGGCCGCGCTTGGAAAACAAGGAGAACGTTTTGAGCGAACCCTCTGGCCCGATCGAACCCTCAGCGAAGGCACCCGAACCCGCAACGTCAGCGCCGGAACCCTCGGCGCCGGCGCCCAGCCAGTGGCCGGCGGACACCAGGATCTCCATTGACGACTTCATGAAGATCGACCTTCGTGTCGCGAAGGTGTTGACCGCAGAGCGCGTGCCGAAGTCCAAGAAATTGATGAAACTCTCGATCGATCTCGGCAGCGAGCAGCGCACGCTCGTGGCCGGGATTACTGACGGCTACGAGCCCGAGCAGCTGGTCGGCCGGCACGTGGCGATCGTCGCGAATCTCAAACCCGCAACGCTGATGGGAATTGAGTCGAACGGTATGGTGCTCGCCGCCACTGCTGACGGCGGCAAGCCGCTGCTCGTCAGTTGGGACGCGCCTCCGCCTCCAGGTACGAGAATCAAGTGAGTCACGGCGAATCACGGTGATTCATGTGAATCATTCGGTGATTCACCGATTCACCGATTCACTGATTGATTCACAGGATTCACTCGATTCACCAGATTCACATGATTGA
This sequence comes from Vicinamibacterales bacterium, assembly GCA_046598935.1. Taxonomy (GTDB): domain Bacteria; phylum Acidobacteriota; class Vicinamibacteria; order Vicinamibacterales; family SCN-69-37; genus SCUN01. The sequence goes on along the minus strand of JBKJHW010000116.1, from coordinate 8,551 downwards.
TACTCACTGCCATCTAGCGGGCGAAGAATTCGCCGGCGACCTTGATCTCGTTATCGCCCGGGCCAAGGCCGCCGGTGTGACAGACGCGATCTGCATCCTCGCGTCTGATGACGCGGCGGAGCTGGAGCGGTCGCACGAGATTCGCGCGGCGTGGTCCGGCGTGCGCTTTTCGACAGGCATTCATCCGCATGCGTCGGGCAAGTACGCCGGCGCCGTTGCAGCGTCGGTTGCCGCCACGACGAGGGCGATCGACGGGCAGCCGCATGCGTGCGCGGTGGGCGAGATCGGCCTGGATTACCACTACGACTTCGCGCCGAAAGACGTCCAGAAAGAGGTGTTCGCCGGTCAGGTGGCGCTGGCCGTCGCGCGGGATCTGCCCGTCGTGATCCATTCGCGCGACGCGATGGCCGATACGATCTCGTTGCTCAAGGACGCGGGGCAGGGCCGAGTGCGCGGCGTCATTCACTGCTTCACCGGGTCGGCCGACGAGGTCCGGATGGCGCTCGAGATCGGCTTTTACGTCTCCTTTGCCGGAATCCTGACGTTTCCGCGCGCCCAGGCGCTGCGCGACGCGGCGGCCGTCGTGCCGCTCGACCGCGTGCTGGTGGAGACGGATGCGCCCTTTCTGGCGCCCGTGCCGTACCGCGGCACGCGCAACGAGCCCGCCTGGGTGACAGAAACGCTGGCCGCGCTCGCCGCGGTGAAGGGCCTGGGCGTGCCCGAGGCCGCCGACATCGTGCGAGCGAACGCCGCGCGGCTGTTTGCCTCCGGTGCCCGGTAAACAGATAATGTCTTCCAGCGTGAATCCGTCAACAGACAGCGTGCTCGAACTCTCGAAGATCTTTGAGCCCGTGCGCGAGCAGTTGGCGCGGGTCGAAAAAGAGTTTTCGCGGCATCTGGAATCGCGGGTCGATCTGATCCCGCAGATGGGCAAGTACATCCAGATGAGCGGCGGCAAGCGCGTGCGCCCCGCCGTGCTGCTGATGTCCGCGCGCCTGTGCGGGTACGACGGCGACCGCGCTGTGCTCAACGCCGCCGTCGTCGAGTTCATTCACACGGCGACGCTCGTCCACGACGACATCATCGACGAAGCCGAGACGCGCCGCGGCCGGCTCTCCGCGCATTCACGGTGGGGCAACGACATCACCGTGCTGATGGGCGACTACCTGTACATCCGCTCGATGGCCCTCGCGCTCACGCAGGACACGCTGGAAGTCGTGCGGCTGCTCTGCGACGTGACGCTGAAGATGATCGAAGGCGAGCTCTTTCAGCTCACCAAGGCCGGCGACGCCGACATCACGGAAGAAGAGCACTTCGAAATTATTAATAGAAAAACGGCGCATCTCTTCTCGGGCTGCGCGGAGATCGGCGGCCTGCTCGGCACCTGCACCGAGGCGCAGCGCGAAGCGCTCCGTTCCTACGGCTTCAACCTCGGCCTCGCGTTCCAGATCGTCGACGACGTGCTGGATTACACGGCGGAAGAAGAGGCCCTTGGCAAGCCGATCGGTGGCGACCTGCGCGAAGGCAAGATCACGCTGCCGGTGATCTTCATGCTCCAGAAAGCGGACGACGCCACTCGCGCGCTCGTCAGGGACGTCGTGACATCGCGCGAGGTCACGCCCGAAGCCTGGAAGGTCATCAAGGATCAGCTGGCGCGGCACGGCGCCGTCGAGCAGGCGTATCAGCGCTCGGTGACGTACGCGACCGAAGCCAAACGCGCAATGACGACCGCGTTCCCGCCTTCGGCCGAGCGCGATTCTCTGGTGGCGCTCTGTGACTACGTCCTCAGCCGCGACCGGTAATCTGGCCGTCGGGTAGGGCGCCTTGGCGAAACCAAGCTCGCGGATCGAGTTCCTCAGGGGCGAGGTTGAACGCCTGCGGCGTCTCTACGATTCGGGCACTCCCGAAGTCACCGACGCCGAGTTTGATCGTTTCTTTCAAGAGCTGACGGCGATTGAGGCGCGTCAGCCGAATTTGTTTTCGCCGGCCGAAGGAGTTGGAATTACTCCGGCGCCTACTGCAAAAAAGCATCGGCACCTCGTGCCAATGCTTAGCCTCGACAACGTCTACACGGCCGATGGACTCCGTGAGTTCGACGCCAAGGCTCATAAGCTCGGGTACGTGCCAGAGTCAGAAGAGATCGCGTACTCGGCCGAGCTGAAGATCGACGGCGCGAGTTTGTCGGTGACCTACGACAAAGGCATTCGGACGATTGCCGCGACCCGCGGTGATGGTTTCGTTGGGGAGGTTGTCACCCAAAGCGCGGCCCACGTGCGAGGAATACCGGATCGCATTCCATTTGCATCCAGAGTCGAAGTCAGAGGCGAAGTCGTCCTGCCACGCGCAGATTTCGAGGCCCTGAATCTGGAACGCGAGAGCGAGGGCGAGGACGCATTTGCCAACCCGCGCAACACTGTGGCGGGGCTGCTTCGCGCCAAGAAGATCAGTTCGGCCGACCTCGCGCGCCTACAGTTTTTTGGGTACCAACTAGTTCCGGAATCGCCATTGGCGCTCTCAGTGGACGTACAAGATCAGGTGTCGGTCTTGGCGCTCCTCAAGTCCTGGAATGTCGATGTCGCGCCGGTTTCAAAGGCGGTGGTCGGAATCGATCGTGTCCTGGACTATTTTGCAATGGTCAGCGACGCTCGAGAAGAAGTTGCTTTTGATATTGACGGCATTGTTGTAAAAGTCGTGCGCCCCGACATTAGAGAGCGGCTCGGTGCGACGAACCGCACGCCTCGCTGGGCTACTGCATTCAAGTTTCCGACGCAGGCTGTTGTGACCGTGCTTGAGAAGATTGACTACGACGTTGGCCGGACCGGCAGGGTGACGCCGCGGGCCGTGCTGGCGCCCGTTCGAATCGGCGGAACGACGGTCTCTTCGGCCACGTTAAACAGCCTCGGGGAGATCAACCGACTCAAGCTTCGAATCGGCGATAGCGTGCTCATCGAGAAGGGCGGCGAGATCATCCCGAAGGTTGTGCGGGTGGCCGGCAAAGTCAATCGGCGGCGCACGCTCTTCAAGATGCCGACGAAGTGTCCGAAATGCGGGAGCCTCCTCATGAAGGAAGAGGACGGCGCGCACTACTACTGCCTCAATGTGTCCTGCCCGGCCAGGGTGCGAGCGATGCTGGTTCATTTCGCGTCTCGGAAAGCGATGAACATCGAAGGCTTGGGAGATGGCATCATCGACCGCTTAGTCACTTCGGGCAGGCTCGCAGATGTTGCGGGTATTTACGAGCTGACCCACGCAGGGCTTGCCGCGTTGTGGAAGGATGGCGAGGTGTCGGCCACGAAACTGCTCGACCAGATTAACGCCAGCAAGGGCGCGGACCTTAATAGACTGGTCTTTGCGCTGGGAATCAGACACGTCGGGCACACCGCCGCGAAGCGGCTCGCCAGCAGGCTGGGAAGCCTTGAGCAGATCGCCCGAGCTTCGGATGCTGACTTAAGAAAACTTCCTGACATCGGACATAGCGTCGCGAAGTCTGTTTCCAGTTTCTTTGCCGATCCGTCGAACGCCAGCGTTGTTGCGCGGCTGCGTCGAGCTGGAGTTGATCCAACGGCGGCGGTCAAGGTGCAGGAAGACTCTGGGCCTCTTGCTGGGAAAACAATCGTCATCACCGGCGGGCTTAGCAAAACACGTCAGCACTTTGAAGAGTTGATCGAAGAGGCCGGCGGAAAGACCTCCAGCAGCGTTACTAAGAAGACGTCGGCGGTGGTTGCGGGTGTGGCTGCCGGCTCAAAACTTGAGAAGGCGCAGAGACTGAGCGTCCCAGTCTGGACAGAGGAAGACCTGATGGCCGAGTTGGGAAAAGCCACGTAGATGCGACGCGCCATTTACCCGATCACCGGCTTGCTCGTCCTGTCGAGCTTTCTGCTGGGCCTGCTCGCGAGCGGCGCGCGCGGTGGGCGAGCTGACGCATTGCCGCCGCCGGCGCAGCCGGTCGCGATCCCGGCGCTTGTGGCGGCACGCTCGGCCGAGGCGCCGGCGCCGGCCGCGGTTGAGTCGGTCGACTTCGCGACCGTCGCGGAGCGGCTCAACAGGACGATCGTCAACGTCGATACGGCCGTGCGAAGCGATCTGCCGGAAACTCCGCGGCGATGGCAGCGCGACGCGGAGGAGCGCGGTCCGCGTGAAGGTTCCGGCAGCGGATTCGTGATCGATCCGGCGGGCTTCATCCTCACAAATCATCACGTGATCGACGGCGCGGATCGCGTGACGATCACGCTCTACGACGGCCGCAAGCTGCACGCGACCGTCGTCGGGGCGGACCCGGCGATCGACGTCGCGCTGTTGAAGGTCGAACCGGGCGCTCCACTCGAGGCCGCGCCGATCGGCCGCAGCGGCGCGCTGCGCGCCGGCGAGTGGGTGTGCGCCATTGGCAATCCGCTCGGCTATGTCCACTCGGTCACGGTCGGCGTCGTGAGTTTTATCGGCCGCAAGCTTTTCGACCCGAGTCTCGATGATTACATTCAGACTGATGCGGCAATCTCGTTCGGCAACAGCGGCGGTCCGCTGATCAACGCGCGAGGGGAAGTCGTTGGCATCACGACCGCGATCAGCGTGCAGGCGGCCAATATCGGCTTCGCGGTGCCGATCGATCAGGTCATCAACGTGCTGCCGCAGCTGCGTGAGAGCGGCCGCGTCAGCCGCGGTTTCATCGGTGTGACGCTGACGAGCGTCACGGCGGACCTTGCGGCGGCGCTCAACCTCGGCAACGTGCGCGGCGCGATGGTGCAGGACGTGTCGCCGGGGACGCCCGCAGAGCGCGCGGGCCTTCGCCCGTACGACGTGGTGACCGGCATCGACGGCCATGCCGTCGGTACCGATGGCGAGCTGATTCGTGCGGTGGCGTCGCGCGTGCCGGGCACGCTGGCCGAGTTCGACGTTCTGCGCGACGGGACGGCGCGCCGCGTCTCGTTGAAGCTGACCGAGCGTCCGCTGGCCCAGCCGACGCGGGCGTCGCGCGTGCGGACTGATTTGCAGCCGGCCGAGACGCGGCGCGGCGGCCCGCTCGGCGTGATTGTCACGGGGCTCGACGCGTCGGCGATTCGCCGGCTCGGCGCGCCGGCCTCGATCACGGGCGTCCTCGTCACGGATCTTGACGCCACGGGCCCGGCGCGCGAAGCGCGGATGCGGCGCGGCCAGATCGTCATGGAAATCAACCGCCGTCCGACGGCTTCCCCCGAAGCGTTCGCGGCCATTAATGCTGAGTTGGGCACGCTGCGTCCTGGAGCAACGGCAGTCGTGTTCGTGTACGACCCTCTTACCGACCAGCGCCTGATGGTCACTGTGACGATAGAAGGTCGTAACTGATGCTGCCGAGATCCCGATGAAGCCGCGCGTACTGGTCGTTGATGATGAACCCGCGATCCGCGACACGATGCGGATGATCCTCGATTACGAGGGCTACGAGACGCTGCTGGCCGCGTCAGGCGAAGACGGCCTGGCCGCGATCGAACGCGACGCGCCCGACATGGTGTTTCTCGACATCAAGATGCCGGGGCTCGACGGGCTCGAGGTCTTGAACCGCCTGCGGAGTCTGAACGACACCGTGCCGGTGGTGATCGTGTCGGCGCACGGCACGACATCGACTGCGCTCGAAGCCGGCCGGCTGGGCGCATTCCGCTTCATCGAGAAGCCGCTCTCGAAAGACTACGTGCTCGACGCGGTGCGCGAAGGGCTGGAGCTCGGGCGGCTCCGCACGGAAAACCGGCAGTTGCGGTCGGCTCTCGAGGCGCGGCACCAGCTGGTCGGCGCCAGCGCCGCGCTCAAAGGGATCATGGATCAGGTGCGGCGCGCCGCGCCAACCACCGCGACGGTCCTGCTGCTCGGCGAGAGCGGCGTCGGCAAAGAGCTGATCGCGCGCGCCATTCACCGCAATAGCCAGCGGGCGCGTCAGCGGTTTGTCGAAGTGAACTGCGCCGCAATTCCCGAAGAGTTGATCGAGTCGGAGCTCTTCGGTCACGAGCGCGGCGCGTTCACCGGGGCGACCGAGAAGCAGGTTGGCAAGTTCGAACAGGCTGACGGGGGCACGATCTTTCTCGACGAAATCGGCGACATGAGCGCGAAAACGCAGGCCAAGGTGCTGCGCGTGCTGCAGGAAGGCGAAGTCGAACGGCTCGGAGCCAACAAGACATTGAAAGTCGACGTGCGCGTCATCGCGGCGACCAACAAGGATCTCGACGAGGAGATCGCCGGCGGCCGGTTTCGCGACGATTTGTACTTCCGCATCAGCGTGATCCCGATTCACGTGCCGCCGCTCCGCGAGCGCGCGGAAGACATCCCGGAACTCGTGCAACACTTCGCGCAGCAGTTCCGCCAGAACAACGGCCGGCGCGCCGCGAAGTTTTCGACGGGCGCCATCCACGCGCTGATGCAGAACCGGTGGCGCGGCAACATCCGCGAGCTTCGCAATGTCGTCGAGCGGCTGCTGATCATGTCGGACCGGGATGTGATCGAGGCCGACGATGTCGCGGCGTCCTCTCGGGGAGGGCGGGCTTCTGTCGGGTTATCGGGTGTATCGGTTATTGAGGGATCGGCTATCTCGCCATCGGCTACCTCGCCATCGGCGAGTGTTCCACCGGCTCCAGCGCCGCCAATGTTCCAACCCGTAATCCCACAATCACCCGTGCCACAATCTGACAGTCCCACGATTCCACAATCGTCCGGCCAGTCCGCCCCGCCGCCCGCGACGCTGCGCGATTTCAAAGAGGTGTCCGAGCGGGCGTTCCTTGTCGAAAAACTGCGCGAAAACGGCTGGAATATTTCGAAAACGGCGGAAGTGATCGACACGCCGCGAAGCAATCTCTACAAGAAGCTTGAGCAGTACAATATCAAGCAGGACGAATAGTCCGGTAAGACGAAGCGGAGTAAGGCCGGGCGCGCAAGCGCACGGGTGTTCTTTGACATTCCGACGCAGCATGGAAGACAACCGCGGTCCTTCGCTCGATACGCCCTCGCGGGCGGCCCGAGCTTCGGACCGAGGAAAGTCCGAACTCCAGAGGGCAGTGCGCCGGGTAACGCCCGGTCGGGGCAACTCGAAGGACAGTGGCACAGAAAACATACCGCTGACGCTCGCAAGAGCAAGCAAGGGTGAAAAGGTGCGGTAAGAGCGCACCGCGCGCGCAGAAATGCGCGTGGCAGGCAAAACCCCGCACGGAGCAAGACCAAATAGGGAAGCACGCTTTGAACGCCGACGCGCGAGCGGCGGCGCCGAAGTAAAGGACGAGCCCGTTCGCAGCTTCCGGGTAGGTTGCTTGAGCCGGCCAGCAATGGCCGGTCTAGAGGAATGGTTGTCATCCTCCGAAGCTCGACGTCGCAAGACGACGAGCGCAGGAGGAACAGAATTCGGCTTACAGCCGCGCTGCGGCGGATTGTCGGGACGCGATCCGATCACACTGAGAAATGCGCTGAAGCTCATGCCCGGGCTTCGGCAAGCCGGATGGACGAAATAGCCCCATTGCGAATTGGACACGTGGATGAAACGTAAACTTGCGCTCGCTCTGAGTCTCGCGATTGTCGCCGTTGGTGTTGCCGCGCAACGCGGCGGCAGGGCCGGCGGCACGCCGCCGGATGCACACGGGCAGTGCCCGCCGGGAATGACGCTCGTGCGTGTGGGCAGCTGCGGCACGCCTGAATTTGTGCCGCCGTCGATTGTCGACTATCGCCCGAAATCGACGCTCGTCACAGGTGAGCGCCTCGTGCCGAAGGCGAAGTTTCCAGTCATCGACAGCCATAACCACACCTCGATCACCGCGCAGAACATCGACCAGATGATCAAGGAGATGGACGACCTCAACATCCGCACCGTCGTCAATCTCAGTGGCGGCGCGGCTCCGGCGGCGGTCAAGACGAAAGTCGACTTCATCAGATCGACGAAGTACGCGGATCGCTTCCGTGTCTTCGCCAACGTCAACTGGGACGGCGCCGGCGGCGCGGGCTGGGCGGAAAAGGCCGTGGCGGATCTCGAAGCCGCGGTCAGAAGCGGGGCCGTCGGTCTCAAGATCGCAAAGAACCTTGGCATCAGCGCGAAGAAGGCCGACGGCACGCGGCTGCACGTGGATGATCCGGCGCTGAAGCCTGTGTGGGATCTCTGCGCGCGGCTCAACATTCCGGTCATCATCCACACAGCCGAGCCGCAGGAGTTCTTCTCGCCGCTCGACATGCAGAACGAGCGATGGCTCGAGCTGGCGCTGTTTCCGGACCGCCGCAACTATCAGACCGGCAAAGAAACATTCGAGCAGCTGGTCGGCGAGCGCGACCGGATGTATGCCGCGAACCCGAAGACGCGGTACATCGGCGCGCACTTCAACTGGTACGCGAACGATCTTGGCCGCGCGGCGAAACAGCTCGACACCCTGCCGAACCTCGTGCTCGAAGTCGGCGCGGTGCTCTACGACTTCGGCCGGCAGCCGCGCGCGTCGCGCGAGTTCTTCATCAAGTACCAGGACCGCATCCTCATGGGCAAGGACGCCTGGGCCGCCAGCGAATTCCCGTATTACTGGCGCGTGTTCGAAACGAAGGACGAATACTTCGACTACTACCG
>JBKJHW010000038.1:0-54660 GCA_046598935.1 Vicinamibacterales bacterium | reverse complement strand
CACAGTGTAGTTCGTTTGCGGTACGCGCACGTCGAGTGTGTGCAGCCGGTTGTCGAGCACAGCGGGCGTGAATCCCAGCAGGTACTGCTGGTGCAATTCCTGCGCGACTTCCGTCATGATGCGGTTGATTTCGTCGATCTCGGCAAAGCGCATGTATCCGCCGCCGGTGTCTTCCACGAACGATCTCAGGCCGGCGTTTGCGCGGATCTGCGGCCGCGCTTCGGGAGCGCCGGTGCCCGTCATGCCGATCCAGTACAGAATCACGCCCGCTTTCCTCGCCGAACGCACCACATCGTCCATGCGCGCGACGCTCCAGGTGTCCTGACCGTCGGTGATGACGAACACCACGCGGCGGCCCTCGATGCCGTCGAGCGCCTTCACGCCTTCCTCGATGGCATCCCAGAGGCGCGTGCGCATGCCGACGCGAAGGTCGAAGCTCTCGCGGATGAATTTGATGAGCGCATCGCGATCGCCGGTGAGCGGCGGCCCCATGCGGACTTCTTCGCTGAAACTCCCCACGCGCGCGCGGTCGCCCGGCATCAGGCGCACGATGAACTGCTCGGCGGCGGCAATGACGGCGTCGTAGCGCGCCAGCATGCTCTTGCTCAAATCGAGCATGATCACGGCCGTGATGGGCACGAACTGGTTCGAAAACTGCGTCAGCTCGACCTGCTTGCCGTCGTCAGTGATCTCGAACCGTTCTTTCGTGAGATCAGTGACAAAACGGCCGGCGCGATCGGTCACCGTGGCGTACACAGGCACGGTCTTCACGCCCGCCCGAAACTGCGGCTGCTGAGCAGCCAGATCAAGAGCCATCAACATGAAGGCCACGAAGGGCATGAAGATCTTTGAAAAATATTTCAAGATCTTATTTCGTGGCCAGATAGCTCTTCCGCGTGCGGGCGACGGCGCCAGGCTGTTTCACACGCACTTCGAGCTTGTGCAGCTTGCCGTCGAGGTTGGCCGGCGCGAAGCCGAGCACATACTGGCTGTGCAGTTCGGCCGCGACGCGCGTGAACGTGGAGTTGAGATCGGTTGTGCCGCGCAGCTCGAAGTAACCGCCGCCGGTTTCTTCCGCCAGCTTGCGAAGGTTCGGATCGGGCTTCTGGACGATGCCGCCGCCCGGGGTTCCGCGTAGACCAATGCCGTACACCATGTATTCCTCGGCGACGGCGCGGTCGCGCACGGAGCCGTAACTCTGTTTGCTGAAGTTGTCATCGCCGTCGCTGAAGAGCAGCACGACTTTGCGGCCATCGAGCCCCGTCATGACATCCATCGAGCGGTTGGTCGCGTCCCAGAGCGCGGTGGGATTTCCGTATTGAATGTCATTTCGAATCGCGCGGATGAGGTCGTCGCGATTGCCGGTGAATTCCGCCGGCGTGATGATGATCTTGTCGCTGAAGCTGCCGACCCGCGCCTTGTCGCCGGGCAGCAGACGCAGCGCGAACTGCTCGGCGCCTTCCTTCAGCTGCTCCATGTTGAACGTCATGCTGCCGCTCGTATCGAGCATGACGACCACGGTGATCTTCTGGTGCTCGTTGACAAAGAACGTCGTCGGTTGCACGACGCCGTTGTCGAGAATCTCGAACTCGTCCTGCTGCAGGTCCGGAACCAGCCGGCCCGTGGCATCGACGACCGTGGTGTAGAGCGGCACGGTGCGGGTGCCGGACTTGAACGTCCCGCCTTGCTGTTCAGCGGCGAGGACGGCGTACCCACAGAGGAGTACAACGACTGAGGCCAGGGAGGCCACGAAACGGCTCATACCCCATGTTAAGCAAGAAACGATCCCGGCGCGCCCGGTAATGGACGGGCACGTGCCGGCGTTAGCGCGTGAGTGTCCGCAGCACGGCGATCGCCCGTTCCTGTTCGACGAAGAACGGGCTCGTGGCAATGGTGATCAGCGACGCGGTCCGCCTCTGTGCCGTGAGGAACCCACGGGTCAGCTCGAAGTCGATGTACGCCATCTCCGGCGCGAAGAAATCGAGATCGATGTTCAATATCTTGTTCGCCCGGTCGACCGCGCCGAAGTCCCGCAGACCGTCTTCGCCCGTCACCATCAGCATCTCGCCGACCAAACCAGCGCGTTGCGCGGGGACGATGTAGTTGCCCACGTTGAGGTGGAAGTTGGTGTAGGTGAAGGCATCCTCGAGCGCCGAGCCCTGGTAGTCGCGTTCAGGAACGCGCATGTCCTTGTGCTGGTCGACATGGATCAGGGTGGCGTTCGGTCCGAGCACGCCGGCCGCCAGCGCTTCCATCCAGAAATAGAACGCGTGATTGTGGTTGTCGACGATCACGACCGGAACATCGTCCCAAACAGTTCTGACAAGGTGAGACAGGCCCGGGCACGATTGCAGGACGCCGTGTTCGTCGAAGTCTTCGAACACCACCCGTTCGCCGGGCTTCACATCGTCGAATGTCCCGGTGACGAGAGGGGGCCCCCACAGCTGGGGCGCGGAGCCCCGGCGTTCGTAGGAAAACGCGTTGTTGCCGACAGGTCCGGCGATGACGAACGGCTGCAAGTAATTCCGCGCGGCCGGCGCTGGGGGCACGGCGCAATTATGGCACCAAGCAGTTACACTCTTGCCCTTCGATGGAACTCCCGGTCGGCACACGGCTCGGCCCCTACGAGATCAGCGGCTACATCGGCGCCGGCGCGATGGGCGTGGTGTATCGCGCCCGCGACGGGCGGCTGGGCCGCGACGTCGCGATCAAGGTGTTGCCGCCGGCGTTCGCGCGTGATCCAGACCGGCTGTCGCGATTCGAGCGCGAAGCACGCGCGGTTGCGGCAATCAACCACCCGAACATCGTGTCCGTGCATGACGTCGGTACGGCCGACGTTCTCGACGCCGACCAGAAAACAGCCTCCGTGACGTATCTCATCACGGAGCTTCTCGACGGCGACACGCTGCGCGGTTGGCTCGCGCAGGGCCCGATGTCGCCGCGAAAAGCCGCCTTTGTGGTGATGCAAATCGCCAGAGGTCTCGCGGCCGCTCACGACCGCGGCATTGTCCATCGCGATCTGAAGCCGGAAAACATCGTGATGCTTCGTGACGGGCACGTCAAAATTCTCGACTTCGGGCTCGCAAAGCAATCGATCGCGTCCGGCGGCTCCGGCGACGACCGCACGATGACGTCAACAGAAGCCGGTACGGTCCTTGGCACCGTCGGCTACATGGCGCCGGAGCAAGTCCGCGGTGAAGTTGCGGGGCCGCGGTCTGACCTCTTCGCTCTCGGCGCCGTGCTCTTCGAGCTCGTCACGGGGCATCGCGCGTTCGCGCGCGACACGGCTGTCGAAACGATGACGGCAATTCTTCGCGACGATCCTCCGGAAGATGCAACGCGCTCGATTCCGGCGGCGCTGCTCCGGATCGTTCGTCACGCGATCGAAAAGGATTTGAACGATCGCTTTCAGTCTGCGCGCGACTTCGCGTTCGCGTTGCAGTCATTTCACGACGCGTCCAGTTCCGGCTCTGGTGCCGAAGCGACGATCGATAAATCACCGGCGCGCCGAAAGATCCAGCCGCGCGAATTGGGCGCCTGGCTGCTCGCCGGAGTGCTGGCGGTGGCCGCGGCGGCCGTTTTCCGGTGGCCGGGAGTGCGGTCGGCGCAAGACGTTGGAGCCCGGGTTGCGTCGGCGACGCTGCCGATGGTCGACGGCCTGCTGGCATCGCCATCGGTGTCTCCGGATGGCAGCCGCGTCGCGTTCATCGCGCGATCGTCGTCGGGCGAATCAATTGTGATCCGGGATCTGGGCTCGATTCAGTCGCGGCCGCTCAAAGGCACGAACGGCGTGCGCGTCGCAACGGTGTTCTGGTCGCCGGACGGCAAGTCCCTGGGATTCCTGGCCGGCGTAAAACTTAAGACGATCGAGTTGGCGACAGGGCGGGTGGAAGAGATCGCCGACGCGCCGTCGGGTTTTGGCGGGACCTGGTCCCCGGATGGCTCCACGATTCTGTTTTCTCCGGATGTGCGTTCCCCGATTTTCCAGGTGAACGCAAAGGGCGGACCGGCGACGGCCGTCACCACCCTCGATCCGTTCCAGAAGGACGAGGCGCACCGCTGGCCGCAGTTCCTTCCGGATGGGCGTCATTTCATTTTCATGCCGTGGCGTCTGGGCGCGACGACGCGAACCACTCGGCTGGCATCGCTCGACGGGGGAACTCCGAAGGCCCTGTTCGACTCTGAGTCCGCGGCCGTCGTGTCAGGCCACTATTTTCTCTACGTCCGCGATCTCCCGTCGCATTTGTTCGCGCTGCCCTTTGACCCGAAAACCTTCGAGCCCGTCGGCCGACCTATTCAAGTTCTCGACGATGACAACGTCGATTATTTCTGGCCGAGCGGCGCGCCGCATGTTTCGGCCAATGGACCGACGCTCGTCTACACAACGGGAAAATACCGGCGTTCACAGCTGACATGGTTCGATCGAACGGGAAGGCGAATTGGCGCCGTCGGTGAGCCCGAGACGTTTTACGACCCGGCGCTCTCTCCCGACGGTAACAGCCTGGCGATCGAACGACGGGACGTTGAAGCGGGCGCGACCGATTTGTGGACAGCCGACCTTCAGCGCGGTTCGTTCTCGCGGCTGACGTCGTCGCCCGGATTCGAAAGCCTGCCGACCTGGTCGCCCGACGCTCGCCGCATCGCATATGCCGGCGATCAAACGCAGACGTCGCCGCCGAAGCTCATCATCAAGAACGCCGGCGGGACGGGGACCGACGAACGGATCGTCGAAGGTCGTGTGTTTCCACTCGACTGGTCCCGCGACGGCCAGTTTCTGCTCTACATGGTCGACGGCGGCGCGACGCATTCCGACATCTGGCTCTATGAATTCGGCAAGAAGACGTCCCGCGCACTGCTAGCCTCGACGTTCAACGAAAACGGCGCGCGATTTTCGCCGGATGGCAAATGGATCGCGTTTACATCCGATGAGGGCCACGACAAGCAGGTGTATGTGCAGTCGTTTCCGGACGGTGCCACGAAAATCCAGGTGTCCACCGCAGGCGGCGAGCAGGCCCAGTGGTCCGGCAACGGCAGGGAGCTGTTTTTTCTGGCCCCGGACACGACATTGATGTCGGCGGAACTGCGCTCCTCGGGTTCGAGCGTCAGCGTCGGCGCGATTCAGCCGCTATTCGTGACGAACGCCGAGCCCCCTCGCGTCTTGCGAAATGTCTTCGCCGCCTCAGTGGATGGTCAGCGCTTCCTGGTGATGGTGCCGGTGGTGCCTTCATCGGCGCCGTCGCTCGTCGCCGTCTTCAATTGGACATCCGGCCTGACGCGGAAGTAGTCAGGATAGACGCGTGAAGCCGCTCGCCGTGTTCGACCTCGATGGCACGCTCGTGGATTCCCGAGCGGATCTCGTGACAAGCGCGAACGAGATGCTGTCGTCGTTCAGCGCGCTGCCGCTCGGCGAAGACGCGATCGCCGGTTTTGTGGGCGACGGCGCGAAGATGCTCGTCGCCAGGACTCTGAAAGCCGCCGGCGTTCCGGCGGGGGATCTCGGCGTCGCCCTCGAGCGTTTTCTGGAGATCTACAACGGCCGGCTGCTGGAAACCACAAAGCCTTACGAAGGCATCTCGGCGCTGATCGACGACGCCGTCGACTTGGGCGTCTTGCTGGGCGTGATCACGAACAAACCCGCAGGACCCACTTTCACAATTCTCAATGCGTTCAATCTCACAATGTCCTTTGGCTGGGTGATTGGCGGCGACGGGAAATTCCCGCGCAAGCCTGATCCGGCCAGCCTCAACTGGATGATTGGAGACGCGGGCTCGGATCCGTCGCGGACGTTGTTCGTTGGCGATTCGCAAATTGATTGCGACACAGCGCGCGCGGCCGGCGCGCGCTTCTGCCTGGCGGGTTATGGTTTCGGCCACGTTCGCGGCTCGATCGAACTGCGGGCGGGAGAATTCCGCGCGAACTGTGCGCGCGAAGTCCTTCCAGCGATCGAAGGACTGCTGTGATGCTCGCCGGCCTCGTTGTCGCGGCGGCGCTGACGATCACGCCGGCGTCGCGCGCGATGCAGCCTGGAGAGCCGGTACTGCTCACGATCGGAAGCGAGCAGCCGTTGACCTCCGTGACAATTACGGCGTTCGGCTTGGAGACGGCCGGGTTTCAGCGGGATCCGGCAAATCCCTTGGTGTGGGAGGCGCTCATCGGCATCGACCTCGACACCAAACCGGGGACATACACCGTGCGGGCCTTCGCGGCTTCGGCGCAGGGCCCGCTGCAGCGCGATATTCAGATCCTCGTGCGGCCGAAGATCTTCAGGACGCGGCGGCTGAGTGTCGACGAAGCCTTCGTGAATCCGCCTCAGAGCGCCCGCGCGCGGATTGAAGCGGAGGGCAAAGAAACGGCGGCGATCTTCGCGTCAGGCGCGTCCGAACGGTTCTGGCGCGCGTTCGTTCGCCCGGTGCCGCACGGGGCCAACAGCGCGTTCGGCACGCGCAGCGTGTTCAACGGTCAGCCGAGAAATCCGCACAGCGGCGCCGATTTTCCCAGCCCCTCGGGCACGCCCGTGAAGGCCGCGGCCGCCGGCCGCGTTCGCCTGGCGAAGAATCTCTACTATTCAGGTAATACCGTAATCGTCGATCACGGCCTCGGCGTGTTCTCGCTGTTCGCGCATCTGTCGAAGATCGACGTGAAACAAGGAGCCAGCGTCACCGCATCCGACGTTGTTGGATTAGTCGGCGCAACGGGCCGTGTTACCGGCGCCCATTTGCATTGGACCGCGCGCGTGGGCGGCGCTCGGATCGATCCTTTGGGGTTGCTTGCGCTTCTGGCTCAACCCGCGGCGAAATAGGGACCGCGACAGCGGGCGTCTCCGCCTCGACAGTGCTGGTCACGACGACGTAGTTCGGCCATTGGTCGCGCCGCTTCCGAAGGCCACGGCCCGACGTGTTGGTCAGCCCGCGCCGCGATCGAACGATCTTCATCTCCGGCAGCGCGGCGGTCTGTTTGAGCGTGTCGAGTTCGTCCTCGCGCATCACGGCAAAGTGGATGCCGGGCCGGCGCATCACGTCGATCATCTGGTGCGGTTCCTCTGTGACATGTGTCCGGCGGTTGACATAGAAACGCCAGCTGGTCTTCCATCGTTCCAGGCGGTAGGCGGTGATTGTGGCGTCGGCCGGCGCGTTTTTCGCCACCCAGACGCCGAGGTCCTTCATTGGCTTGCCGGCTTCGAGCGCATCGAGGCCCGGACCGAGCACCACCACGTACAAAATCAGCATCGTTGCCGCCGGAGTGAGCGGCATCGCGCGGGGCCGCCAGCGG
Organism: Vicinamibacterales bacterium; assembly: GCA_046598935.1. Taxonomy (GTDB): domain Bacteria; phylum Acidobacteriota; class Vicinamibacteria; order Vicinamibacterales; family SCN-69-37; genus SCUN01. Next base: position 47,391 of record JBKJHW010000038.1, on the reverse strand, counting down.
TGTTTCAGAATCGTGGCGCCAAGCAGCACCCCCCCCGCGACAAGCGCGATTGGCGCGGCCAGTATCGATCGCGAGAGCTCGACGGGCAGCGTGTCGAGCCTGGTGTACGCGTACACGCCGCCGATGACGAACGTCACGGCCATCGCGCCGACAGCGGCGGCGGCGCCCGCGTGCGGGCGCAGCGACTTCGCTTCGCGAAGCCGCCACCATGTGTTCGCGGCGATCAGCGACAGTGCCGGCAACACCGGGTAAATGTAGTGGTCGAGTTTGAAACGCGAGAAGCTGAAAAACACCGTGATGGCAATCGACCACGCCCACATCAGGCGCTCGATGTCGCTGATCCTGTCGCCTCGCGCGGCGTCGATCGCCCGCCCGATGAGCAGTGGCGTAAAGGGCAGGAACCCGACGGCGGCCACGCGCAGATAAAAACCCGGCGACCGCGTCGTCTCGAAGAGTTGCGCCGCGTAAAGCAGGATGTTTTCCTGAAGAAAGTAACCGTTGATGAAGGCGTAGCCGAACCGCCACCACATGTAGAGAAACCACGGCGCCGATAGCGCCAGCACGAGCGCGAGACCCCAGCCGATGCGCAGCGACCAGAGCGCTCGGCGCAGGCCCGGCGCGATGGCCATCGCGAGCAGGAGCGACACGCCCGACAGCGCGAGCGCCAGCGGGCCCTTGGTCAGCACCGCCAGCGCGAGGCAGGCATATCCCCACCATTGCCGGCGCGGTTTGTCGTGCACGGCCGCCGAGGCGACGAGGACGACACCGCCAAACACAAACATCGTGAACGTCATGTCGAGAATGGCGTACGCCGACAGCAACATCGTCGCCGGCAACACCGCGACGATGAGCGCCGCGATGTGGCCCACGTGGCGGTTGAAGAAAATGCGCCCGGCCCAACCGGTGATCGCGATGACGCCGACAGCCGACACGGCCGGCACCATGCGGGCAGCGAACTCCGTCGGCCCGAACAGCTTGAATGACAGGAGTTGGAGCCAGTAAAAAAATATCGGCTTGTCGAAAAACGGGGCGCCGTTGTAAATCGGCGCGAGCCAATCGCCTGTCTGAAGCATGCGGCGCGTGACGACGGCGTACACCGCTTCATCCGGATCCCAGAAGCTCGGATACCCGAGCCGCCAGAAAGCGACGACGTAGAGGACGAAGGCCCACGCGGTCCAGGTAACGACACGACGGGCTGCGTCCGGCTGGGGAAGCAGACGGGCGATCACGACAGGCGGGGGAAGTCTAACCCCCTACCAGTATTATTTTAAGAACAAGCGTTCGACCATGGCTGACGAAGTGTGTTCCCCGTGGCCCCCCATGGCCTCCAAGGTGATTAGCTCTTGATCTTGCGTGCAATCGCCGCGGCGATGACTTCGCCCATGCGGCGATAGCCGGCGATGCCCGGATGCAGGCCGTCGGGTGACGAGGCGAGCAGATCGATGTTGTCGGGCCTGGCGGCGGCTTTGCGCGTATCGACAAAGGCGATGTTCGCGTCGCGGCCGGCTTCAGCGCGGATCCAGTCGTTGATTGCGTGCATCCGCTGGTTCTGTTCGGGTGTGGCGGTGTTGTAAGGCACGATGGAACCCGCGATGACCGGGATCTTCGCCGCCCGGGCGAGGTCGTACATTCTCTTGAGTTGCTCAGTAACCGCCGCGGCTGAGCGGCCCTGGTATACGTCGTTCACACCGGCAATGATGACGACGAATTGCGGATGGGATCTGAGCACGTCGCGGTCGAACCGCGCAGCGATCTGGTCGCTGCGCTCGCCGTTCACGCCGCGGTTGAGCACGGTCCAGTCCGGATGCGCCTGCGTCATCCAGTGCGTGAACGGCGCGGTTCGGTCGCCGCTGCCGTTCGGCGCCGCTTCGACCGGCGACTTGAAAAACGGCGTCCCCGCCGTCGTTGAATCGCCGAGCGCGACGATCAGGATCGCGGCCGCGGCGGTCACGAGCGTTTCGCCGCGGCCTCGGCGCCGCGGAGCGCCCGCAGAATGTTGCCGCTGGTGATCTTCTTGACGTCGGCGTCCGTGTAGCCGCGCCTCAGCAATTCCACGATCAGATTCGGGTATTTGGACGTGTCTTCCAGCCCTTGAATGACGTCCGTGATGCCGTCGAAGTCGCCGCCGAGCCCGACGTGATCGATGCCCGCAATCTTCTTGATGTGGTCGATGTGGTCGGCAACCTGTTTCACTGTCGCCACCGGCGACGCGTTCGCCTTGCGGAACGCCTCGTCCTTCTTGTTGTAGGCGTTGACTTCGGGAGAAATGAAGCCGGGCACGAATGTGACCATCACCACGCCGCCGTTCTTCGGAAGCTGCTGCAGGATCGCGTCAGGCACGTTGCGGACGTGATCGTTGATGGCGCGCGCCGACGAGTGCGAAAAGAGCACGGGGGCCGTCGAGACGCGGAGCGCCGCGTGCATGACATCCGGCGAGACATGGCTGAGGTCGATCAGCATGCCGATCCGATTCATCTCGGCAAGGATGTCTTCGCCGAGCTTGTTGATGCCGTTGAGCGCCGGCGCTTCCGCGGCCGCGTCGGCCCACGGGAGATTCACGTTGTGCGTGAGCGTCATGTAACGCGCGCCGAGCCGGTACATGTCGCGCAGCACGCCGACCGAGCTATCGATCGCGTGGCCGCCTTCCATGCCGATGAGCGACGCGATCTTGCCCTGCTTCTGAATGCGGACGATGTCGTCAGCCGTGAGCGCGAGCTCGAGCGTGTCGGGATACTTCGCGATCATGCGATGGACGATGTCGATCTGCTCGAGCGTGGCGGTGACGGGGGAGACACCAGCGGAGGTCACGCCGTTAATAGTTGTAGCCTTCTGAATATCGCCCGGAACGTACACGGACCAGAACTGCCCGCCGACGCCGCCGGCGCGCAGCCTGGCAAAGTCAGTGTGCAGCGGCGTGGTTTTGCGGAGGTCGAAGACGTCGACGTCTTTCCTGGCTTTCTCCCGCACTTCCCACGGGTAGTCGTTGTGGCCGTCGATGATCGGCGCGTCCTTCAACAGGCGCATCGCGCGCGCCATGAGCGGGTCAGTACTCGCCGCGCGTTTCGGCTCGGGCGCCTGGGCCTGCAAAGTCATCAGCGCGGGGGCCACAAACGCAATAGCCAGCAAGGTGAGCAAGATCTTCGACATACCCGGATTATCATTCAAAAAGCATTTCACCTTGGGGGGCCATAGAGGGCCATGGGGAACCAATTCTTATGAAGAGCCTTAAGCAAACTGTTCTCCATGGTTCTCCATGGCCCTCCAAGGTGATAGCCGTTGCACTGGCGTCAGTCGCGCTGTCGGCACAGCCCGCCGGCGCGCCGGCGGCGCTTCGCTCGCGCGTTGATGCGATCACGGCTGAGATCACGCCGGCGTTGATTTCGACGCGCCGGGATATTCACGCGCATCCGGAGCTCGGCTTTCGCGAGACGCGGACGGCCGCGCTGGTCGCCGACAGACTGCGCGCGCTGAAATTCGACGAAGTACGCACCGGCGTCGGGATCACGGGCGTCATCGGCATTCTGAAAGGCGGGAAGCCCGGCAAGGTCGTGGCGATTCGCGCGGATATGGACGCGCTGCCGATCCAGGAAGCAATCGCGCCCGCGTACAGATCGCTCGTGCCGAACGTGAATCATTCATGCGGCCATGACGGGCACACGTCGATTCTGCTCGGCGTCGCTGACGTGCTCAGCCGGATGCGCGCCGACATTCCGGGCACAGTGATGCTGGTGTTTCAGCCGGCCGAAGAAGGCGATCCGGACGGCGGCAAGACGGGCGCGCTGCGCATGATCGAGGCGAATGGGCTGGCGAATCCGAAGCCGGACGCGATCTTCGGTTTGCATCTCGATCCGCAGATTCCTGTCGGCTCGATCGGCGTTCGCAGCGGGCCCGCCATGGCGAGCGCCAGCCGCTTCACGCTGAAAGTGATCGGCAAGAAGACGCACGGCGCGATGCCGCACACAGGGATCGACCCGATTCCGATGTCGGCGCAGATCGTGTCCGCGTTTCAGACGATTCCGTCGCGGCAGATCGACGCGCAGCAGCCGACCGTCCTCACGGTGGGCCGCATCAGCGGCGGCAACCGCTACAACGTGATCGCCGACAGCGTCGAGATGGAGGGCACCGTCCGCACGTTCAGCGCGGACGGGCCGGAGACCGTGAAGAACAAGATGGACGCGATTCTCAAGGGCGTGACATCAAGCTACGGCGCCACCTACGAGCTCAACTACTTCACGAACGCGCCAGTGACGTTCAACGAGCCGGCGCTCTCGGCCGCGTCGATCTCGGCGCTCAAGACCGTCTTCGGCGACAAGATCATCACGCCGCCCCTGCAGATGGTGTCGGAGGATTTTTCGTACTTCCAGCAGCAGATGCCGGGTTTCTATTTCTTCGTCGGCATCAGGAACGAAGCGAAGGGCATCACCGCGATGTGGCACACCGAGTTCTACGACATGGACGAAGCCGCGCTCCCGGTCGGCGTGCGAGCTCTCGCCAACGTCGCGCTGGATTTTCTCTTCAGATAACTCTGAAACCTTGCAACTCTGCAACTCTGCTAGATTCAATCGATGGGCCTTTCACTCGTTTGGGATTCCGAACTCGATTTTCATGCCGGTCCTGATTCACCGGAGCTGAAGCTGGCGAGCAGCCGCGAGGGTTTGTATTCGCCGATGACGCTGCTGGCGCAGGCCCTCATGGGCTGCATGGCGATGGATGTCGTGCACATCCTTCAGAAGGGTCGCCACGACCTGAAAGGGTTGACCGTCTCGTTCACCGGCGAGCGCGCGCCGGAAGCGCCGAAGCGGTTCACCAAGGTGCATCTGACGTTTCGCGTGACAGGCACCGTGCCGCAGGATGCCGTCGAGCGCGCCATCGCGCTCTCCCACGAGAAATACTGCTCGGTGTCGAATACACTCCGGCAGGACCTTGTCTTCACGACCAGCATCGAGTTTACCGGCGCCTAGCGCCGGATGGTCGACGCCGCCTAGCGCCGGATCGCCGGCGCCGCCCGGCGCCAGACTCAGGCACATTGACTGGTTACGCGGCCTCGCCGTCGTCATCATGATCGAGGCCCACACCCTCGATGCCTGGACGGTGACCGACGCGCTCGTGCGCGGCGAAATGCGATTCAAGCTGTTGCAGTTTCTTGCCGGATGGGCGGCGCCGCTGTTTCTGTTTCTCGCCGGCGTTTCCGTGAGCCTGGCTGCAGCATCGCACGTGAGAAAAGGGCAGTCCGTCGCTGAGGCCAGCTGGGCGGTGCAGAAGCGCGGATGGCAGGTCGTGCTGATGGCCTATATCTTCCGGCTGCAGTCGTTCATGCTCTCGCCGACTTCAACGCTGGCGAGCATCCTCAAGGTCGACATCCTCAATGTGATGGGCATTTCGATGGTGATGGCGGCCTGGTGCTGGGCGCGCGGCCGCACGCCCCGATCATCCGCGATGTGGTTGCTCGTCCCGGCCGGCCTCTCTGTGATCCTTGCGCAGTACGCGGGTGGATGGTCGTGGCCGCTTCTCGTCGGCGACAGGCTTCAAGGCTACGTGCGGCTGATCAGTGCGAACGGTAATTTCAGCGTGCTGCCGTGGGGCGGATTTGTTTTTGCCGGCGCCTGGTTCGGCCGCGTGCTCGCGGCGCCGCGCGATTCATCACAGGACCGAGCCCTGCACATCCGGATTGCGATTGCCGGGATCGTGATCTTCGCCGCCGCGTACGCCGGATCATTCATTCCAGCGCTGACCCCGTCGGCGTTCTGGACTAACTCGACATCGTGGTTCCTGCTCCGCATCGGTGTGATGCTGCAACTGTTCTACCTTGCGTGGCTGTGGATGCAGCGAACGACCGCCGGGCGCTGGAGCCCGATGCTCGTCTTCGGCAAGACGTCGCTGTTCGTCTACTGGGTCCACGTCGAAGTCGTCTATGGATTCCCCACATACCCGCTACGCCACGAACTCTCCCTCGCGGGATGGCTCGCGGCGTACGCGGTCTTCACATTGCTGATGCTGGGTCTTGCGACGTTATGGCAGCGCCGCCGCACAGGCCCCCTTGTTCCCGAGTTCTTACGCGCACCGGTGAACCCGTGAACCCGTGCACCCGTGTTGTTACTTAGGCATCAGAACAGCGTTGACCACGTGGATCACGCCGTTCGACTGGTTCACGTCGGCGATCGTCACCCACGCTTTGCCGCCTTTTTCGTCCGAGATGGCGACGTTCTTCCCGCCCGGCTTGTCCAACATGGCCCACAGCTTGCCGCCCGAGACGGTCGTGATTTCGTATTTGCCGTTCTTCGAGTCCTTGATGCCCTTCATGATCTGCGCCGCGCTCCACTTGCCCGCCACCACGTGATAGGTGAGGACCTTGGTGAGCGTGCCCTTGGTTTCCGGCTTCAGCAGGCCGTCGACCGCGCCGGCCGGCAGCTGCGCGAAGGCGTCGTTCGTCGGCGCGAACACCGTGAACGGACCGGCGCCGGAAAGCGTGTCCACGAGCCCCGCCGCCTTCACCGCCGCAACGAGCGTCGTGTGATCCTTCGAGTTGACCGCGTTCTGGATGATGTTCTTCGACGGGAACATCTCCGCGCCGCCGACCATCTTCGTCATTTCCTGCGCCGAAACCACCGTGGCCGCTGCAATCACAGCCGCCGCTACAAGACCGTTGATCTTCATTGCCATCTCCATCAATCTCAGGGCCGAGGCAACATGCCCGGCCGCACTCAGTCCTACGGCCCTCTTCCAAAATCGGATTTGAGCAGTTCAGCACAGCCCTCGCGGCCGCGACCGTATAGCCTGAGGCCTATGTTTTCGTCACATGGTGGGGTCCATCTGATTGGTCGAGGCGTCCGTAGATAGTGGTGAGTGACCACCAGCTAATGACCGCGATCGCGTCAGGATCGACCGAAGCCTTGGGAGAGCTGTACGACGCCCACGCCCGGGTCGTCTTCGGGTTGGCCAAGCGCATTCTCGCCAGGCAGGAGGATGCGGAGGAAGTCGTCCAGGACGTCTTCGCCAAAGTCTGGAGCGACGCGAAGAAATACGAGCAGAACCGCGCGTCTGTCGCCGGATGGCTGGTCATGATGACCCGCACCAGGGCGATCGACAAACTGCGATCCCGGAAAGCCCGGCCCGACCTCGACCAGCCGAACGACCCCGTCCCGATCCTGCAGGCCAGCCTCTCAAAGTCACTGACACCGGAGGCCCTGGCCATGAGCAGCTCGGACGCCGCCCGGGTCGGCGCCGCCCTCGAGAGCCTGCCTGCCGAGCAGCGCAAATTCATCGACCTCGCTTACTTCGAAGGTCTGTCACAATCTGAAATCGCCAAGGAGACCGGAACACCGCTCGGCACCGTCAAAACCCGCATGCGGACGGCCCTGCACTCGTTGCGCGCCGCGTTGTCATCCGTGAGCGCCCCCCGATGAGCGCCCACCCGCAATACGACGACGCGATCGCCGCCTACGCGCTAGGAGCCCATGGGGCTCCTGGAGGAGGAGATGCGCTCGATGGCGCCGAGGCTCGCGCGCTCGAAGCGCATCTCGCGACCTGCGCCGACTGCCGCGCGGAGCTTGCGGATCTGCGAAGAGTCGTCGGCGGGATTGGATTGAGCGCGATCGCCGAGGAACCGCCGGTGCATCTCAGAGACGCCGTGCTGAATCGTGTGAATCAAGCGAATCGGATGAATCCTGTGAATCAATCAGCGAATTCGCCGAATAACCGAATGACTCACACGACTCACCAGATTCACAAGAATCACTCGACTCTCGTCCCGTGGATGGTGGCCGCAGCTTCGATCGCGCTTATGGCGGCGACCGGCTTCTTCGCGATGATGCAACGCCAGCGCGTCACCGAAGCCCTGGCCGGAAAAGCCGCTGCTGATGCGCGTGTCGCGTCGATGGAGCGTCAGCTCAACGGATTGTCTGAACGAGTCGCGGTGCTGAGCGCGCCTGACGCCGTCCGCATTGCGCTCGCAGGCCAGCCCGACGCGCCCTTCGCCACCGCGAGTGTTGTGATGAGCCCGACGAAAGGCATGGTCCTCGTCGCCTCGAACCTGCCGCAACTGGCCGCCGGAAAGATCTATCAGTTGTGGGTTGTGACCAAGACCGCGCCCGTGAGCATCGGCACGTTCGCCGTGGCCGCGGACGGTTCGGTCATAGGAACGATGCCGATCACCGCAGGGGCTGCGACCGACCCGGTCGCCGTCGCCGTCACCATCGAACCGGCCGGCGGCGTTCCAGCGCCGACGGGGCCGAAAGTTCTGGTCGGCCTGGTCTCTCCGCAATAGTTCCGCGCGCGCGGACCTCAAGGTCCGCACCTACGAAAAAAAGAAGGCCGGCGATGTTCAGCCGGCCCTCCAGTCTTGTGACTTATGACTTGTGACTTCTTACTTACTCAAGTCGTTCCAGTTGATGATGGAATTGAACACCATGTTGAACTCCCCGTGGTTCTGCCACCGGTAGATCGGGTTGTTCGCAAACATGATCACGCGGCCCTTGCCGTTGTTCGCGCCCGGCACATCCACCACGAACGCGCGGCGGCTCAGGTTCGCGGCGCCGGTGATCATGCCGCTCAACACTGAGTCATCGCCGCCGGTGTATTGCGCCACCACATTCTGCTGGTCGGCCATCCCCACGCGGAAGAGTAACGCGCCCTGCGTGAGTTTTACCGGGAACGCCTTGTCGTAGCCGTACATCACGACGCTGTTGGTCTTCACGGTCTCCGCCATGATGAGCGGCTTCTGGTGCACGACGTCGGTCGGCGGTTCCGTGTCGACCGAACGCGCGAATCCGAACTGAATCGGGAACTGCACCGCGCCCTGCACGGCGATCAGCGTGCCGCCATCCTCGAGGAACTTCGCGAACGCGTCGACGCCCGGCTGGCCGAAGCCGCCCGACATGTCATCGGTCTCGCCGTACATCCCGACAAACTTCTGCCGGTCGTTCTTCTTGTACGGCTGAGGCCGCGCGGCCTTCGGCGCCATCACCTGCGTGCGGCCCAACTGCTGCATCGCCATGACGACGACGTCATAGTCCTTCTTGAGGTCGCCCTTGACGACGCGTTCCTTGTAGATCAGGTCGAAGGGAATGCCGAACTTGTCGAAACTGAAGCGGTACCAGCCGATTTCCTGCGTCTGGCTCCACTGCGAGTAGATCGCGACGCGCGGGAGATCCGCGTCGTGCGACGCCACCGTCGGCGCCGAACCCAGGTTCGCCGCCGTGAGGCCGAACTTGTCGGCGGCTGCCTTGACCGCAGCCAGGTCGCCGCCCGTGACGATGAACGAGCCGGCCGGGAACTCAGTGCCCTCTGCAGTGAATGACGCCTCGGCGACACGCATTGCAACATTCTTAGTGGCGTAGCGGAACGCGATCATGTTGTTCGATCCGTAGTGCGCGATGGCCATCGCCGCCGTGCCCGTTCCCTTGAACGTGCCCTTCAGGGTCACCCTCGTGACCGGTGTCGTCGCGACCGATAAGACTGCCTTGTCGGCGATCGGCTTCACGTCCACCCCCATCGCATAGCCCATCGTCCAGCCGCTGTCGTCGTAGCTCTGGAGACGCGCGTCGGGATAGTTCTGCTTCTCGAGGAAGTTTTTCGCGAGACGGCCGTATGGCTGATCGCGTTTGATCACGTAGGAGCCGGCGGCGTAGGTCGCGTCGCCGAACTTCATTTCCGACGTCGCCACGCCGACTTCGATGGCCTGCGCGCGGAGAATGTTCACGAGATCAGCAGCCTTCGTCATGTCTTTCTGCACGGGAATGACGAAACCAAACGGCGCCTTCGTCTTGCCGTCTTCGATCGAGTTGCGTGTCTTCACGTAGAAGTTCTCGACCATCACGTTCGGGAACATCGAGAGCAACTGGAGCGAAGACAGCACGCCGGTCTGCATGTAGTTCGCGTTGTTGCGGCGCGTGAAGTTGGCGACGGCGTTCGGCGGCACGGGAATGCCGCGGTACCACTCGCGCTCCTGGTCGCCACCGCGCCCGGTCGGCGGCGGCTGGAAGCCGCCGCGTCCCTGCGCCGGCGGGGCGCCTGCACGGCCACCATCACCGCGGCCCGCGGCCTGCGGCGCTTCACCGCCGCGGCCTGCGCCGCCCTCACCACCGCGGCCCGCGCCGGCATTCGCCGCGCCCGCGGCGCCGGGCGTGGTGTCGCGGCCCGATTGCGTTTCGTACATCTTCATCATGCCGTTGTGGTTGTAGGCGACGGCGCCGAGGTAGCCCGGCGACCAACCGTCCATGAAGGCGTGCGTGTACACGCCCGGCATGCCCCACTTGGCCATCTGCGCCATCTCCCAGTTCGCGAAAAACGGGAGCTCCGAGAAGAGCAGCGGATCGAGATTCGGATTCTGGGGCGGCCCGCCGCTGTAGGTGTAGAGCAGCGACAGCGATTCGTGCAGGTCGTGCGTGATCGTCGGATGTGCCGTGAGGTACCAGTCCGTGAACGCGCGCATCTGGACCTGGGACAAATTGATGTCGCGGTTGTTGTCGTGAAACACGTACCTGCCCCAGTACGGCAGCTGGCCGATGTTGACCGCGGGGCCCGCCGGCGCTCCCGCGGCTGGCGCCGCAGCTGCGGCGGGCGAACTCGCAGCTGTCGCTGCCGAGTTCGCCGCGTTGGCGTCGAGACCCGCGTAGAACCAGTCGACGTTGCGATCGCGGCCGTCCGCGTCGGCGACCGGCGTCACCGACACGAACTCGTTGTTGCGGATCTGGTTGATCATCGGCGACGTTTCCGTCGCGAGGCGATAGACAAGCTCCATCAGCATTTCTGACGGGCCCGTCTCGCCGCTGTGCAGGCCGCCCATCAGGTGGTAGTGCGGTTTGGTGGTCGCGATCAGCGTTTGAATCTGCGCGGCAGTCAGTCCGCGCGGATCGGCGAGTTTGCCGAGGTTGTCGCGGTTCTGTTTCAGCACTTTCATGTTCGCGTCAGAGCTGACCCAGACGACGACGAGCTCGCGGTCTTCATCGGACTTGCCGATGGTCTCGACCTTCACGCGTCCCGGCAGCGCTTTCTCGAGCGCGCGGTAGTACTTCAGGATGTCGGCGTAATAGGTGAGTTTCCGCGGCGCGCCGATGTGGTACCCGAGCACGTCTTTCGGGCTGGGCACGCCGGGGACCTTCGGGAGGTGATCAACCAGCGGGCTGCCGAAACGCGGCTCGCCGGTCCATTCTTTGTAGGCTTTCGCGAAATCTTCGTCCTGGGCCTGTTTGGGGTCGCGGGTCTCCGTGACCATCTGTTGGGCGGGGGTTGTGGCGACGGCCCAAGAAAAAAGAATGACTCCGGCCAGGAGGGTCATCCGCTTTGAAATGAATTTCATCGGTGTAACTCCTTGATACAGCATGGTTTAGATGCCTAACAGTGCTTGAAAGTGTCAAAAACTTGACGACGGCAGGCCGGGAGCGGTGCTTGAGATTGGTACAAGGAGCCACATAAAATCGCGGCTGCCTATGATCAGTGTCGCGGCGCTCCGGATGCAGCAATTTGGCGTGCAATTCTATCAGGCATGCCTGACGGCCAAAGATATCGATAAGTTAGTTCGCTTCGAGGTGCTCAGTTACGGCGAGCAGAGTTCGTCGGGGGTCCGCGGCAACGCGAATCAGTCGAAGGTGCATTGGGATTTGCTCGAGCGGCGCATCGCGTCGAACGAGAAAGCCTACCAGCGCCAGATCATCAGAAAAAAGATCGACGAGCTCGTGCAGTACTACGAGCAGTGCCGGCTGGCGCGCGATCTTCCGTCGATTCCTGGCGCCGTCATCATCTCGTGCGACGAGCCGCTGAAGTTTGAATCGATCGACGGCGACTCGGCGCTCGGCATGTTGAAAGTGCCGGAGCGCGAAGGTATTCTGCGCGCGATCGACGGGCAGCACCGGTTGCTGGCGCTGCACGCGGGCATGGAGCAGTTTGCGGGCGAGAACTTCACGGTGCCGGCGGTGATCTTCGACCGCCTTCCGGAAGATCATCTCGTGCAGATGTTCGTCACGATCAACGCGAAGCACACGCGGCTGAATCCGTCGCATCTCGTGTCGCTCTCGGGCCGGCAGCTGTACCGCGACGCGGCGCTCGCCGCGGCGCACGACGTCATCCGCGCGCTGTCGGAGAAGGAAGATTCGCCGCTCAACGGCGAAATCAAATTGCTCGGCGTCGGCCGCGGCCGCGTGTCGCAGGCGCCGCTCGCGCAGGAGCTGAAGAAACTCTTCGCGACCAACGCGTTCGGTGAAGGCAAGCGCGGCGATGGTTTTCGAGATGAAGACGCCAAGAAGTTCTACGTGAATTACTTCAAGCAGGTCGCGACCGTGTTTGGCGCGGCGTGGAACGGGCGGAAGTACAGCATCAAATCCGCGAGCGCCCTTCGCGCGTTCATCCGCGTGACGCCCGAGATCATCAAACAACTCGACCAGCAGCACGCCGACCGCGCGGACTTCCGCGCCATCGGCCGCATCATCGCGCCGTGGGGACGCCGGATCGGCGACCTGCGCTTCGAGACCGACGGCGCATGGAAACGCACGGGCAGCGGCGTCGACCAACTGACCAAAGAACTCCGCCTTGCGCTGCAATACCCCGAAGGCGCGATGGTGTAGGTTGGACCAGGCTGCGTACTTGTCATATCGCTCGCTAGAAATGTAATTCTGGAAACAGAAACAGGCGCCGGAAACGGCGCCTGTTCTGCTTTCACGGCATACTTCCCAGCAGACCCGTCGGGCACGGCCTTTGCGTTTGAGGTGGATCGGGTAACTTGATGCCCGGGACGAACGTTCCGGGCTTGCTGGGGAGCCTGGTTGCCTACTAGGGCCCGCTAAACGCGGGCCTTTTTTATTTGCGGACCGACCGTGGACGCTGAACCGCCTATGGACTCTGGACCGACGCTGGACTCCCGGACTCTGTAGAATCCCCCGGGGCCATGAGAATCGGCGTTGACACGGGCGGGACGTTCACTGACTTCGTTCGCGTTGACCGCGACGGCCTGACGACCCACAAAGTCCGATCGACCCCCGACGATCCGTCCCGCGCAATTCTCGAAGGTCTTCGCGCCCTCGGCGGCGCCGACTCCGCCGATGTCGTCCATGGCTCGACCGTCGCGACCAACGCGGTGCTCGAACGACGAGGCGCGCGGGTCGCGCTTGTGACGACCGCCGGATTCGAGGACGTCATTCACATTGGCCGTCAGACGCGGCCGGAGCTCTACAACATCTTCGTCAAGCCGCGCGCCCCGCTTGTCGAGCGCTCGCTCGTCTTCGCCATCCGCGAACGTCTGGATGCCGGCGGTCAAGTGCTGACGCCGGTCAACGCCATGGAATTGTCGCGCCTGGTCGTGAATATTCAGGCGTCGGGCGCGGACATCGCGGCAATCTGTCTCCTGCATTCGTACGCGAACCCCGTTCACGAGAACCAGGTCGCCGCTGCGCTGCGGGCGGCGGGTCTCAGCGTCTGCACGTCATTCGAAGTGCTGCCGGAATATCGCGAGTTCGAGCGGTGGAGCACGACGGTGGTGAACGCCTACGTGACGCCGCTGATGGACCGCTACCTGGCGCGTCTGGAAGCGTCGCTTGGCGAAGCCGCGCGCCTGTCGGTGATGCAATCGAACGGCGGGTCGATTTCCGCCGGCGCCGCGCGCGCGCAGGCCGTTCGCACCGTGCTCTCCGGTCCCGCCGCGGGCGTGGTTGGCGCCAAAGCCGTCGCTCGCGCGGCGGGCTTCGGGAATGTGATTTCGTTCGACATGGGCGGCACGTCGACCGACGTCAGCCTGATTGATGGGAGTGATGACCGCATTCGCACCACAACCGACGGGCGGGTCGGCGAGTTCCCGGTGCGCGTGCCCATCATTGACATACACACGGTCGGCGCCGGCGGCGGATCGATCGCGTCGATTGATTCCGGCGGCGCGTTGCGCGTGGGTCCCGAGAGTGCGGGGGCCGTGCCCGGCCCCGCATGTTACGGCGCCGGCACGCGGATGACGGTCACCGATGCGAATCTCATTCTCGGCCGGCTCGACGCGAAAAAATTTTTCGGCGGCAAGATGACGCTCGACGCCGCCCGCGCGAAAACCGCGGCAGGGCCGCTGGCGAAGGCCATGAAGGTCTCCGTGACAAAGCTTGCGCGTGGTGTGATTCGCGTGGCGAACGCAAATATGGAGCGCGCGATTCGCGTTGTCTCTGTCGAACGCGGTCACGATCCCCGCGACTTTGCGCTGCTCGCATTCGGCGGCGCCGGCGGCATGCATGCGTGCGAAATCGCCGACGCGCTGGAGATGAAGACGGTCATCATCCCGCGCCATGCGGGCGTGTTGTCCGCGCTCGGGATGCTGATGGCCGATGTGACGAAGGACTACACCGCCAGCGTGCTCATGCGCGCCGGTGATCTTTCCGTGCGCGAGCTCGAACAGCGCTTTGCCCCGCTCGTGGCCGCCGGCCGCGCCGACCTGGCGACGGAAGGGCTCAGAGGGCCCAAAGCCGTTTGCACGAAATGGATCGATGTCCGGTACGCCGGCCAGTCCTACGAAATCTCGCTGCCGTTCACGCCGAACTTCCAGGCCGTGTTCCACCGGCTCCACGGCAAGACCTACGGCTATTCGAATCCGGACCGGGCCGTCGAAGTCGTCAACATCCGCGTCGTGGCGACCGGTAAAGCACAGAAGCCGACTCTAGGGAAACGACATCGGGTGTCGTTTTCGGAAAAACGACACCCGATGTCGTTTTCCAGGGGGCCAAAGGTCATCACGGGGCCGGAAGCGACGGCGTTTGTGCCGGCGGGATGGAAGTGGCGCACGGACTCGCTCGGGAACCTCATATGCACGCGATAGATTTCGAGGTCTTCAAGAACATCTACCTCGCGATTGCCGAGGAGATGGGCGTCACGCTGTGCCGCACGGGGTTTTCACCGAACATCAAGGAACGGCTCGACTACTCGTGCGCCGTCTACGACGCCGATGGCGAGACGATCGCACAGGGCGATCACATGCCGGTGCATCTCGGCGCGATGCCGCTGTCAGTTCGCGCGGCCATCGATTCCGTCCCAATGCAGCGCGGCGACATCGTCGTGCTCAACGATCCGTTTCAAGGCGGCACGCATCTGCCGGACATCACGCTGGTCTCGGCGGTCTTCGTCGGCAAAGAGAAGGCGCCGACGTTTTACGTGGCCAATCGCGCGCATCATTCGGATGTGGGCGGCATGAGCCCCGGGTCGATGCCCGTCGCACGCGAGATCTATCAGGAAGGCCTCATCATTCCGCCGATCCTGCTCGTGAAGGGCGGCGCGATCGTCAAAGACGTCTGGAACCTGATTCTCGCCAACGTGCGGACGCCCGACGAGCGCGAAGGCGATCTCTCCGCGCAGATCGCCGCGAATCGTGTGGCTGAGCGCCGGCTTCTCGATGTCGTCAGGAAGTACGGCCGCGGCCGTGCGATCGGGTTTGCAAAGGCGCTGCAGGATTACACGGAGCGCGTCGTTCGCGCGGCGATCGGCAAGGTCCCCGCGGGCGTCTACGAGTTCGAGGATGCGCTCGACAACGACGGCTTCAGCGACGCGCCCGTGCCGATCCGCGCGAAGCTGACGATCACGCCGGGCCGCGGAAAACAGGGCGCGCACGCGACCGTCGATTTCACCGGATCCGGCCCGCAGGTCGAAGGCAGCGTGAACGCGAACTTCGCGATCACGCTGTCGGCGTGTCTCTACGCGATTCGCTGTCTTGTCGATGAAGATGTGCTCTACAACGCGGGCGTCTCGCGCCCGCTCACAGTCATCGCACCGTCCGGCACGATCGTGAACGCCGAGCGGCCCGCCGCCGTCGCCGGCGGCAACGTCGAAACATCGCAACGCATCACGGACGTCGTTTTCGGCGCTTTGGGAAAAGCGCTGCCCGACCGGATGCCCGCCGCCAGCCAGGGCACGATGAACAACATCACGCTCGGGGGTACGTCCCTCTCTCCCCGGGGTACGTCCCCCTCCGGGCGGGGTACGTCCCCTTCGCGTTTTGCGTATTACGAGACCATGGCGGGCGGGATGGGCGGACGGAAGGGGATGGACGGGCTGAGCGGCGTCCACACGCACATGAGCAATACGCGCAACACCCCGGTTGAAGCGATCGAGCATTACCTGCCGGTTCGGATCACGCAGTACGCGTTGCGCAAAGGCAGCGGCGGCGCGGGCGCGGCTCGCGGCGGCGACGGCGTCGTGCGTGAGTATGAGATGTTGACCGAGACTTCGGTCACGTTGTTGTCGGACCGGCGCGAACGCGGACCCTACGGCGCTCAAGGCGGCGCTTCCGGTTCGCCGGGACGCAACACGCTCATTCGCGACGGGCACGAACAGAAATTGCCCGGCAAGGTACAGATGACGTTGCGCAAGGGCGACCGTTTGAAGATCGAAACCCCAGGCGGAGGCGGATATGGAACGTAAAGGGCTCTTCGGCTCGTCGGGTCTGTTCGGCTGGTGGCACGAGGGCGACGCGGTTGCGAAAAAAGCGCTGATCGCCGCGTCACTCGGCTGGATGCTCGACGCCTTCGACGTCATGCTCTACGCGCTCGTCGTGACGTCGATCATCCGCGACCTTCGATTGGATTCGACCACCGCCGGATGGATTGGCTCGGTCACGCTCATCGCGGCGGCGGCCGGCGGGATTTTCTTCGGCGTCATCGCCGACAAGATGGGCCGCACGCGCGCGCTGATGTTCAGCGTGCTCCTGTATTCGATCTTCACGGCCGCATGCGGATTCGCGCAGTCGGCCGTTCAACTGGCCGTGTTCAGGATCTTTCTGGGCTTTGGCATGGGCGGCGAGTGGGCGAGCGGGGCCGCCCTCGTCTCCGAAACCTGGCCGGATCGCGTGCGCGGCCGCGCGCTCGGCTTCATGCAAAGCTCGTGGGCGATCGGCTACGCGCTTGCCGCCGCGGTCGTGTACCTCGTTCAGACGGTGCTCGGTTTCGACTGGCGCGTGGTCTTCTTCGTCGGTGTACTGCCCGCGTTTTTCACGCTATGGGTCCGCAAGAGTGTCGAAGAGCCCGCGATCTGGACGCGCACGCGCACCGAATCTCCGAAGCGCGGCGCGATTCGCGCAGCCCTGGCCGGACCCATGCTGCGGATCACGGTCTTCCTGACGTTGATGAACGCGTTCTGCCTCTTCGCCTGGTGGGGATTCAATTCGTGGATTCCGGCGTACCTTTCACTTCCAGTGTCGTCCGGCGGCGCCGGCTTCACCTCCGGCGCGATGAACGGGCTTGTCTTCATCAATCAGATCGGCATGTGGTTCGGCTACGTGACGTTTGGATTCATCAGCGACGCGACCGGCCGCAAGCGCGCGTATGTCACCTACCTCGTGCTTGCGTCCCTGTGCGTGTGGGCCTACACATCGACAACGAACGGATGGTTGTTGATCCTGCTCGGCCCGATCACGTCATTTTTCGCCACGGGATTTTTCAGCGGCTTCGGCGCTGTGACGGCCGAGCTGTACCCGACATCCGTCAGGGCGACGGCGCAGGGCTTTACTTACAATCTCGGCCGCATCGCCAGCGCCGCGGCGCCGTGGCTCGTCGGCGGATTCGCGAAAACCCACGGGTTCCCGGCCGCCATCAGTATCGCGGCGATGGCGTACCTTCTGGCCGCCATGTGCTGGGCCTTCATCCCCGAAACCCGGGGCCGGACGATCACTTCGTGATTTTCGTGACCGCGCCCAGCATGTAGTGGAGCTCGACGCGATCTCCGGGCGCCATATCTCTCGGCACCATCTCGTCGCCGACCCGCGCATGCCGGATCTCTCCCTCGGCATCGTCAGGATCAGTCCAAAAGACGTCCAGGGACACCTGGCCGTGAATCGAAATCGGTTGGATACGTTTGACAATCGCCGGTCGGGAACCTTTGAGCATGGACAGCCAGTATTATCGGAGTGACAGGAGCAAACGATGACAAAGAGTTTGAAGTCGGCTGTGTTGATGGCGTTGACCTTGGTGGTGGCGTCCAGCCACGCGATGCTGGCCCAGGGCGTGGCGAAGGAAGCGCTGCCCAAGGCGAGCGAGTTGCTGGCAAAATCCGCCGCTGCTATGGGCGGGCTCGAGGCGTACAAAGCGGTCAAGTCCGTTCGCGCGCGCGGCACCTTCGAGATGGCCGCCCAGAACCTCACCGGCACCGTCGAGATCATCCAGGCGAGGCCCGACAAGGTTCGCCTCACCGTCACGATCCCGGGCATCGGCACGATCGAAAACGGCTGCGACGGCAAGATCTGCTGGTCCATGGATCCGATGAGCGGTCCTGCCCTCATGACCGGCAAGGCGCTGGCCGACGCAATCAGCGAAGCGCAGTTCGACAGCTCATTCAACGGTCCCGACATCGTGAAAGAAGCGACGACGCTCGAGAACACGAAGTTTGGCAATCGACCGGCGTACAAGTTGCACGTCGTGACGAAGTTCAACTCGGAAAGCACGGTCTTTCTCGACGCCGAAACCTTCTTCCCGATCGGCATGGAGAAGATCTCCGAAACGCCGATGGGCTCGATGCCGACGACGACCAGCGCCGGCGAGTTCAAGAAATTCGGCGTGTTCATGCAGCCGACGGTGATGGTCCAGAACGCGATGGGGTTCGACCAGGTCATCCGCATGACGTCCTACGAGTACGACGTCGTCCCGGCATCGGCCTGGGAACTGCCGCCGGCAATCAAAGCGCTCATCAAGTGAAGGCGCTCCTCGCCGTGTTGTTGCTCGTCTGGGCTGCGCCCGTGGCGCAGACGACGGGCGCGCGGCTCTTTGACGAAGTCTGGCAGACCATCAACGACGCATATTACGACCCCACGTTCGGCGGCCTGAACTGGCAGGCGGTGCGCGACGAGCTTCGGCCGAAAGCGGCCGCCTCGCCGTCGATCGATGAAACACACAAAGTCATTAACGACATGCTCGGCCGCCTGGGCCGTTCGCACTTCGCGCTGCTTCCGGCCGGCGGCTCGACGAGCGAGTTCGCGCTTGGCGGCGAGGCTCATGTCGGCATCGAGATCCGTCCGTATGCGGGGCGCGTGATCATCACGCGCGTCGAGCCGGATTCTGCGGCCCAGAAGGCGGGCCTGCGAATGGGCCAGTTGATCATCGGCATCGACGGTCAGTTTCTGATGCCTGATTCGTCGCCTCTCCTGAACTATCGCCGCGCATTCGCGCGTTTGCACGGGCACGACGGATCGATGGCGGCCATTGAGGTGCTCACCCCGCCGCCGAATGCCACGCAAGCCACGATCAACGTCCGCCGCTTTGTTGAGCGCGGCGAGCGCGTTCGCTTCAGTAATCTGCCGCCGATGCTCGTGAAAGTGGGGCGGCGCGCGGAGAAAACACCGGCAGGGCGCCGCGCCGGTGTGATCAGTTTCAATGTCTGGATGGCGCAGGTGAACGAGCCTGTCGCTGCCGCCGTCGACGAGTTTCGTTCGGCCGACGGGCTCGTCTTTGATTTACGCGGAAACCCGGGCGGTCTCGCCGGCATGATCATGGGCCTTGCGGGCCAGATTCTTGACACGCCGGCGCTGATCGGGACGATGCGCACGCGTCTGGTGCCGAAGCTCGAGTTCATCGCCAATCCACGCCGCTCGACACTGGATGGCCGCGCCGTGAAACCTTTCGCGGGACCGGTCGCCGTTCTTGTCGATGAAATGTCCGCGAGCGCGTCGGAGTGCTTTGCGGGCGGCTTGCAGGACCTCGGCCGCGTGCGCGTATTCGGCCGCACCTCGATGGGCGCGGCGTTGCCGGCATCGACGAAGCGCCTCTCGAACGGCGATGTCCTCGAGTACGTCGTCGGCGACTTCGTGACGTCGAAAGGGCGAAGCCTCGAGGGCGCCGGCGTCGTGCCGGATGAAGTGCAGTCGATTTCAGTCGAGTCGCTTGCGCGCGGCGAGGACGCGACGCTCAATGCCGCGCTCGCGTGGATCGACAAGGCCGGCAAGGCCGCGAAGACGGCCCGATTGGACAATGTCAGGCGGTGAGCGGTATGCTCACTCAACTTCGGTGCAGCACTCGCACCCGCCTGCCAAGGCGTCGGGAAAAAGCTGGCCAGGCCGTCGGGAAGCAGGCCCACACACATGTTCGGAGTAAGGATCTGATGGAGCAGCGACCGCTGCGTCTGGGCGATATTGTGGATGACTACTGTCCACGCGAACGACGCATCACCAACCACGCCATCGTCGTCATGACGGGCGCAGACATTCACCTGACCCGTTGCACCGCGTGCGAAGCGGAACATCCGTACAAGCACGCCAAGCGTCCGCTGCGGCGTCCGACCGAGCCGCTGGAAAACGGCAACGGCCATCTCGTCAAGCCGGCGCCGCCAATGGAACCCCCTCCGGCCGTTGACGCCTGCGAGCCGGCGTCTCCCGCAGAAAACTTTCAAACCGTAGCCGCCGGCGAGCCGGACGCCGAAGCGCCTCCCGCAGAGACGTATCACCGCCCGCTGATCCGCGCCGCGCTGCCGAAGGGCATTGTTCCGGCCGCACCGCGCCCGCTCCCGGATTTCACGATGCGCAATATTCGAAACCGAGACAGCCGCGACGGCCGATCGAACGGCCGCCGTTTTTCACGCTAGCAGCCGAGCTGAAGAAAGAGAAGAGCGACATGCCTGTCCTTGCCGGAAAAGTCGGACTGATCGTCGGTGTCGCCAACAAACGTTCGATCTCGTGGGCGATCGCTCAGGCCGCCGCTGCGGAGGGCGCGACGCTCGTCCTCACGCACCAGGGCGAACGGCTCGAAGAAAGCGTGCGCGAACTCGCCGCCACGCTGCCGGCCGGCGCAGCCGATCTCATCCTGCCGCTCGATGTCACCAGCGATTCCGAGATCGACGCGGTCTTCACCGCGATCGGCGAGACACACGGCGGCGTCGATTTCCTCGTCCACGGCGCGGCGTTTGCCGACCGCGAAGATCTCGCGCGGCCCTTTTACGAAACATCGAGAGAAGGCTTCAAGAAGGCGCTCGACATCAGCGCGTTCTCGCTCGTGGCGTTGTCCCGCCGGGCGGTGCCGATGATGGAGGCGCGTGGCGGCGGATCGATCCTCACGCTGAGTTATCTCGGCGCCGACCGCGTCTTCCCGAATTACAACGTGATGGGCGTGGCGAAAGCGGCGCTCGAAGCGTCGGTGCGCTACCTCGCGTCTGACCTGGGACCGAAGGGCATCCGCGTCAACGCGATTTCTGCCGGCCCGATCAAGACGCTTGCGGCGTCTGGCATTTCCGGATTTTCAGGCATCCTGCAAACCTACCGCGACCGAGCCCCGCTTCGCCGGACAGTTGAAACCGCGGAGGTCGCCGACGCCGCGATCTTCCTGCTCGGCCCCGCCGGCCGCGCCGTGACAGCGGAAGTGCTGCTCGTCGACGGCGGCTTTCACGCGATGGGTATTTAGAGTTTCACGGTTGGCGTTTGTAATAGTCCGTCTGGTACTTCTCGATCAATTCTTTCATGGCGATGGCGTCGCCCTTGGTGTGGCCGTGCGCCAGCCCCGGGGTTTCGCCGCCGCTCGATTCGATCTCGACATCCGAAAACAGCAGGTGCGTGACGATCTTGATCGAGGCGATGTGCGCGATATGGATTGACTCTTCGGTCTTGCCGATCAGCTTCGGCTTGCGCAACGTGACGCTGGTCGGCGAAATTTCGACTTGAGCTGGAAACAAGAAATTGCCCCGGGTCCAGCGGCTCGCATAGAACGTCTGAGACGGTGAAGACATGCCCAGATGGTAAGCTAACCCGCCGTCAGGCCGTTGCAGGCCGATACAGCGAGGCCGTTGCAGGCCGATACAGCGAATGATGCGCACGCTTCTCGCCGGCGCCGATCTCGTTCTTCCGGATCGGGTCGCCGCCAACCACACACTCGTGATCGAGCACGGCAGGATTGCCGAGGTCAGCGCATCCCTCCGTACGGTGACCTTCGGTGAGCGCCGCGTCGATCTCACCGGCCACATCATCGTCCCCGGCTTCATCGATGTGCATGTGCACGGCGTCGCAGGGCGCGACGTGCAGGACGGTGACGGCGCCATCGCGGCGATCGCCGGGGCGCTCCCGCGATACGGCGTCGCCGCCTTTTGCCCGACGACGGTGGCGTGTTCGGCCCAGGATCTCACCGCAGTGCTCGACGAGATCCGCGCGCTCCGTGCAACGCCGGACGTGCGCGCGTCACGCGTCTTGCCCGCGCATCTCGAAAGCAATTTCATCAACCAGGACTTCGCCGGCGCCCAGCCGATCGCGTGTCTGCGAATGCCTCCGCAGTTGGCGATGGCCAATGGTCAGTGGTCAATGGTCGATGACGATGACGTCTATCGCGCGATTCTCTCGGCGATTCCTGACATCGCGATCATGACCGTTGCGCCCGAGTTGTCCGGCGGGCTCGATCTGGTCCGCGCCCTCGTTGCGTCAGGCATCATCGTGTCGATCGGCCACTCAGGCGCGGACTACGAAACATCGCTTGCCGCGATTGCCGCCGGCGCGCGCCAGGCGACGCATCTGTTCAATCGCATGACGCCGATGTCATCGCGCGAGCCGGGAATGGTCGGCGCCGTGCTGGCAAGCGATGATGTTTGCGCCGAGATCATTTGTGACGGCCGCCACGTCCACCCCGCGTCGGTGCGCGTGGCCGTCGCGGCCAAATCTCCGTCGCGAATCATGGCCATCACTGACGGAACAGCCGGATCGGGTTTGCCGCGCGGCTCGACAGCGATGCTCGGCGGCCGGCGCATCACGGTTGAAGACGTCGCCCGCCTCGATGACGGCACGATCGCCGGGAGCGTGCTGACGATGGACAGGGCGTTTGCCTGTCTTGTGGGGCAGGCGGGCGCGGGCCTGGTAGACGCGGCTCGGATGTGCTCGACCACTCCGGCCCGGGAGCTGGGCCTGCAGGGGCACGGCGTCCTCGCCGCCGGGTCGGTCGCCGATCTTGTCGTCCTCGACGCGAACCTGAACGTCAGGCAGACCTGGATCGGCGGAGAGCCCGTATTTGATGAATTGAGCGCCCGGCCGTGAACCTTAGCGCCGTATCAGTCGTCCGAGAGGTCATGGCGATGACGAAACTGCTTCCAGTGACCATGCTCAGTGCCGGGATCCTCCTTGGTTCCGGCTGCCGGCTGGACGTCAACGGCCAGGCCTACATCGAGCGCGAGCAGAAGCGCTTCCCCGTGGAGGGCGTCGCGCCCGCCGAACTCGACCTCAAGACCTTCTCGGGCCGCATCGAGATCATTTCGTGGGATCGCCCTGAAGTGCTCGTCGAGATCGAAAAACGAGGCAACGACAAGGAAGCGGTGTCGAAGATCAGCGTCTCGTCCGAACAGGCGGCGTCGAAGATCTCCATCGACGTGCGCAACTCCGGCCGCACGAACTTCGTCGGCATCGGCCACTTCACCACGCCGAACGCGCGCCTCATCGTGAGCGTGCCCCGCAAGTGCAACATCATCGCGCGATCCGGCGACGGCTCGATCTCGCTCGAGCGCGTCGACGGCGCGATCGACCTCCGGACTGACGACGGCTCGATTCGCGTGGTCGAAAGCCGCGGGCAGCTCCTTGCGGAATCGCGCGACGGGTCAATGACGCTCGACGACGTGAACGGGCGCGTCGAAGCACGGACCAATGACGGCAGGGTCCGCGTGAGCGGCACGCCAAGCGTCCTGCGCATCCGGACCGGCGACGGCTCCGTATCTCTGCGGATCCGCGACGGCGCTACCATGACCGACGACTGGATGGTGACGACGGGCGACGGCTCGGTCACGGCGGAACTGCCGAGGGATTTCAGCGCGATGATCGAAGCAGACCCGGGCAGTGACGGCCGCGTCCGCAGCGAACTGGTGCTGTCGAACGTGACCGGCTCGGCCGCTGAAAGTAAACGCCGGGAACGCGGCGCGATGAGCGGTCAGCTTGGCGCCGGCGGCAAGCGTTTCACCCTGCGCACCGGCGATGGCACTATCCGTCTGACAAATTACTGAACGCCTGATCTCGCTCGCGGCATTTGCTGCATTTCCCGCATGCCCGGTCCCCGTCCTGCGGATTCATGCAGGACAGCGTGAGCTCCAGCGGTACGCCGAGCGACCGGCCGAGCCGGATCACGTCTTCCTTCTGCATGGACGCGAGCGGCGCGACGACGTCGAGCGGCTGGCCGAGCCCGAGCGACATTGCGCGGCTGATGGCGTCGAAAAACTCCGGTGTCGCGTCTGGAAACGGATTGCCCGCGAGCGGACCCAGCGCGAGCCGCTCGATTTTCAGCCGGCCGCACAGCACCGCGGCCTTTGAAATGAGCACGATGTTGCGGCCTTCGAGATAGACGTCTTCGTCCGGCGTGTCGTACGCGGGCGGCGTGCCGGTGATGGCCCAGTGCGTTTGCGGGTAGACCTCGCGCATATCAACGGTGAGCGTGATGACCGGCGCGACGCGGCCCGCAAACGGCGGCGCCGCGAGAAGGCGCTGGATCGTGCGCGCTTCGGCGTCCTCCCATGCGAGCCCGGACCGAACGTGGATCGGCTGCGCGCCGCGCTGAGACTCGTGCCCCGCGTTCTGTGTCGCGGCTTTTGTCGCGAGGTCCGTCGCGAGTTCGCGCGCGAGCAGCACAGCGCTGTCGAGCCCGCCGGAGAAGAGAACCGCGGTCCTCGGCATGCGCTACAGTTTACGCATGTACCTCGTCACCAAACGCATCGATTTCTGCTACGGCCACAGGCTGCTTGACTATGACGGTGTGTGCAAACATCCGCACGGTCACAACGCGATCGTCGAAGTGGACGTGCGCACGGATCGTCTCGACCGGCGCAACATGGTCGCGGATTTTTCGGACATCAAGAAGATCGTCAAGGGCTGGATCGACCGCGAACTCGACCACAAAATGATCCTGCGGCACGACGATCCGCTCGTGAAGCCGCTGCAGGCGCTCGGCGAGCCGATCTACATTCTCGACAGCAATCCGACAGTCGAACGCATCGCCAAGCTCATCTTCGACAAAAGCCGCGAACAGGGCCTCGACATCGTCGCCGTCCGCGTCTGGGAGACGCCGACGTCGCGGGCGGAATACTCGGAACAACTTACTGACGAACCAGGATAACGGGCACCGTCACCAAGTGGCGGACCCGGTCGACGGTGCTGCCCTTCAGCCAATCTTCCAGGAACCGGTGGCCATGGGTGGCCATCGCCAGCAGGTCGACCTTCTCGGACTCGACGGCCTTCGCCAACTCGGTTGACGGCGTGCCCATCATCAATTTCGTCTCGACGGTAAATCCCTTGGCGGCGAGGTCGCTGCCGAGCGATTCGAGATAGACGCGGTCATCCTTGATTTCTTCCGACTCGCGCAGTTTCAAGTCATCGAAGTGGCGCGCGCCGAATCCGTCGGCGACGTGCACGAGCACGAGCGACGCGCCGGTGAGCCTGGCGAGCGTCTCGACGTGCGCGAGGATCGCGCGGTCGGCGTCCGAGTGTTCGATCGCAACGAGGATGCGTTTGTACATCAGGCGCCCGAGAAGAATTGATACAGCATCCAGACGTTCAGAGTGGCGATCACCATTGACACCACCCACGCCAGGGCACGCATCCAAAGCGGCGAGACGAATCGTCCCATTTTTGCCTTGTCGCTGGTGAACATTACCAGCGGGAACACCGCGAACGGCAGCTGCAGGCTGAGAATGACCTGGCTCAGAATCAGCAGCGGTCCTGTGCCTTCGTCGCCGTAGATGGCGATGACGATGACGGCCGGAATGATCGCGATCAAACGCGTGATCAGGCGGCGCAGCCACGGGCGAAGACGGAGATTGATGAAACCCTCCATCACGATCTGGCCGGCAAGCGTGCCGGTGAGCGTGGCGTTCTGGCCCGCGCAGAGCAGCGCGACCGCGAAGAGCGTGCTCGCGATCGTTGTGCCGAGCGCCGGCGCAAGGAGCTTGTAGGCATCGCCGATTTCGGAAACGCCCGCGTCGGGCGTGCCGTGGAACACCGCCGCCGCCATGATGAGAATCGCCGCGTTGATGAAGAGCGCCGACATCAGCGCGACGGTGGAGTCGATGGTCGAGAACTTGATCGCTTCTTTCTTGCTTTCGTGATCGTCCAGATACCTGCGCGTCTGCACGATGGACGAATGCAGATAGAGATTGTGCGGCATCACCGTCGCGCCAAGGATGCCGATGGCGATGTAGAGCATCTCCGGATTTCTCAGAATCTCGGCTTGCGGCACGAATCCCGCGGCGACGGCGCCGAGATCGGGCTGCGCCAGATAGAGATTGATGCCGAAGGAGCCCGCGATGGCGATGATCAGCGCGACCACCAGGATCTCCACGTAACGGAAACCGCGATTCTGCAGATAGAGGATGATCAGGACGTCGAGCGCTGTGAGCAGTACGCCGTAAATCAGCGGTAAACCGAAGAGCAGGTTGAGCGCAATCGCTGCGCCGATGACTTCGGCCAGGTCGCAGGCGGCGATCGCGATTTCGCACAGCACCCACAACACAAGCGTGACGGGCCGCGAGTAGGTGTCGCGGCAGGACTGCGCGAGGTCGCGGCCGCTGGCGATGCCGAGCCGCGCCGACAAGGCCTGCAGCAGAATCGCCATGAAGTTGGAAATCAAGATCACGCTCAGCAGCGTGTAGCCGTAGCGCGAGCCGCCTGCAAGATCGGTGGCCCAGTTGCCGGGGTCCATGTAGCCGACCGCGACGAGATAGCCGGGCCCGGCAAACGCCAGCATCTTGCGCCAGAAGCCGGCGCCATGAGGAATGGGTATCGAGCCGTGAACTTCGGGGAGACTGGGTGTTCTACCGTTCATGCGCCATTATTTTGAACGATCAAAACTTTAGTCAGATGAGGCAAAAACGTCAACTTCAATTCAACCTGTTCCTACGCCAGCCGCACGAGCACCTTCGACGCCGCCCGGGCGCCGATCGTCGTCACGACCCCAGCGTCATTCCGGAGCGCGACCGAGTCGGCGGCCGCGTCGCGCGACTGAATCTCGACCGGCCGGCCCGGCATCAGGCCCTGCTGTTCCACAAATCGGAGGAACGACGCGTCCTGGTCGATGATGCGCGTGACGACGAGCGGCGCCGCGATCGGCGCCGTCATCAAGTCGGGATAGTCCGGCCGCGCGATCTTGCCCTGCGCGGTGGGAATCGGGTCGCCGTGCGGATCCACATCCGGGCGGCCGAGCATTTCGTCGATCCGGTCGATCAGCTGCTCGGAGACGGCGTGCTCGAGATTCTCGGCCTCGTCGTGAACATCGGCCCAGCTCATGCCGAGCACTTTCACGAGAAACAGTTCGATCAGGCGATGGCGCCGCAAAACAAGGCTCGCGAGCTTTTCGCCGCTGGCCGTGAGCCGCACGCCTGAATACGGCTCGTAACGCACGAGACCCGAGTCAGACAGCATCTTGACCATGGTCGTCGCCGTTCCCGGCACGACGCCAAGCGCGGACGCGAGTTGGCCCATCGGGACGAGATCCTTTGACGAGGGCAGGGCCGACTGGGCGATGTGGATCGTCTTGAGGTAGTTCTCGACGGTCTGTGAGGCGAGCATTGCGATCATTATATGGAGGTGAAGCTCCAGCAGGCGCTGGCCCGGCCCGACACCAAGCGGCAGTACAACCAACGCCTGTTTGCGACCATCGCCACGCGCTACGACCTCATCACGCGGCTGTTGTCGTTTGGACGCGATCAGTCGTGGAAGAAGCGAGTCGTCGAGCTCGCGCGAGTCGCGGCGGGGGATTCCGTCCTTGATCTCGCCTGTGGCACCGGGGACATCGCCGCTCGATCAGCGGCGACGGGCGCTCGAGTGGTGGGACTTGATTTGACGCCGCGAATGCTGGAACTCGCCGCGCGCCGGTGCACCGGTGCACGGGTGCACTGGTGCACGGGGGATATCTGCAATCTGCCAATCGGCGACGGGACATTCTCTGTCGTGACCGTCGGCTATGGCCTTCGCAACGTGCCGGATCTGCCGGCGGCTCTGGACGAAATCCATCGCGTGCTGAAGCCGGGCGGCAGGCTGTGTGCGCTCGATTTCGACAAGCCGGACTCCGCAGTGGTCCGCGCGATCTATCTGGGGTATTTGAATGTCGTCGGCGGCGGGCTCGGCTGGCTGCTGCATCGCGATCCCGACACGTACCGCTACATTCCCGCGTCGATCACACGGTATCCGGGCGCGCGCGGCGTCGTGAAATTAATGGAGTCGGCCGGGTTCGTGAATGTCCACCACGTGAAAGTGCTTGGCGGATTCATGGCAATCCATTTCGCTGAAAAACCCCAATCAACCTTGGGGGGCCGTGGAGAAGATCTTCTCCATGAACTCCAAGGTTGACTATTTGAGAATCTTGCGCAGCTCTGGCAGCAGATACCCGACGACGTCTTCGTCGGTGATTTCGTCGATTTCCTTGCCGACGCCGACGATACGGTCTTCGACGAGGGTGCCGCCTTTTTTGCGCACGCTGCTGCGGCCGATGACGTGCGGCGGCATCGCAGTGTCGATCATGATCTCGATGAAGTCTTCAGGCGATCGATCGAAGGCGAGCGTGGCCATGTCCGACGGCGTATGAATCCGGCACAGCGTGCCTTCCGCCTTCAGGATGTCGGCCGTTTGCTTGAGCAGCGGGACGATCGTCGTGTCGAGCAGGCGCGCGAACTGCTGGCGCGCGCCGTCACCGGCGGCGCGCCGTTCGGCGCTTAATACTGACGCCTTGACGGCGCCCGGCCGGTCGAGTTCTCTCAGGATACGTTTGCGAAGAGCGGCGACGTCCATCTGCTGAATCGTACTCGGATTACCAGCACTTCACCACGCCGCGCCCGGCCAGAGCGGTGACGTCGGCGTCGCTCAGGCCGAGATCGCCCGTGAGGACCCACCGCGTGTGCTGCCCGAGCACCGGCGGCGCCGTGCGCACCCGGCCCGGCGTGTCGGAGAGTTTGACGGGCACACCGAGCACCGGCAGCTCTCCGATTGACGCGTGATCCACGAGCTCGAACATGTTGCGCGCAGCGGTTTGCGGATCGCTGAGCACGGCGTCGATGTCGCGCACCGCGCCGACAGGTACGCCGGTTTTACGGAGCCGCTCCAGCCACGTCTCGAGCGTTTCGCGGGCCAGCGCGTCGGCCACAAGTGGTTGCAGTTCCGCATAGTGGCGCACGCGGCCCTCATTGGTGTCGAAGCGCTTGTCTTTCGCCGCGGGATTCATTCGCGCAGCTTTGCAGAACCGTTGCCATTGATCGTCGTTGCCGATTGCAAGCACAAGCGTGCCGTCGGACGTGGCGAAGGTGTCGTACGGCGCGATACTCGCGTGGCGATTGCCGGATCGGGTGGGCGCGACGCCGGTGACCAGGGTGCGCTGCGCCTGGTAGGTGAGGAGCGCGATCGTGGAGTCGAACATGCTGAGGTCGATGTGCTGGCCGCGCCCTGTGGTGTGGCGCGCGATCACCGCGAGCAGCACGCCCTGCATCGCGAACATGCCGGCGGCGATGTCGGATATCGCGACGCCGAGGCGCACCGGCGGGGCCTCCGGCCGTCCGGTCACGCTCATCAATCCGCCTTCGGCCTGCACCATTGCGTCGTAGCCGGCTTCGCTCGACCTCGGCCCCGTATGACCGAAACCGGAGATCGACGCGTAGATCAGTCGCGGATGTTTTGCGGCGAGCTCGTCGTAGCCGAGACCGAGCTTCGCCAGTGAGCCCGGGCGGAAATTCTCGACGAGGATATCGGCGCCTGCGATCAGACGATCGAGCAGCGCCCGGCCTTCCGGCGTCTTGAAATCGATCGCCACGCTTTCCTTGTTGCGATTGATGCTCAGGAAATAACTGCTCTCGCGTTGCGCCGTGCGGTCGAGCGTGCCCGCCCACGGCGGGCCCCACGCGCGCGTATCGTCGCCGCGATCGGGATGCTCGATCTTGATGACCCGGGCGCCCATGTCGGCAAGCTGCATCGTGCAGTACGGCCCCGACAGCACTCGCGAGAGATCGATGACAGTGAGCCCGGTGAGTGGGCTCACAATCGTCTCCGCAGCGTCACAAGGTCCGTGACGAGCGCGTACGCGGTCTTTTCCATTCCGCCATCCCGCTGGGTGACGACGATGCGTCCGAGCGGCGTGGATTCGATCTCGATCGCGTTCGCCTGGTCGTCGAGTATCGCGAGCGGATCGGCAGCGGGCAACTCCTGAAGTCCCACGTCGGCCGTGATGCGCGAGCCCTCGCGTGAAGCCGAGCCGACGAGCTTCAATCGCCGCCCCGCCTTGAGCGCCGCCACGGCGCGCGCCCCGCAGTCCGGCGTCAGACCCGCGCGCCTGACGCCGCTCGGTGTGATCCTCGCGTCGAACCAGACATTCGCCATCGCCGCGACCTTCGCGGCGGCGTCCCAGCCGTCCACGTCGAGCGACGGATCCGCTTCGGCGATGCCTTCGTCCTGCATCCGTTTCAACGCCGCGTCGTAGCTCTCGCCGCGTTCGAGCGCGCAAAGAATGTGATTCGTCGTGCTGTTGATGACGCCGCGAAACCTCTGGATCGTCGCGGCCGGCATCGTCTCGCGCACAAGGTTGAACACCGGGATGCCGTCCATCACCGCGCCTTCGAACAGGAACGACAGCCCCGCCGCCCGTGCTTCGTCCGCCAGCGCCCGATACGCACAGGCGACAGGCCCTTTGTTGGCGGTAATCACATGCGCGCCTGCCGCGAACGCCGCCCGGATGTGCGACACCGCCGGTTCGCCAGACTGAACATTCAGCGTCGTCGTCTCAATCATCAAGCGGGCTTCGGAGCTGAGCTCTCCGAGCTGCCGAATGATTTCGCCGGACGCCGGCCGAGACAACGCCGGCCCAACCGCGTGACCGGCTTCGGCGAGACGAAGGCACTCGTTGAGAGCCGTGGTTCCGAGGCCCGCTGACTCGAACCGCACACCGTGGCGTTGCGTCGCAATTCCGACGATGACAGGATCGATATCGAGCGCGCGAAGCGCATCCCGCGACTCGTCGAGCAATCGCACGAACCGGCGGGCGACATTTCCGAATCCGACGAGCGCAATGTGGAAACGCATTCGCGAGGCGTAGAGTGTAAGCCGAAGGAGTTGTCCATGCGTGGAACTGTATTTGCCGCTGTTTTGATCACCAGTCTCCTCACCGCGTCGCCGGCGGGCGCGCAGCAACAGGCGCCCATCAATGGACCGGCCGTCTCCACGGAAGGCCGCGCGTCGCTGAAGGTGTCGCCCGATATCGCGTGGATCACGGTGACGGCCGAATCGAGGGCGGCCCGGACGGCCGACGCGCAGAAGCTGAACGCCACGGCGATCGACAGCGTGCGCGCGAGCCTCAAGGCCGCAGGTGTGCCGGACGACGCGGCGAAGACCCGCAGCTACTCGGTCGAGCCGCAAATGCAGTACACAGACGGCAAGGCCAAAGTCATCGGCTACATCGCCCGGCAGTCGCTCGACGTGCGTGTCGATGATCTGTCGAAGCTCGGCGCCGTCATCGACGCTGCCGGCGGTTCTGGCGCGACGTCGATTTCAGATATTCGTTATGACGTCAAGGACCGCGCCGCGATTGAAACGAAGCTCTTGAGCGATGCTGTTCGCGACGGCATGACGCGCGCTCGGGCCATGGCGAGCGGCGCAGGCAAGGAAGTGCTGACGATCTGGCGGATCGACGAGCAGCGTTTCTCCGACAACGGGCCGCGGCCGATGTATCGGGGCGACGTCGCGATGATGGCCGAGAAGCAGACGGTGATCGCGCCGAACGAGCTCGAGATCCAGGCGCGCGTCTCGATCACAGTGCTCCTGAAATAGTTACGTTCCGTCGTCGTCCGGCGCGCCAGGAAGCAGCGGAGCGGTCAACGTCCGAACGACGGCCGCTCGCTCAACCGGCAGCGCGAGCTGCTCGGACTGCGGGACTTTCAGTTCCTGGAAGCGACGAACCGACGGCATGACGCGGCGATCAAACGAGCCCACCGTCTTGTTGAAGGAGTCGACGGCGCCCCCGAGATGCGCGCCGACTTCGTCGAAGTGGGCGAGCATCTTCACGAGACGGTCGCACAGTTCCTGGCCGGCGTCGCGGATCTCCTCGGCGTTCTTCGCAGTGTCCTGCTGCTGCCAGCCGAATGCGACTGCGCGGAGCAGCGCAAGAAGCGTCATCGGCGTCGCAATGACGACGTTCTCGCCCGCAGCAAACTCGAGCAACGCCGGGTCGCGCTCGAATGCGGCCGACATCAGCGGCTCGAGCGGCAGAAACATCACGACAAACTCCGGGCTGTGGCCCTCGAACTGATCCCAATACCGTTTATTGCCCAGCGTCTTGACGTGGCTCCGCACCATCGCCGCGTGCTCGTCAAGATGCCGGTTCCGCAGTTCGTCACTCTCGGCATCCACGGCGCGCAAATACGCTTCGATCGGTACTTTCGAGTCGACGACGATACGCGTGTTGCCGGGCAGGCGGACCGTGAGATCGGGGCGCAGGCGTGAATCCGGCGCCGACGCCTGCAGCTCGAAATCGCAGCGCTCGAGCATGCCGGCGAGCTCGACGATGCGCTTGAGCTGGATTTCGCCCCACTTGCCGCGCGTGTTAGGTGAGCGGAGGGAGCGCGAGAGGCCGTCGGCCGACTGTCGAAGCTGTTCCTGGGTATGCGCAAGCGTGGTGAGCTGCTCGCGTACGGCTCGATACGAGCCCTCGCGGTCCTTGTCAGCGCTCGCAACCTGCTGCCGGACCTTCTCGAGCGTTTCACGGACAGGTTTGACGAGCTCGTCGATCGCTTCCTGACGGGCCCGCAGCGTCTGCTCCGCGCTCTGGAGCATCGACGCGTTCGTCTGGAGCAGTGACGCGTTGGTGTCGCGGAGCGCGTCGCGGGAGAGCAGCGCGAACGCCTCGCGCATTTCCTGCTGGATCTGGGCGTTCGCGGCCGTCGACCGCCGCAAGACCAGCACGACGACGATCGCCCCGGCGCTGATGAGCGCCGCGAACAGCGCGAACAAGAACCATAGGGGAGTGACCATACGTCTTGTTCTATCCTACGGCTGTGACATCCGAGGTCATAGCGCAACGCTTCAGTTCCTTCGACCGGCTTCGCGGCCTGATTATGTGCCTGATGGCGATCGATCACGCCAGCTACGCCATTGCGCGCATCCACGCGTTCGAGGCGTGGTCAACGTCGCCGGTTGAACCCGTCACCATCACCCGCGCGATCAGTCATCTGTGCGCGCCGGGATTCTTTCTGCTGATGGGCGCCGGCATGGTGTGGCTCGGGAAAGCGCGTCAGGCCGCCAGCGGCTGGAGTCACGCGCGGATCCGCCGGTTCTTCGTCACGCGGGGCCTGATGCTGCTCGTCCTTCAGCACTTCGTCGAAAACCCCGCCTGGATCCTTCAAAGCATTTCAGCAGGCCCGGATTCGCCGATCGCGCAGGCCGTTCAGCCGGGCGGCGGCAGCGACTTCTTTTTGCACTTCGCCGTCATCAGCGCGCTCGGTGTCGCGATGGTGTTCTGGGCATTTTTCATCGAGTTGCCGAGCATCGTCATTCTTGCCGTCACGGCGGCGGCGGCCGCGTTGAGCCTGTGGATGATCCCGCCCGCCAGCGAGATCGCGACGCTCTGGCCGTACTGGAAGATCTTTCTCTTCGTGCCGACCCACCGCGACGCGGTGAATGTCATGTATCCCTTTGTGCCGTGGCTCGTGCCGGCCGGCCTCGGCATTGTGCTCGGCCGCATCATTTACAAGAAGCCGTCGAAAACCGTGACGATCGCGTTTGGGGCCGGCGCGGCATTTCTTGCCGCGTACTTCGTGATCGGGCTTTCGCCGTTCGATGCGTTCCTGAAATATCCGCCAACCTTCTCATTTATCGCGGTGACGCTGGGCGTGAACCTTCTGCTGATCGGCGCGTTTGCGCTCACGCCGAAGGCAAAGCTCGGTTTTCTTGACGTCTTCGGCAAGTCGCCGCTCTTCTTTTATCTGCTGCATCTGCATGTGCTGGCCGCGCTGAGCTTTGCCTTCCCGAATGGCTCGTCGCTGCCTGTGATGTACGGCGTGTGGGCCGCTGTGCTGCTGGCCACGTATCCGCTGGTCGCCGCGTTCGGGCGGTTCAAGGCGTCCAGGCCGGTGGAGTCGATGTGGCGAATGTTTTAAGTAACGAAGAACACCTTCGTTACAGCCGTCACACGCTGTTGCCGGAGTTCGGGATCGATGGGCAGGAGAAGCTCCGCGCGGCCCGAGTGCTGCTTGTCGGCCTGGGAGGCCTTGGCTCTCCGTCGGCGATGTATCTGGCGGCCGCCGGCGTCGGGACGCTCGGCCTGGTCGAATTCGACAAAGTCGATGCGTCCAATCTTCAGAGACAAGTGATTCACGGCACACCGGACATCGGCCGCCCGAAGATTGATTCGGCAATGGATCGCCTGCGCGCGATTAATCCGAACGTCACCCTCGAACCGCACCCAGCGGCGCTCGACGCTTCGAACGCGCTCGAGCTCATTCGTTCCTACGACCTCGTCGTCGACGGCACAGACAATTTTTCAACGCGATATCTCGTGAACGATGCGTGCGTGATGACGGGTACGCCGAACGTGTACGGCAGCGTGTTTCGTTTCGAGGGCCAGGCGTCGATCTTCGCCACGAGGACAGGGCCCTGCTATCGGTGTCTTCATCCCGAGCCGCCGCCGCCCGGATTGATCCCGAACTGCGCCGAAGCCGGCGTGCTTGGCGTGCTGCCAGGGCTGATCGGCATGATCCAGGCGACGGAGACAATTAAGCTGATCGCCGGCATTGGCGAGCCGCTGATTGGGCGATTTGTGATTTACGACGCGCTGCGGATGAAGCTGCGCGAGATCACGCTGCCGCGCGATCCTGAATGCCCGGTGTGCGGCGATCACCCGACGATTCGCGAATTAACCGCCTACGACTTAAGCTGTGAGCCCGTGGCAACCACCGACTCCATGTCCGTCACCGAACTGAAGGCCTGGCGCGATTCAGGCGAGAAGCACATGCTGCTCGACGTCCGCGAGGCATCCGAACTCCAGATCTGCGCGATCGACGGCAGCACACGCATCCCGATGGGCCAGGTGCTTGACCATCTCAGCGCCCTCCCGAAGGACCAGCCGATCGTCGTCCACTGCAAAATGGGCGGCCGGAGCGGGCAGGTGGCGGCCAAGCTCCGAACGCTTGGTTACGATGCGCGGAATCTGACGGGCGGGATCCTCGCGTGGATTGATCAGGTCGATCCGGCTCAGACAAAGTACTGAGATTTGTCGGAGTGAGACGCGTCTCATAAGCATGTAAGTTATTGAAACTAATGCACTTACTCTTACGAACCCCGGGGCGGGTTTGCTAGGGCTTCGCGTACGCCTGTAAACTGGACCGTCTAGGTCGGAGATTAAGGACAGTCCTATGTTGAGACTCTCAAAGAAGGCTGATTACGCACTGCTGGCGCTCCGTCATTTGGCGGCGGCCCAGCCTGGCGCCGTGTCGGCTCGCGAGCTGGCCGGGTCCTACGATCTCCCGCCGGAACTTCTCGCAAAAGTTCTCCAGTTGCTGGTGCGCGCGAAGCTGCTGACGTCACAGCAGGGGATTCGCGGCGGATACGCGCTCGCAAAAACGCCCGCCGAAATATCCGTCGCCGACGTGATTCTCGCGATCGACGGACCGATGACTGTCACCGCCTGCTCCGAGAGCGATCACAGCTGCGAGCAGTACAAAAAATGCAACATCCGCGATCCGCTTTGGAAGCTGAAGGATCGGATCGTGTCGGCGCTGTCGGCGACGTCGGTCGCCGAACTCGCCGCCGATCTCAAGCCGGCACCGGTATCTGTGCCGATGTCCGTGGGCCGGCCGGCCCGCGCAAATGCGGCGAGAGGGTAGCGATGCCCGGAGGTAGCGATGGTTGACGTCACTGAAAACGCAGCGGCTCAGATTCACAAACTGCTCGAGAAGAAGGCCATGCCGAACGGCGGCCTTCGCGTCGGCGTGAAAGCCGGCGGCTGCTCCGGCTTCGAATACGTCTTCGAGTGGGAAGCGGCGCCGAAAGACAACGACGTCGTGTTCACCGGATCGAATGATGCGCGCATCTGGGTGGATCCGCGCAGCCTCAAGCTGCTCGACGGGACGATGCTTGATTACGACACGAGCCTGCTGAGCCGCGGCTTCACGTTGCAGAACCCGCATGCGAAGGCGACGTGCGGCTGCGGCACTTCATTTTCGGTTTAGAGAAAAAATCTTATGAGCACCGCAACCGACACCATCGAGCAACTCGCGAACACCGAGTACAAGTACGGCTTCGAGACCGATGTCGAATCCGATACGTTTGAGCCCGGCCTTAACGAGGACATCGTCCGCCGCCTATCCGCTCTGAAGGGGGAGCCCGAGTGGCTGCTCGACTACCGCCTGAAGTCGCTGCGCGCGTGGGTGAAGATGAGCGAGCCGGCCTGGCACAACCTGCGCATCGAGCCCATCGACTTTCAGGCGCTCAGTTATTACTCGGCTCCCCGGAAGAAGCCGCTGCTGTCGAGCATGGACGAGGTCGATCCGGAAGTGCGGAAGACCTTCGAGAAGCTCGGGATCCCGCTGCTCGAGCAGCAGATGCTGGCGGGCGTCGCGGTTGACGCCGTCTTCGACAGCGTCTCGGTGGCGACGACATTCAAGGTGAAACTGGCGGAGCTCGGCATCATCTTCTGCAGCTTCTCCGACGCGGTGAAGGAACATCCGGAACTCGTGAAGAAGTATCTCGGCACGGTCGTCCCGTACACCGACAACTTCTACGCGACGCTCAACTCGGCGGTCTTCAGCGACGGGTCGTTCGTGTACATCCCGAAGGGCGTGCGGTGCCCGATGGAGCTGTCGACGTATTTCCGCATCAACGCGAAGAACACCGGCCAGTTCGAGCGCACGCTGATCGTGGCCGACGAAGGCTCGTACGTGAGCTACCTCGAAGGCTGCACGGCGCCGATGCGCGACGAGAATCAGTTGCACGCGGCCATCGTGGAGCTGGTGGCGCTGGACGGCGCGACGATCAAGTACTCGACGATCCAGAACTGGTACCCGGGCGACAAGAACGGCAAGGGCGGCATCTACAACTTCGTCACCAAGCGCGGCATCGCGCACGACAACGCCAAGATCACGTGGACGCAGGTGGAAACGGGTTCGGCGATCACCTGGAAGTACCCGAGCTGCATCCTCCAGGGGGACAACTCGATCGGCGAATTCTATTCCGTCGCGACAGTGAACAACTGGCAGCAGGCCGACACCGGCACGAAGATGATTCACCTGGGGAAGAACTCGCGCAGCACCATCGTGTCGAAGGGCATCTCGGCCGGCCGCGGCCAGAACACCTATCGCGGCGCGGTGAAGATCGCGAAGAACGCGAAGGGCGCGCGCAACTACTCGCAGTGCGACTCGCTGCTCATCGGCGACCGTTGCGGCGCGCACACGTTCCCGTACCTTGAAATCAAGAACACGTCGGCGAAAGTCGAGCACGAAGCGTCCACGTCAAAGATCGGCGAAGACCAGATCTTTTACTGTCGCCAGCGCGGGATCTCCGCGGAAGACGCCGTGAACATGATCGTGAGCGGCTTCTGCAAGGACGTGTTCCGCGAACTGCCGATGGAGTTCGCGGTCGAAGCTCAGAAACTCCTGTCAATCAGCCTGGAAGGAAGCGTCGGTTAAACTGAATGTTGCCTGAACACCGTCTACTCGAAATAAAGGACCTCAAGGTCAAAGCGGAAGACAAACAGATTCTCAAAGGCCTGAACCTCTCGGTGAACCCCGGTGAAGTCCACGCCATCATGGGGCCCAACGGCTCCGGCAAGAGCACGCTCGCGCGCGCGTTGTCCGGCCATCCGGGCTACGAAGTGAACGGCGGCTCGGTCACGTACGACGGCAAAGACCTGCTCGCGATGCCGCCCGAGGAACGCGCCCGCGACGGCGTGTTCATGGCGTTCCAGTACCCGGTCGAGATTCCCGGCGTGAACAACTCGTATTTCCTCAAGGCGGCGCTCAACGCCGTCCGCCGGCACAAGGGTCTGCAGGAGCTCGACGCGCTCGAGTTCATGCAGCTCATCAAGGCGAAAGCCAAGCTGCTCGAAATGGACCAGACGATGCTGAGCCGCTCGGTCAACGAAGGGTTCTCGGGCGGCGAAAAGAAGCGCAACGAGATTTTCCAGATGGCGATCCTGGAGCCGCGTCTCGCCATCCTCGATGAAACCGACTCCGGCCTCGACATCGACGCGCTGAAGATTGTCGCCAATGGCGTGAACGCGCTGCGCGGCAAGGACCGCAGCATGATCATCGTCACCCACTATCAGCGGCTGCTCGACTACATCGTGCCGGATTTCGTGCACGTGCTTTCCGGCGGCCAGATTATCCGGTCGGGCGGCAAGGAGCTCGCGCACGAGCTCGAAGCGAAGGGTTACCGATGAGCACGATTGCCGCGCTGCGCGCGCACGCGCAGTCCGAGTTCGCGAAGGTTGGTTATCCAACCACTAAGAATGAGGAGTGGAAGTTCACGAACGTCGCGCCGATCGCCGAGGCGCCGTTCACGGCGGCGAAGGCCGTCGAGCCGGCCCGCAAGACGATCGAGCCGTTCCTGTTTGACGGAGCGGTTCGCAATCAGCTCGTGATCGTGAACGGCCGCGTGTCGGCCGCGTTGTCGTCGATCTCGGCGCTGCCGAAGGGCGTGACGATCGATCAATCGAACGACGCGATCGCCGCGGCTGCGAGCGCGAAGTCGGCGCTGCCGTTCGTCGCGCAGAACACGTCGCTGTTTGAACAGGGCGTCGTGATCGGTGTCGCGCCGTCAACGATCGCCGACGAGCCGCTGCATGTGCTCTTCATCAACGCGCCGGGCGCCGACCGCGCGATCGCGGCCACGCGCCTGCTCGTCGCCGTAGGCGAGAACGCCGAGATCACGCTGATCGAGAGCTACGCCGGCGTGACCGGCAGCGGCCTCGGGTTCACCAACGCCGTCACCGATTTCGTCGTCTGCCCGTCGGCGGTGGTTCGCCACTACAAAGTTCAGCGCGAGGCCGCCACGGCGTTTCACGTCGCGGCGACGTTCGTGCACCTCGGCCGCAGCTCGACGTTCTCATCGCAGTCATTCACGCTCGGCGGCAAGCTCGTGCGCAACGACATCTTCGCAACGCTCGACGGCGAAGGCGCCGAATGCACTCTGAACGGGCTGTACCTCGCCGGCGGCGACACCCTCGTCGATAATCACACGACGATCGATCACGCGAAGGCGCATTGCCCCAGCCACGAAGTCTACAAGGGCATTCTCTCGGGCAAAGCCAGGGCCGTCTTCAACGGCAAGATCCTGGTCCGCGAGGACGCGCAGAAAACGGACGCAAAGCAGACCAACAAGGCGCTGCTGCTGTCCGACGACGCGGTGATCAACACGAAGCCGCAGCTGGAGATCTTTGCCGACGACGTCAAGTGCACGCACGGGGCGGCGATCGGGCAACTGGACGAGGACGCGATGTTCTACCTCCGCGCGCGCGGGATCGACGAGCGCGACGCGCGCGACATCCTGATCCACGCGTTTGCCGGGGAGATTCTCGACCACATCTCGATTGACGCCGTCCGCGCCAAAGTCGAGAAGGCCGTGTTCGCCAAGCTGGAATCACTCTAAATGATGACGTTTGATGTCGAGCGTGTGCGGGCGGAGTTTCCGGCGCTGGACCAGCTGGTCCACGGGAAGCCGCTCGTCTATCTCGACAACGCCGCCACGACGCAGAAGCCGCGCGCGGTCATCGACGCCGAACGCCGTTACTACGAGCACGACAACGCGAACATTCACCGCGGCGTTCACACGCTGAGCGAGCGCGCGACGGCGCAGTACGAGCAGGCGCGCGACACCGTGCGCGCGTTCGTCAACGCAACGTCCGTCAAAGAGATCATCTTCACCAGAAACGCCACCGAGGGCATCAACCTCGTCGCGCGGGCGTGGGGCGATGCCAATGTCCATCCGGGCGACGAAGTGCTCATCTCGGCGATGGAGCACCACTCCAATATCGTGCCCTGGCAGCAACTGTGCGCGCGGGCCGGCGCGACGCTCCGCGTGGCGCCAATCGACGATCAGGGCGTGCTGATCATCGACGAATTCGAAAAGCTGCTCAGCGGCAAGACGAAGATGGTCGCGATCACCGCGCTGTCGAATGCGCTTGGCACGATCAATCCCGTCGTGGAGCTGACCGCCATGGCCAAGGCCGCAGGCGCGGCGGTGTTGATCGACGGGTCACAGTCGGCGTATCACTTCGCGACCGACGTCCAGGCGATTGGCGCGGACTTCTTCGTGTTTACCGGCCACAAAGTCTACGGGCCGACGGGCATCGGCGTTCTGTGGGGCCGCGAGGCCGTGCTCGAGGCGATGCCGCCATTTCTCGGCGGCGGCGACATGATCCGGTCCGTGACGTTTGCCAAGACGACGTTTAATGACCTGCCGTACAAGTTCGAAGCCGGCACACCGCATATCTCCGGGCCGATTGGCCTGGCGGCGGCGATCGCCTTCGTGAACGCGATTGGATTCGACGCCATCCAGGCGCACGAGTCCGCACTCTTGCAATATGCGACAGATTCCGTGCAGGCCATCAGCGGCGTGACCATCGTCGGCACCTCGCCGCGAAAGGCGAGCGTCCTCTCGTTTGTGATGGACGGCATTCATCCGCACGATATCGGCACGATCGTCGACCGCGAGGGCGTGGCGATCCGCACGGGCCACCATTGCGCGCAGCCCGTCATGGATCGCTTCGGCATTCCCGCCACCGCCCGGGCTTCATTGGCGATGTACAACACCACGGCGGATATTGACGCTCTGACGCGCGCGCTTATCCGCGTGCAGGAAGTGATGGGATAGACATGGGGATGTTTTCGTTTCTGAAGACTGATAAAGATTCATCTCACGCGGAGAACACTATTGCTCCTTTGGATACTTCGGCGCTGACGGCTCCGCCTGCCGAGGAATCAAACACGGAAGCGACGGCGGCCAGTGTCGGGCCGCTCGATCCCGGCAACACGGCGGCGTTTCAGCAACTGGTCATTGATCAGATCAAGACTGTTTTCGATCCGGAGATCCCGGTCGATATCTACGAGCTCGGGCTCATCTACGAGATCATCGTTGACGCGGAAAAGCGCGTGCTGGTCAACATGACGCTGACGAGCCCGGCGTGCCCGTCGGCGCAGCAGATTCCCAGCGAGGTTCGCTGGAAGGTGAAGGCGATCCCCGGCGTGACCGATGCCTTTGTCGAGATTGTCTGGGAGCCCGCGTGGACGAAGGAGCGGATGTCGGAAGCCGCGAAACTCCAGCTGGGCTTTTTCTAATGGTCAATGGTCAATGGCCAATGGTCAATGGTCGGTGACGGCCGATGAACGACCTTAGAGATCTGTATCAAGA
Source organism: Vicinamibacterales bacterium (assembly GCA_046598935.1). Classification (GTDB taxonomy): domain Bacteria; phylum Acidobacteriota; class Vicinamibacteria; order Vicinamibacterales; family SCN-69-37; genus SCUN01. Next base: position 6,146 of record JBKJHW010000038.1, on the reverse strand, counting down.
GGTCATCCTCGATCACAACCGGCGGCCGCGTAACTTCGGGGCCGTCGACGCGCCGTCGCATCATGCCGACGGGCACAATCCGCTCTGCGGTGACAAGCTGTCGCTCACGCTCACGGTCGAGAACGGCGCAATCACGAACGCGATGTTCGAGGGCAGCGGCTGCGCGATTTCCAAGGCGTCTGCGTCGCTGATGACGGACGCGATCAAAGGCAAATCGGTCGCCGACGCGGAATCGCTCTTCGAGGCGTTTCACAAGATGGTGACGACGCCAATGGATCAGGAGCCGGATGAGTCGGCGGTCGGCAAGCTCGCCGTCTTCTCCGGTGTGCGCGAGTTCCCGGCCAGGGTCAAGTGCGCAAGCCTGGCGTGGCACACGCTGGTCGCGGCGCTGGCTGGCAAAGACGCGACCACCACCGAGTAAAATTCACGGTGAATCACCGCGATTCGCGGTGACTCACGTGATTCTTATAGAATCGCCATGTTGGCCGGATCGCCCATTTATCTGGACTCCCACGCGACCACGCCCGTGGACCCGCGCGTGCTGCAAACGATGCTGCCGTACTTCACCGAGGTTTTCGGCAACCCGGCATCGGCCAGTCATTCGTTTGGCTGGAAGGCCATGGAAGCCGTCGAGACCGCTCGCCGGCAGGTCGCCGCGCTCATCGGGGCGCAGGCGCGCGAGATCATCTTTACGAGCGGCGCCACCGAATCGAACAACTTCGCGATCAAGGGCGTCACCGAGACGCCGCGCGAAGGCCGCAAACGCATCGTGACGTCGGCCATCGAGCACAAGTCGGTTCTCGAGACATTCGCCAAGCTCTCGTGTTGCGGCTGGGATGTCGAGATCGTCGGTGTTGATCGAGGCGGCCGTCTCAGGCTCGACGACCTCGCGAAAGCTGTTACGCCGGACACGGCGCTTGTGAGCGTGATGGCCGCCAACAACGAAATCGGCACGGTGCAGCCGCTCGCGGAGATCGGGGCCGTCGCGCACGCCGCCGGCGCGTTGTTTCACGTCGATGGCGCGCAGGCCGTCGGCAAGGTGCCGATCGACGTGCAGGCGATGCACATCGATCTGCTGTCGCTCACGGGCCACAAGATGTACGGTCCAAAGGGCTGCGGCGCGCTCTTCGTGAAGAAGCGCACGGAGCTTGCGCCCATGATCCGCGGCGGCGGCCAGGAGCGCGGTCTTCGCGCCGGCACGCTCAACGTCCCCGGCATTGTCGGTCTCGGCTGCGCGTGCGAGATCTGTCGAAAGGAGATGACCGAAGAGAACGCGCGGCTTCGTCATCTCCGTGACCGGTTGTTGAAGGGCCTTACGGCTGGGCTCGACGGCGTGATCGTGAACGGCTCGCTCGAGAACCGGCTTGCGCACAATCTTCATGTCAGCTTCACTAGCGTCGACGGAGAGTCACTTCTTCTCGGCATCGGTGACATCGCTGTGTCGTCAGGCTCGGCCTGCCAATCTTCGTCAGGAAAGCCCTCACATGTCTTGTCCGCCATCATGGGCAGCGACAACGTGCCGTCGGCCTCCATCCGATTCGGAATCGGCCGAGCGACGACGGAAGCCGAGATCGACTTCGTCATCGAGAAGTTCACGACGGTCGTCAAGAGGCTCCGCGAGCTCCACCCGGTCCACTGAGTTCAGCCCGATGGGACAATTTGCCCGAGTCGTCCTCGCGTTCGCTCTCTTATGTGCGACGGCGCACGCGCAGTCGCAGCTCGTGCGGGTGACTGTCGCCAAGGCCAACGTCCGGTCCGAGCCAAACGACAAGGCGCCGGTCCTTCAACAGGCGACGCCCAAGGATCAGATCGAATGGCGCGCGACAGAGGGCGACTGGTTCAAAGTGCTGCTGCCGCCGAATCCGGGGCTCGGCGGCGCACGAGTTGAAGCCTACATTTCGAAGAAAGTGTCGAAACTCGAAACGCCGAAGGCTCTAGCCGGCTCTGCGGCGGCTGCTGTCGAGCCAGCCGCGCCGGCTGTCCCTGCAATCGATACGCACGCCGCAAACGTATTTCTCGGTTCGATCGTCGACGGCGTGTTGCTCAAGCAGGCAGCGGTTGCGGTTGTTCCGACCGGCAATCGGATGTCGTGGACGATTCAGAAGTCGAGTGACTGGAACGTAGCGGCCGATCGTCGTCCTGCGTTCGTCGTGTCGGTCGGCGACCGGGCCGGTTTCGCTGCCGCTGGGCTCGAGCCGGTTGTCGTGAGGCTTGCAACCCCGGCTGGAGTTGCAGGCCTGGTCATCGGATCGCAGAAGACCGCCGGTAAGGATTGGAAGTCCGATCAGGTCTCGCTCGAAATGACGCAGGGCACGGCGGGCGTGTGGAACATGAAGCCGTCGAGAGATCTCAAACCTGGCGACTACGCGATCGTCATGCGGCCGTTGAATTCGAAGGCGCTCGCTCCCGAATTCGCCTGGGCCTTCACCGTAAAGTAACGTCGCAAAACACGAAGCCATCCCGTTCGACCACTTCGCCAGTCGTCGTGGCGACGGGCACGCTGAACATCGGCCCGGCTGTCACGCAACTGTGAAACTCACCCCGTTCGCCGCACGGGTCGACACCAGCGGGAAACACTGATTCCTCAAATTGCCGACCCGCGAAGCTCGGGTCGAGCTGCTTCGGGTCCACGCACGTGATCGTCGCGCGCAAGCCGCCATCGATCATCTCGCGCGCGAGTTCCCGCGTCGGGCGGCCCCACAGCGGAAACATCGGTTCGATGCCCGTGGGCGCCATGCGCTCTTCGCGATAACGGCGAACATCTTCAAGAAACAGATCGCCGAACGCCATATGAGTGATGCCTTTCGCCCGGGCGTCGTTCATGGCCGCGCGCATCCGTTCCTCGTAGATCTCGTTTGGGCACGGCGACGGAATATTCACAGGCCAGAGCGGAAGCCCCGCGGCGTTCGCCTGCGCGTCGACCACATCTCGACGAACGGCATGCATCGCGACGCGGCCCACACTCTCGTTGAACGTCGTCAGCAGGCCCACGACTTCGATCGACGGATCGTGCCGAAGTACATAGAGTGACCACGCCGAGTCCTTGCCGGATGACCACGACAAGAGAACTCGCTTCATCTCTCTTTACCGGGGATGCAGCGCGTCGGCCAGCGCGCGCGCGGCCTGCGCGATTCGCGGGCCCGGCGACGTGAGGAAATCTCCACGCAGCAAGTGGATCTTGTTGTTTCGAACCGCGGGAACAGACGGCAGGTGTTTCCAGAGCGCGCGCTCGGCTGCGAGCCTGGCGTCAGTGGCAGCAGATCCATAGAGCTCGATCACCGCCTCCGGAGCGCGGGCGATCACTTGCTCGCTGCTGATGACGATGCTTTGTTTCTTCACGTCGCCAAATGCATCAGTGCCGCCGGCGACCACGAGCAGATCGTGCAGGAATCCCACGCCGCCGCTCGCGTAGATGCCGCGCAGGCTGCCGGGCTCCCGCCCGAAAATCAGCAACGTCTTGATCGCCGGCCGTGCTGCAACCCTTGCGCGCACGGCGTCCAGGTCTCGCTCGATGCCGGAGGCGACCGCCTCAGCGTTCTTTGTACGGCCAACACGGTCGCCGAGCTGGCGGATCGTCGTGGTGATATCCGCCAGGCCCGCGTGTTCGTACTTGAAAATCGGAATCGATGCTTTGCTGAGGCGCTCGATGAAGTCCGTTTGCGTGGCGTAGACGACGACCAAATCAGGGCGGAGCGAGAGGATCTTCTCGAAATCTGGGTCAAGGAGCGCGCCGACCCTCGGCAGTTTCTCAACTTCAGAAGGGAAGCGGTCGTAGCTGCCGACACCGACGACCTGGGGTCCGGCGCCGACGGCGAAGAGCATCTCGGTGACCGCTGGAATGACGGAAACAATGCGGGCCGGAACGGCCGATTCGTTGTGGCGGGCCTGGGCATCAGCGCGCTCCACGTACGTCTGCAGGAAAAGCACCGCGACCGAGAGGACGAGTGTCCTCAGCGCTTTGTGATGAGCATCCATAGGAAGAATGGGCCTCCGATAATCGCGGTGATCACGCCGACAGGGAGTTCGAGCGGCGCGAGAACGATGCGCGCAAGCGTGTCACAGCCGACCAGGAATCCGGCCCCCAGAAACGCGGACGCCGGCAAGACGAGTCGGTGATCTGAACCGACCATCAGGCGAACGAGGTGCGGGACGATGATGCCGACAAATCCGATCGGCCCACCGACGGCGACGGCCGCACCGGTCGCGATTGATGCGGAGAAAAATGCCCAGCGATGCACGGACGTCACATTGACGCCCCGGGTGCCCGCTGCATCCGCACCGAGACTCAGGAGATTGAGCGGCCTCGCGAGCCAGGCGAAGACGATAAACGCGAAACTAATAAACGGCAAAGCGCCAGTGATGGACGTGTAACCGACGACATCGAGATCGCCCATGAGCCAGCGGATGGCGCGAAATGTCTGCGCGAAGTCGCTGAGGTACTGGACAAACATGATCAGCGCCGAGAAAAACGCGTTTAGCGTGACGCCGGCGAGCAGCAAGACCGTCGTGGACAGACCGGCATTGCGTGCCCGGGCGAGCGCATAGACGATCAGCACCGCGATCATCGACCCGGCGAGGCTCGCGCTCGTCACGCCGACGAACGGCAGGCTCGCACCAAACGTGATCGCCAGCATGGCTCCCAGCGCCGAGCCGGTGGAGACACCAAGTGTGTATGGCGTGGCCAGGGGATTTCTGAGAAGTCCCTGAAAAATGACGCCAGCGGCGGCAAGAGTTCCGCCGACCAGGGCCGCGGCGACCACGCGCGGCAGCCGTGCGATGAAAAAAATCTGCGCGTCGGTATTCGTCGCGAATGGCACTGAACGGTCGAACGCGTGCACCAGGCTGATGTGGGTCGAGCCGATGAGGGGCGCAAACACCACGGCGGCCACCATCAGCGCGAACATCGCGAAGACCACCGGCAATCGGCGCATGACCGGATGCGTCATGCGCGATGCCCGGTCCCGCCGACGGCGTACGGCGCCGCCTGCGCTGGCTCGATGCCGTAAAGCGTCGCGATCTGATCTTCAGTGAGAACGTCAGCGGGCGCGCCCTGGGCCAGCACCTGGCCGCCGCTGAGCAGCACAAGCTCGCCGCAAAGCCGCGACGCAAACTGCAGGTCGTGCGTCGAAAGCACGATCGTGATGTCCTGCCGATCGTGCAACCGCCGCAGCAGCGCGGCAACCTCGAGCTGGTACTTGAGGTCGAGCGACGCGGTCGGCTCGTCGAGCAGCAGCACGCGGCCCTTGGCGTTCGAATCGTCCGTGCCTTCACCAAGTTGCGCGAGCGCGGAGGCGATGACGACGCGTTGTTTCTCGCCGCCGCTGAGCGTGTCGAACGCGCGCTCGGCAAGGTGATCAGTGCCGGTGGCTGTGAGAGCCGCGTGCGCGGATGCGAGGTCCTTCGGACCCTCGACTTCGAACGCTCCAAGGTGCGGATACCGTCCCATCAACACCAGCTCGAGCACGCTGTAATCGAGAGCTAGGTGCGTTTCCTGCGGGACGACGGCGAGTCGTCGCGCCATGTGAATTGAAGACAACGCGTTCGCGTTATCGTCGCCGATGAAGATTCGCCCCGCTGATGGCCTAATCGCACCCGACATCGCGCGAAACAGCGTCGTCTTGCCGGAGCCATTCGGTCCGAGGACGCCGACGAGGCCGCCCGAAGGAATCGTCAGTGAGACGTCGCGGAGAATCGGTTGCCCGCCAAGCTCGACTGAGACGTCCTCGCACCGGATCATGCTTGCGTACAGGTCTGTGCGACCTAGAAACGAACGCGGAACCCACCGTGAACGGTGCGTCGCCACGCCTGATAGCCCAGCGGCTCCATGTAATCCTCGTCGCCGAGGTTCTGGGCGCGGCCGTAGATGTCGACCGAACGGCCGACCTTCACCGACGCTGATGCGTTCCACAACCAGTACTTGCCCGAACTCGTGATCGCCGGAGAGAGCGAGGAGAAGTCGCTGTCAACGCGCATGCCCACGTACTGGCCGGCCAGATCGGCGTTGACGCGTCCCAACGTCAGCGCGGCACGGACGAATCCGGAATGACGCGGCCGCCGGAATGCCCATGCGCCGGCTTTGATCACCGTCGAGAATTCCGACGTGCTCTTGACGATCTTCGAATCCGTGAGTGTGTAGCCGCCACTGA
>JBKJHW010000103.1:0-25343 GCA_046598935.1 Vicinamibacterales bacterium | reverse complement strand
TCCGCTGAGAGAGGCCGTGAAGACCTGAACGCGCCATTCGGCTTTCCGGAGCGGGTCGACATCAACAACAACGGCGACATCCTCCTGACGGTCGGCCTCCCTGGCGCCGGGTACCGCGCCTACCTGTATCGTAACGGCGTCTGGACTGCTCTGAGAGACTTCGTGACTGACGGTTTCCTGCCGGACTATGCGGTCGGCATTACAGACGACGGCATCATTGCGGGTTGGGGCCGCCGCAACGGCCAGCCAACGGGTTTCGTGCTGACGCCGACGACGCCAACGCCGCCGACGGACACACCCGCTCCCGTCATCGACGTTCCGCCAGGACTTGATGTCACGGCGCCGACCGCAGCGGGTGCGACGGCAACGTGGACCGCAACAGCCACCGACGATCAGGACCCTTCACCAACAGTCACGTGCTCCCCCGCTTCCGGCAGCGTATTCCCTCTCGGAACTACCCAGGTCACCTGCACCGCGCGCGACGCGAGCGGTAATGCGTCGTCCAGGGTTCTCGCGGTGACCGTCACACAGGCAGAGAATCCGAATCAGCCGCCGGAGATCGTCATCGCCGCACCAGTGGCGGGCAGCATCTTCGATCTCAACGCTGTCGTCGTCCCTGAGTACACCTGCACGGATGACCAGCCTGGCTTCCAGTGCGTGATGGTCGGACCGATGGATACGACCAGCGCAGGGGAAAAAACATTCACGGTGATGGCAACTGACAGTGCTGGTGTCGTCCGCACCGCATCGGCGAATTACACCGTGCGAAAGGGCATCGCGTCGATCGCCATCAGCGGCGGCCCGTTCGTCTACGACGGCGCCGCGCATCCCGCAGTTGTGACTGTGACGAACGCAGCGGGCGTGGTCATCGGAACAGCCGGCGTCACCTACAACGGCGCGACGTCGCTTCCAGTAGGGGCCGGTACTTACACCGTCGCCGCGTCGTTTGCCGGCGATGCGAACTACGATGGGGTGGCCGCGACGCGGACTCTCACCGTGGCTCCGACGCCACTCCGTATCGCCGCCGTCAGCGTCACGCGTGAGCTCGGAGCCGCCAATCCAACATTCACGGCCACCTACGGCGGCTTTGTCAGCGGAGAATCCGTGTCAACACTGTCGGGCGCCCTCACATTCGCGACGACGGCGACGTCCAGCAGTCCTGTCGGGCTGTATTCGCTGACGCCGGCCGGACTCTCGTCCACGGATTACGCGATTACGTTTGTTGCCGGTGCGGTGACCATCGTCGACACCGTTGCACCAACCCTTCGCCGAGTGACTGCGGACACGCCCGTTCTACGGGTGCCGAATCACAAGATGGTGGCCGTCACGGTAAGCGCAGACGTGTTCGATCTGTCTGGCACGGCGGTGTGCACCATCAGCGGGGTCTCGAGCAACGAGCCCCTCAATGGTCTGGGGGATGGAGACACGTCTCCGGATTGGTTCGTCAGCGGACCTCTGACGGTTCTTCTCCGAGCGGAACGCGCGGCGCAGGGCACGGGTCGGGTGTACACCGTCAGCGTCAGGTGCGTGGATCCGAGCCGTAACGCGATCGGTGGAAGCGTGACTGTGAGTGTGCCGAAGAACAATAAGTGAGATCAAAGACAAAGGGCGGACCTTTCGCCGGGAACCTGAGATGCCGTGGGAAGATGGTCTCGAAGGGGATCTACTTCCAGCCCAATGAGAATCCTGATCACGGGCGCCAACGGCTACGTCGGCAAACGCCTGATTCCCGCGCTGCTCGAACAGGGCCACGAGCTGTTCTGCTGCGTGCGGGACCGGGCGCGCTTTGAGCTCGCCAACCGCCACGAGCGGCTGCACACCATCGAAGTGGATTTTCTCGACGACGCCGCGCCGCAGAATTTTCCGCCCGAGATCGACGTCGCCTTCTACCTGATTCACTCGATGAACAGCGCCGTCGGCGACTTCGCCGAGGCGGAACAACGGGCGGGCCGGCGTTTCCTTGCACTCATGGAGACGACCACGTGCCGGCAGATTATTTATCTCAGCGGCATCGTGAACGACGACGCCCTGTCGGCCCACCTGGCCTCGCGCTTCGCCGTCGAGACGATCTTGCGCGCCGGCACCATTCCCACCACCGTACTGCGCGCCGCGATCGTCGTCGGCTCGGGCAGCGCGTCCTTTGAAATCATTCGTGACCTCGTCGAAAAACTGCCGGTCATGATTGCGCCGAAATGGCTCAATACGCGCTGCCAGCCCATTGCCATCCGCAATGTCATCCAGTTTCTGTCGGGCGTGATGTTGCGCGAGGCGACGTTCAACCGCGATTTTGACATCGGCGGCCCGGAGATCCTGACGTATCGCGAGATGCTTTTGCAGTTTGCGGCCGCGCGCGGATTGAAACGGCTGATCATCCCGGTGCCGGTGATGACGCCGCGGCTGTCGTCGTACTGGCTGTACTTCATCACGTCCACGTCGTTCGCGCTGGCGGCCAATCTGGTGGACAGCATGAAAGTCGACGTCGTGGCGCGCCAGAACAACCTCGCGCAGGAACTCGGCGTGACGCTGCTGTCGTACAAAGACGCCGTCGAGCTGGCGCTGGCGCGCATCGAACAACGCAACGTGATCAGCGGCTGGAAAGACTCTTTTTCGTCGTCGCGCGCGCGGCTGGCGTTGATGAATTCAGTCAGCGTCCCGACGCACGGCTGCTTCCAAGACGCGCGCGCCGTGACCGTCACCGGCCGCACGGAGATGGTCTGGCAGAGGGTCTGGAGCATCGGCGGCGACACCGGCTGGCATCACGGCAACTGGTTGTGGGGATTGCGCGGGCTCTTGGACAAGATGGTCGGGGGCGTCGGCCTCAACCGGGGCCGAACCCAAATCAACGACATCGCGGCCGGCGATGCGCTGGATTTCTGGCGTGTGCTGGTGGCGGATCCGTCGGGCCGGCGGCTGTTGCTCTTCGCGGAGATGCGGTTGCCCGGCGAGGCCTGGCTGGAATTCAAGATCGTGTCGACTGACGCAGGCGACCAGTTCGTGCAGACGGCCACGTTCCGCCCGCGCGGCTTACTCGGCCGGCTCTATTGGTATGCGGTGCTGCCGTTTCACGGCTACATTTTCAACGGCATGCTGACGAAGATCACCAGCCCGCGGTCATTGTCATAACCGGCGCGTGCGCGTTGGCGGCGTTAACTGCGGTAGTTGCCGAAGCGCAGCTCGCAGCCGAAGTCCTGGCTTCTGAGCAGCGCCATCGATTCCTGCAGGTCGTCTTTCGACGACGAGGTGACCCGCAGCTGATCGCCTTGAATGTTGGCCTGCACTTTCCGAAGTTTCTTCTCTTTGAGAAACTGCACGATCTTCTTCGACGCCTCGATGGGCACGCCTTGCTGCAGTTCGACAATCCGCTTCGTCAGTCCGCCGCCAATCGTTTCGGGATCCGACAGCGTGAGGTTCTTGGTGGGCACGCCGCGCTTGACGAGACGCACGATCAGGATTTCCCAGAGCGTGTCCATCTGCATCCGGTCGTTGGCGATGAGTTCAAGCTTGTTCTCGGCCTGCTTGAAATCAATCGATGCTTGCGAGCCCTTGAAGTCGTACCGCTGGGTGATTTCCTTCCGCGCCTGATTGACCGCGTTGTCCACCTCGGCCAGGTCCACTTCCGAGGTGATGTCGAAGGAACACTGAGATGCCATGGACAGATTTTAGAGGGACGTACCCCTTTTCCACAGGTTTTAACAGGAGGGGGACAGGTCTCTAAGGCTGCGCGCCACGGGCCATCCAGGCCTCCCGTTCGCCCTCGAACCACGCCATCGGCCCAGACGAGGCGTAGGCGGGATGCGGGAACGAACGCTCGCCGCGGCGCTCGAGACCGATTTTTTCGAGCACGCGTTGCGATGCGACGTTTGGCAGGCTGGCCATCCCGGCCATCTTCGGGAGTTTCAATTCCATGAACGCGTATCGCATCAGCGCTGAGGCCATCTCGGTGGCGTACCCTTTGCCCCAGGCCGGTTTCGCCAGGCCGTAGCCGATCTGAATGATCGTTTCGCCCTGAATGTGATTGATGAGGTGGAAACCGACGGGCGATCCCGTCGCCCGCTCGGTGGTCATCCACACACCGAGGCCGGGATTTGCTTCGTAGTACTCGAGCACACGAGTCCTCAACAACTCCGCAGCCTGGTCTCGCGTCCTGACGCCGCCGAGATAGCGGGTGACCTCGTCATCGGCATACAGGGCCGCGAACCATTCGAAATCATCTTCGGTCATCCGGCGAAGCGCCAGGCGTTCGGTGACGGGAAGCGCGGCGACGCCGTTATTCAGATCCGTCGCCTTTCGTGACTTCGACATAGCGCTCACCCTGGTCATAACCTACGCGCACCTGCCAGGGGTTGCAACAGACCTCGCAGTCTTGAACGAGCGTGCCGAGGACGTCCGGCTCGAGGTACACCTCGCCCGGCTCGCCGCAGTACGGGCAGCTCACCTCAAACGTCGTATCGACTGCGCCTTCGTCGTCCATCGCTTCCATCTTAGAGGGAGGCTTACGCGGGCCGTTTGACGCCAGTTGAGCGGAGCCTGTGCTATCCTCCGGCACTCCCCCGGAGAACTTGAATGCGCCTGCCTCTGGTTTCGACAGCTTTGCTGGCGACGAGTTTGAGCGTTTTGTGTTTCGGACGCCTCGCCGCGTCGCAACATCAGCATCCGGCCGCGGCAGCAAAACCGGCGGCGACAGTGGCCGTCCCGGTCGGCCCGCCGGTACTGCAGAACGTCTCGACTCTGGCGCGCACAGTCGAAGTCACGATCACGGCCTCGCCGACATTGCTGTCGCTGGTTCCGGGCGCGACGACGAGCGGGTACGCCTATAACGGCCGCGTGCCCGGCCCGTTGCTCGAAGTGCACGAGGGCGACAAGGTCATCGTTCATTTCATCAATAAGCTCCAGGAACCGTCGACGATCCACTGGCACGGGCTGCACATTCCGGTGACGTCCGACGGCAGCCCCTATCATCCGGTCGCGCCCGGCACGAAGCGTGACTACGTTTTCACGCTGCAGCCGGGCAGCGCCGGCACGTACTGGTATCACCCGCATCCGCACGAAACGACGGGCAGCCAGATCGCGCGCGGGTTGTACGGCGCGTTGATCGTCCGCCCGGCGGTCGATCCGCTGCCGGCGATGACCGAGAAGGTGCTGGTCCTGTCGGACAATCGCTTCGGTCCGGACGGCGCCATCGACATCAGCGATCCGCATTCGCCGCAAGGCATGATCGACGAAGTCAACGGGCGGGAAGGCGACGTGTTGTTCGTGAACGGCGAAGTCCTGCCCGACATCGCGATCCGCAGCGGCGAAACCCAGCGCTGGCGGATTGTGAATGCGTCGGGCGCGCGCGTGTACCGGCTCGCCATTCCCGGTCAGACGCTGATTCATGTGGCCAACGACGGCGGACTGTTCGAGCGGCCGGTGACCGTTCAGGAGATCGTGCTCTCGAGCAGTGAACGCGTGGAGGTACTGGTGCGCGGCACCGGCGTGCCCGGGTCGAAGGCCACACTGCAGACGCTGCCCTACGATCGGTACGTTCCGCAAACGCGCCCCGCGAACTGGAATCAGTCGCGCGATCTGCTGACGCTGCGATACGCCGCCGAACCGGCGATCGAACCCATCGCGTTGCCGGCAACGATGCGCGTGGTTCCCGCCATCGATCCGGCACAGGCGACCAAGACGCGCGTGCTGACGCTCAGCCAGGGCATGATCAACGGCCGGTTGATGGACATGAACCGCTCCGACATCATTGCCAGACTCGGCGCCACGGAAATCTGGAAGATCGAAAACATCGTCGGCATGGATCACCCATTCCATCTCCATGGCTTCCAGTTTCAGGTAATCGACCGCAACGGTGTCCCCGAACCGTTTCGCAGCTGGAAGGACACGGTGAACGTGCCGAGGCACGAGTCCCTGCGCTTCATCGTGCGGTTCGACGATTTCCCCGGCAAGTGGATGTTCCACTGTCACATCCTCGATCACGAAGATCGCGGAATGATGGGCGTGCTCGAAGTCAGGCCACCAAGGAGGTAACGCATGCGTCGAGTCTTGGCACTTTGTACAGTTATTGCGGGAGCCGTTTCATTCGCGGGTATTTCGATCGCACGCGCCGACAATCAGGCTGCCGCGCAATCGTCACGCGCGGTGATCGAGCGCGGCCGGCAGAGCATCATCACGCACGGGTGCGGCGACTGTCACGGCGGCGGCACGAATCCGGCGGCGAAGGGATGGCTCGCGGGAACGCCCGATCCCGCGCTGGACTTCAAAATCGGTCCCTTCGCCACCCACCCTCGTAATCTCACGCCCGACAACCTCACAGGGCTCGGCCGTTTCAGCGAGCGCCAGATCTTCAACGCCCTGCGCTTCGGCCTCCGGCCTGGCGAAACACCGGACGTGGTGATCACCTCGATCACGCCCGGTCAGGGCAACTTTCCGCAGAACCCCAAATACCTCGCGCCGCCGATGCCGTGGCCCTCATGGCGCCATATGCCCGACGGCGAGCTGTGGGCCATTGCTGCGTATCTCAAACGTGCAGTGAAGCCCGTCGAGCGAAAAATACCGGATAGCGAAGGCCCGCCGGATTTCTGGGCGAGCGAATACACGCTGGCGAAGATCGGGCCGCGCCCGGCCGCGAAATACCCGACGGCCAATGAAAAGTAGCCGGCAGGCGTAGAAGCTACGTTTTCGCGAAGTCGATAAAGCCGCTGTTGACGTCGGCTTTGACGAGCTTCACGCGCACACGATCACCCACGTCGAGGCCGTCCTTGCCGCGCACGAGCATGCCCTCGACGTGGGGCTTGAGCATGCGCACGAACGTGCCCTTGGGGGAAGCGCCGGTGACGATCGCGTCGAAGACCTCGCCAACGCGGCCGCTCATGGCGACGGCCGCGATACGCTTCGACATCGCGCGCTCAACTTTGCGCGCGGCGTCGGCCTTCGCCGTGCAATCAGCGGCAATTTTCGCCAGCTCCTCGTCCGAGTAGGGCGGCGCGGCGCCGGCGCCAAGCGCTTTGAGAATGCGCTGCGTCACAAGATCGGCGAATCGCCTGTTTGGCGCCGTCGAATGCGTGTAGTCCTCGACGGCAAGGCCAAAGTGCCCCTGGTCCGGCTCCGAAGGCCGCTCGAGGACGTATTCGCCCGGGCCCATCAACTTGATGACGGCCAGCGACAGATCAGCGAAGTGATCGGGGTCCTCGGCGCGTTTCGCAGTGAGGAAATCATTCAGTGCTTTCGAATCAGGCGCCGCGGGCAGCTGCGCACCCTGCTCGGCCGCCAACGCGACGATGCGATCCCAGCGCTTCGGCGTGCGAACGATGCGGCGAATTGACGAGACCTTGTCGAGCGTTCGCGCCACAACGCCGTTGGCCGCGATCATGAAGTCTTCAATCAGCTCGGTCGCGCGAGTTTTCTCCTGCCGCTCCACGCCGACAACGCGCGCGTCCATGAGCACCGCGCGGGTTTCGATGGTCTCGATGTCCAGGGCGCCATTGCGGTACCGCTCGCGCCGAAGCGACTGCGCGGTCGCATCCTGCAGGCGAACCTGCGCAGCGAGCTCGGCCGACTCCGCGATGGCTTCCGGCGCCACCCCGCCCTCGAGCCACGCGCCGACCGCGTTGTAGGTGAGACGCGCGTGATTTCGGACGAGGGCACTGTAGGCGGCGCCATCGACCACATCGCCGCCCTCCGTCACGATGAACTCCGTGACCATCACCATCTTGTCGTCGCCTTCCTGCAGCGACGTCGCCGCAGTCGACAGCGCGTGCGGCAGCATCGGAAAGGTGCGCACGCCCGTGTACACGGATGTCGTCTGTTGCGACGCGAACTGATCGATTGGCGACCCCTCCGGCACGAAGTGGTCGACGTCGGCGATGCCGATAAGCACCCGCGTACGCCCGTCGGGGAGAGCCTCAACGAACTCGACCTGATCGAGGTCGCGTGACTCGTCGTTGTCGATCGACGACCAAAGCAGGCTTCGCAAATCCTTCACGCCGGCCGCCGGCGCAACGACCGGGGGATGCTCACGGAGCTCCTCGATCTGCTGCATTGCCGCCGACGGAAAGTCCGGCTCGAATCCATGCTCGCGCATCACGCGTTCGGCGACGTGTTGAAGATCCACGTTTGGATCTTAGCGAATCTCCCGATCGGGCATCTTGCGTAACAGCACACCTGCCACGATCCACGTCAGCAGGACCGTCAGCCACATGATCGGCGAGGCCTCGAGTGAGAACGTGTCCGTCGCGCCTGCCACACCAGACGGCACGATGTCTTTGGTGTTGTTGATGGCGGAGTGCATGAGCATCACCAGTAGGAGGCTGCCGCGTGTACGGGCGTAGAGCCACGCCATCGCTACCGAGATCGCGATCACGATCAGAGACCACGGGATGAACGCCTGGTGGTAGGTGTCGGCCGCGGCGATGAAGAACTGCGGCAGATGCCAGGCCGCCCAGATCACGCCAAGAATGATGCTCGCCCACGCGAGCCCGAATCGCTCGGTGAGCCGCGGCAGCGCGTAGCCGCGCCAGCCGATCTCTTCGCCAATCTGCACGGGAGTCGACAGGGCGATCGCGAACGGCAGCAAATAGATGGGCTCCGTGCCGAAACGCGGCCACTCACCGAGCGTAAGCCGATGAATCACCGCGGCCGAGAGCTTGATCGCCGCCATGTACGTCAGAGCGAACACGAACCACTTCGCCGCAACGTCCGCGCGGAAGATGCGCCCAACCAGTCGTTGAACGCCGGCGGCTCCCTCGTCACGCCACGTCAGGAATAACGCGGCGATGGACGGCGCGAAGGCGCCGAGCAGGATCAGTGTCGAGCCCGCGAGCGACGCCGCGGGAACCTTCACCGCCACGGCGATAAACGCGCTCCACATGATCGCGTAGGCGATGACAAAGAACACGAGAAGCCGGCCAGGCCGTGACGTCACGAAGGGATATACGACGTTCCGGCGGCGTAAGATCTCGGGATGCAGTACCGGCACTTGTTCGACATCCCTGACGAAGTCGCCTACTTTAACGCCGCCTACTACTCTCCCCTCCTGAACGAATCGCGCCGCCGGCTGGTCGAAAGCGCCGCGGCGAAATCGCACCCGTGGGAACGAACCACGGCGAGCTTTTTCGATGACGCGGAGACGATTCGCGGGCTGGCGTCGGAGCTGTTTGGCGGCGACGCGGACGGATACGCGGTCATCCCGGCCGTGAGCTACGGCGTGAGTACCGCCGCGCGCGCGATCGAGCCACAGCTCAAACGGGGCGACCGCATCCTCGTTGTTGCGGATGAGTTTCCGAGCAACGTCCTGCCCTGGCGCCGCGCCGCTCAAGAGACGGGTGCGGAAGTCATCACCGTGCCGACGCCGGCTGACGAGGACTGGACACGGGCGATCCTGCCGATGATCGACGCTCAGGTCAAAGTCGTCGCCATGTCGACATGCCACTGGACCAACGGCGCGCGGATCGATCTCGCGCCTGTCGGCGCCGCCGCTCGTGCGAACGGCAGCCTGTTCGTGGTCGACGCCACGCAATCGCTTGGCGTGATGCCCTTCTCGATAGCCGGGATTCAGCCCGACTTTCTGATCGCGGCCGCGTACAAGTGGCTGCTTTGCCCGTACGGGGTGGCGCTGATGTATGTCGCGCCGGCCTGGCGCGACGCGCGGCCGCTCGAAGAGAGCTGGCTTGCGCGAGATAACGCGCAAGATTTCACGTCGCTGGCGAACTATTCAGGTCGATACATGCCCGGCGCGCGGCGCTTCGACGGCGGTGAAAAGGTGACTAACAATCTGCCCGGCGCGATTGCGGCGCTCGAGCAGATTCGCGCGTGGGGCGTTGAAATGATCGCGGATTCGCTCGCCGCGATCAATGCGACCATCGGCCGCGAGCTCGAGGAACTCGGCTTCAGCCTGCCTCACCCGTCTCAGCGTTGCCCGCACATGCTCGGAGCAAGTCTCCCCGAGTCCGGATCGCTATCGATCGTCTCGGAACTGCGCGACCGAAAAATCTACATCAGTCAGCGAGGTCAGTCGCTGCGCTTCGCGCCCCACATGCATGTCAACGATCGCGACATCGAGAATCTGATCGGCGCGCTGACGTCATTGGTCGGCCGCGGCCGCTAACGTTCGACGCGCCCTGAAGAGGAAGAACAGCACAATCCCCGCTCTCAGCGCCTCGTTGTAACGCAGCCACACAGACGGCACGAGCATGGCGAGGGCACGCGTTTCCTTGATCCACCCGCACACAACGGACGGCGCATCAGAACCGCCGGACGATCGCAATCGTGGCGGCGATCTGCCGGCCCCACCCGCTGGCGCGAAACGTGGTGATCTCTGACGCCGCGCCGCTGAGCGAGGTCGTGGCGCCTGATTGCGTGCTGAACTGGATCGACGGCGACGTCAGTGACGGCAGCACGGCGGTCGGCGACGACGCCGTTGATGATGGGCCACCGCGAACCGTCGTCGTCTGGCCAGCGGCTACGAGCGAGGCGCGCACATCGGCTTTGATCGAGATGCGCGGCGACATCGCCCAGGTGACTCCGCCGCCGACCAGGCCCATGCCGGCCGTCTTGGTGGGCGTCATTTTCACGATCACACGATCGGTCTCGGCGATCGTGTAGGTACCCAGCAATCGGAACGTATACGCGCCGGTGAGCGTCGCCTCAGCGGCACCTCCGTTGATCATCGCCACGCCACCGCCGCCGGTCAGATAGACGCCGAGCTTGCCGCGATCGGCGACCCGCCAGTTCAGCGAAGCGCCGATTTGCACCTGATGACGCGCGACTTCGGACGTCGAGAGCGTGGACGTCACGCTCGTGTTCGTCGCCGGCACCGTCGCGAGAAGACCTTCGAATGCGGACTTGAAGCTATCCCGCGCAGCGCCTAGTGAATCGGCAAAGCCGCCGTTCATGCCAGAACCAGCCGCACGGCGATCTGCGCTGATCTCAATCGCGAGCCGCCTGGAGATATCCCGGCTCAGCCGCGCGCCGAAGGCGAGTCCGCCTCGCTCGGCTGCTCCGGCGGACTGGAGCGCCGCGTCGAGCGGAACAATGCGAGGAAACGCCGTCCCACCCGCCGCGGCGAATTGGCCGAGCACGTCGTTGAGCAGCGCCGCGCCGTCGCCAAAGAACCAGGACGGCACGACGCGGCTCGGGCGGCCGGCCACAGTCGTGAACGGCGCACCGGCCGGAAAGCCCGACCCCGCGCTGCCACCGGTCGAACCTGCGATGTTCGCGGCGCCGGCGTAAACCTCGATCGCCCATTTGGCGGCCCGCGGTGCGGACGGCTGCGCCGTTGCCCCTGCGGGCAAACAGACACTGGCAGCCGCGCACGCGGCAAGTGCCAACCGACGATTTACCTGCGGCATTGCGGAAGTATAGTGTCGGCATGCGCAAGCCTGCCACCTTCAGTGGCGCCCCGATCGTCATGGGCGCCGCTCTGCTTCTGACAACTTCGCCGGGCGTGGTCCGCGTCCGAGCCGCCGACGGATTGCTCGCGACCGACGCAGTGATCGTCGAGACGCAACAACAGGCGCTCCCAAGAGGCGCGCGGCGCAGCCGCACAGTCGTGGTGGACATCCGATCCCTGCCGCAATCTGACGGACGCGCGGACTTGGTCCGCGAGCCGGCAATCGCGCTCGAGTTGTTTCCAGACGTGCAGGTCGAAGCCGTGTTCGATCGATTCGACCTTCGCGCAAACGGCACCACATGGGTGGGCCACATCGACAACGTCCCCGGTAGTTCCGTCACGCTCACGTACGGCACTGGTCTTCTGGCCGGAAGTGTCGTGACGCCGAACGGCACATTTCAGATCCGCCCAGCATCGGAAGAGGTCCGCACCGCCAACCCGCAGGCGGCCGGCCAGGTCCACGTCATCACCGAGATCGATCAGGCGGCACTGCCGCGTGAAGCGGAACCAGTCCAGGTGCCGATGTCCGCGAGGGCCGTTGCGGAGGCGCGCGAACTGCCGATGGCTGACGGCGCCGATACGATCGACGTCGCGGTGTTCTGGACCGCCAGCGCGCGCACCTACGCCGGCGGCAACGCCGGGATCGAGAATCTCGTCAACCTCGGCATCAGCGAGACGAACACCAGCTACGCGAACTCAGATGTGCGCCACCGCGTCCGCCTGGTCGCGAGCGGCTTCGTGCCGTACAACGAGACCAGGTTTTTCGCGACCTCATTGACCGACCTCCGGATCGGCAACGCCGGGCTTCAGTCGGTCGCGGGCATTCGGAATCAGGCCAGAGCGGACCTTGTGATGTTGCTCGTCCATCCTGTGTCGCCTGACGCGTGCGGCATCGGGTATGTGATGACCAGCGTTTCAACCGCGTTCGACCCGTTCGGTTTCAGCGTGACGGATGCAGCGTGCGTGAGCCCGAATCTGACGATGGCGCACGAGTGGGGCCACAACATGGGCGCGCAGCATGACTGGTATGTCACCGCGACGACGCTGCCGTATTCCTACGCGCATGGGTTCGCGAACACGACGCCCGGAAACCGGTGGCGCACCGTGATGTCGTACAACGACGTGTGCACGGCGCAGGGTTTCAGTTGCACGCGGTTGCTCGCGTGGGCGAACCCCGACCTCCGGTACCGTCAGAGCCCGTTCTGCAAGGGCGGCCTCGCGGCCTGCCCTGGAAATATCTGGTACCTGCCTGGCGATGCGCTCGGAATTCCGGGCGGCACGAAGTCCAACTGCACGACGGGCAGCTTGACCAACAACGCGTGCGATGCCGACGACCACCGCACGCTGAACAACACGGCGCTCACAATCGCCAACCTGCGAGCCGCGAGCGCCCCGGCGCCGGCTTCCGCCCGCTACTGATTGATTAGAAGGAGCGCGCCGGCCTGAGCGCGCGTCATGCCAGACCGCAGGCCGCCATGGCGAGCAAGGGTGATCGCGAGCTTCTCCGCGTCGGTCATCTGCTCGGAGGCGGCGCTGGAATTCATCATGAAGCGAAATTCCGGCCGTCCGGTGGCCGGCGTTTGGACATGGCCGATGCCGTACGCGTGGCCCATCTCGTGCGCCGTCGCGCTCTGATTGAGGCCGCCCGGCAACTCGAGCGTGATCATCGCGCGATTCGTGCCGAGAGGCACCGGGCCGTAGTTGGCGCACGCAAGCGCGCCACTTCCGCAAAATCCGGCAAGCTGCCGAATGCCGATCGTGAACTCGGGCAGGGCGCTCTGTGGAAAGTTGCCCGGCGTCTGCATGCGGTCGCTGGTCATCTCCGCCGTGGCGGTGATGACACCGCCCACTAGTGCGGCGTACTGATCAGCGAACGTCTGCGCGGCCGAGCGCGGCGGTTCGCCGGCGTCGGCTGAAACGAGGACTCGCAGCCGCGAACCATCCGGCCAGATGCCGGTGACGTTGTTGCCTGCCTCCCGCCCGTCGGCCATCGGGCCGGTGTGGAAGTACATCGCCTCGATCATGTTGCGGACATCGACGACAAAAACGGTCTGCTCGTCGGAAAACACGCTGGTCGCATCGCCCCGCTTCGCCGCGACGCGCGCGAAGTAGCTGCCGGCCGTGCGCGGCGATGTCCACGTGAATGTCGCGCCCGTCACGGTCGTCGACACCAGATTCGACGCGCCCGACGAGGTGCCGATGTTCAGCTGGAATGTTGCCTCGCTGCTGACCCAGGAAAAGGTCACGGTGTTGCTGTCGGCATTAATCCGCTGGCTCGTCACGAGGAACGTCGTCGGCGGCAAAAGCTGCGCGCTGGTGCCTGTGCTGGGCGTCGGCTCGAAGGGCAGCGCGCCCGTGCCGGAACCGCAGCCGGCGGCCCACATCGCAGCCACCAGGACGACAAGGAATGTTCGAAGTCGGCGCACGACCCTTATTATTGCCCTCATGAAACGCATCCTGTCGCTCTTCATATTGGTTGGGCTTGTCGGCACACCGGCCCTTCGGGCCGACAAGGTCCTGTTTACCAGGGCGTTTACGCCGGCGGAGTTCGCTGCCCGCCGGGCGAAGGTCATGGCCGCCATCGGCGACGGCGTGGCGATCATCTCGGGCGCCACCGAGACGTCGACGTACACCAAATTCCGGCAGGGCGCTCAGTTCTTCTACCTCTCCGGCGTCGAGGTGCCGCGAGCGATCCTGGTGATTGACGGCCGCGCAAAGTCATCGACCTTGTTCCTGCCGGCACACGATGCACTGGAACGCAGTGAAGGTCCGCGTCTCGGGCCCGATGACGAGGCGAAGCAGGTAACGGGCATCGAGCAGGTCGCCGACCGCGCGGCATTCGGGGCTGCCGTGACTGCGCTGGCGGGGCGCGCGCTGTACATGCCGTTTCGCGAAGAATCGCTCGGCGCAGGCACGCCGGATCGCATCCGGTCTCATGCGACCGCGACGGCCGCCGACCCATGGGATCAGCGAGCCGCGAAGGAAATCGTGTTCAGGGACAAGGTCGCCGCGGCGGCCGGCGGCGCGGCGGCGAGAGATCTCGACCCGATCGTCGATGCGATGCGGATGATCAAGAGCCCGGCGGAGATCGCCGCGCTGCGCGAGGGCACTCGGATCGCGGGCCTGGGGATTCTGGAAGCGATGAAAGTTGCGAAGCCCGGCGTGCGCGAGTACGAGCTCGAGGCCGCCGCCGATTACATCTTCAAGAAACACAACGCCCAGGGCATCGCGTACTTCGCGCTCGTCGCGACGGGCACAAATTCATTCTGGTCGCACTATCACCAGGCGCAGGACACGCTGAAAAACGGCGACCTCGTCCTGATGGACTACGCGCCCGACTACATGTACTACAACACCGACGTCACGCGAATGTTCCCGGCCAACGGGACGTTCACCGCGCGCCAGCGCGAGCTGTATGGAATCTACGTGGAGCTCTACAGCGCGCTGCTCTCGTCGATTCGTCCCGGGCCGGCGTCCGAGGGGTTGGCTGAAGCGCACACAAAAATGACGACGGTCATGACGAGGTTCAAGTTCACTGACGCCGCGGTCAAAGCGGCGGCCACGCGATTTGTCGCAGGCTACGCGCGCTCGCGGACGAGCTACGGCCATATGATCGGGATGGAAGTTCACGATGTATCAATCGGCTTCGACGGCATCTACAAGCCGGGCATGGCCTTCACGATCGAACCGGCGCTGACGATCCCGGAGGAACGAATCTATGTGCGCCTGGAAGACCCGATCGTCATCACGGCCACGGGCTTCGACCACCTGTCGAAGTCGCTGCCCTACGACATCGCGTCGATCGAAAAACTGATGAAGAAGTGACTGTGGAAAACCTGTTGAAAAGGGGTACGTCCCTCTTCCGCACGGTCTTGCCGCCGCTGATCGTGGCGGCGCTGGCGATCACGGTGTTTCAGCTGCGCGTGCGGCATGAGATGGTCGACTTCAATGTGTACCGCCAGGCCGCGACGCGGCTCACGCATGCGCAGCCGCTCTATCAAGCGGCCGACGGGCACTACCAATTCAAGTACCTGCCTGCGTTTGCCATTCTGGCCGTGCCCTTCTCAATGGTCGACGAGGAAACAGCAAAGCTGATCTGGTTCGCCCTCTCGATCGGCGCACTTGTGTTGGTTGTGCGGCTTGCCGTCCGATTCGTCCCGGAAAGGCGGCGCGGCGCCGGACTGCTGGCGGCGCTCACGTTCGTCTTCATGGCGAAGTTCTACATGCACGAGCTGATCCTCGGCCAATCGAACCTGCTGTTCGCCGTGCTGGTCATCGCCGCCATCGGCGCACTCCAGGTCGACGCCAACGCCACCGCGGGCGCTCTTCTCGGCGCAGCGGTCTCTATCAAACCCTACGGTCTCGTCTTCGCGCCCTGGCTGGCCGTGCAAGCGCGCACCGACAACCGCCGCGCCATCGTCGCCTTCGCCACAGTGTGCTTCGTGGCGCTCATCGCTCCGGCCGCGGTGTACGGCCTCAAAGGCAATGTCCAATTGCTCGCCGATTGGTGGCGCACAGTGACCGACTCCACCGCCGCCAACCTGACCAGCGCCGACAACGTGTCATTCGCCGCGATGTGGGCGAAGTGGATCGGTCAAGGCTCGGCGGCGAGGCTGCTGGCCGGCATCACGAGTGCAGCGGGCCTCGCCCTCGTCATCGACGCGTGGTGGCGCCGCCAGAATTCGGGCGACCCTCTCTACCTCGAGGTTGCTGCCCTGCTCGTCCTCATTCCGCTGCTGTCGCCGCAAGGCTGGGATTACGTGCTGTTGCTCGCGACGCCGGCCGTCGCACTGATTTTCGATCGGCTGCCTGAACTCTCCAGAGCCTGGAAAGCGGCCGCGTGGGCCTCCATCGGGGTCATGGGTTTGACCATGTTCGATCTGGTTGGGCGAACGGCGTACGGCCGGCTGATGTCGTGGTCGATTATCACCATGGCTGCTGTCGGCGTGCTGGTCTGCCTTAGCAAGCTCCGCCGACTCAAGCTCGCGTAGAGCGCCCTTCTCGCTGCCGGATCGAGCGTCCCTTCGGGGCCGTACAAAAAACAACCGCCACGCTGGCGGAGCCAGCGAGGCGGCGTCGATTACTGAGTACTGAGTAATGAGGCGCTGTTAGAGACGGGCCTTGTTGGCTGCCGTCTGCGACTGGCTCATCACGTGATTGACCTTCGCGCGGCCCGCGTCAACGGCGTCATGGAGGCTGTTGGCCGCCGAATCCGCCGCATCGGTCGCGCGATCCGTCGCGCGGCCAACCAATTCGCCCGCGCGATCGGTCACGCGGCCGGCCACGTCACTCGCGCGGTTCATCGCGTCCGTAGCGAGGGTCGAAACCTTCGCGGAGACGCCTTCGTACTGCTTCGCCAGGTCTTCACGCATCTTCTTGCCGGTCTTCGGCGCGAAGAGAAGCGCGATGCCGGCGCCGAGGAGCGCGCCCGTCAGTGCGCCCAGCAAGAAGCCTGACGCGGTTGAGTTCGAATTGCCCTGCCCATCATTCTGGTTGTACATCTCATGCCCCCTTTGTCGCCAAACGGCGAACACCTTTGCGAACGATCCAATTAATGAGTTGCGCCGCCAACACGGTTCGCGGCGCAAACACCGCCGCAGTGCCCGCCGCGGTTCTTGTAACTGAGGACAGAACAGAGCGCACATCGTCGCTCGCTTCACCGACGCCTCGGCCGGTTTGCTCGACCACTTCGGCCGCCCGACTCAGGCGAGCCAGCACTGGTCGAATCTCCCGATCAAAAGCCTGGGTCGCTTGCTGCGACGTTCGGCGCACCCAAATGACAACCAGGACCATCGCGGCCATCTGTACGAGGGCCACCGCGGCAATGATCACCAATGCAGTGTTGACGGTAGTGAGATCCACGCTCATGTTTGTCCGGATCCTGTTACTGCACGATCCGTACCGACTTGGCGCAGGGGCTGACGAACCCTGGAACCCTGGAACTCTGGAACTTTTGAACTTTTTTAGGCCAAATCCCAGTCAGTGTGGGGAGTTTTGTTCAGCACGAGCCACCCGTAGACCAGCTTCGAGTAGTTCATCCAGCGCATGCCGCGCTCGGCGTAGAACGGCTTCAGCGCCTGCTGCAGCGCCGGCAGCCGGTAGCACGGCACACCCGGAAAGTAGTGATGCTCCAGGTGGTAGTTCGAATAGAGGTAGACAAAATCCCAGAACCAGCTGCCGCGCATGAGCGTGCCCCACTTGGCGGGGTCGGTCGGATCGATGTCGTAATGCTGCCCCAGCCTGTTCAGCGTGAACGCGATCGGGAACACGAAGAACACCGGGAACAAGGCGGCGCGCCAGGCCGCGCCGAATCCGAACGCCCACCAGATCAGGCCGGCAGCCGACAGATGAAACGCGATTGACACCTTGCGCTCCCAACCGATGGTGCGTCGCAGATCTTCGGGATACGTCGCCGTTTCCTTCGCGGCGGCGCGGAAATAAATCGGAAAGAGCGCGGGCGTCGCGTAGAGCAACTTGTACCAACGTTTGACGCGCGTGGGCGAAAGATGGGCCCGCTTCGGATCGTCGACGTCCGAGCCGAGCTCGGCGTGATGATCGAGGTGCCAGCGCGTGAACTGACTCGCTGCGATGCCGCTCGGAATAGCGTACGCGAGCGCGAGCGCGCGCTCGACGCGCGGGTGGCGCTTCTCGAACACCGTGTGATGCAGGACTTCATGCAGCAGCACCGTGAAGTTGAACACCGTGAAGCCCTGCACGAACGCGAGCGGAATCCAGATCCAGGGGTTCGTGATCTCGATCAAACCCCACGTCGCAAGGCCCAGGATCGCGAACTGCCGCCCGGCGATCAGGAAATGCCGCCAGGCGTCCTTCTTGTGGAGCGCGCGCATCTCGTCGCGCGACACAGCGCGGCCGAGATCGGCACGCAGGCCGGCGGCATGCGCGCTGTAGTAATGACCTTTCACGGTCCTTCTATTTTAGTCGATTACGGATGCCGCCCGAGCGGCCCGACAGGCTGCGCGGCGTCGGGATCATCCTGCTGAGTCCGCTGGGCTCAACCGCCAATGACGTTGGGCTGCCTGCGAACTGGCTGTCACACAGCTTCCATTGGCTGCTTCGGAGAACAGCGGTCACAAAATCCCGGCCGGTTGTCGTGACGACAGTCCCTGCGAGGATGCGTCCGCTGTCTTCCTCAACGTCCCGAAGCGCGCGAACGACCCACCGGACGTCGAACGACGAGCACGCGTCACCGGGGCTGTTTCTGTTTTGACCGAACGCCGAGTAAAAACAGGTGCCGCCAAAGTTGAAGGTCACCGGAGGCCGCCGCGTGATGGTGTATTCGAGGTGGAGATAGTTATTACGGATGTCGATCGTATCGTCCAGTTCAGCCTGGTACCCATTACAGGTCGTGGCAAAGTCGGCGACCACCGCGGACGGCGGCACCGACGACTGCGAGAATTTCTCGAGGAACGTAAAACCTTTGTTCATGATCTCGGTCTGTGAGTCATGCGCATCCGCCAGCACCGATGCCGTCGCCACGTTACGGTGCTGCACGCTGTTCTCGGTGAACGTCTCGGTCACCGTCAGGGTCGCCGCCAACGGTGCCGGTGTCGTCGTGAGAAACGCGGGCAACTTCCAGAGCACCGCAGCGCCGGTGCCGCTGATCGTGCTGATCGTGCCGGCGCCGACTGTCCACGCGTAGGTCAGCGTCGTGGTCGTCTCGACGTTACTCACGGTACCGATGAGCTGCACTTCTTCATTGAGATCAACGAAGAGCGACGGCTGGCCATTGCGCGAGCCGATCGTCCTGAGATTGGTGATGGTCGGCGCCTGATTTGCCCCTGACGGCGCGACAAACGTCACGGTGCCGGAGGCTGTCTTCGCGCCGCTTGTCACGACGAACGAGCTTGCGCCGGCTGCGTGCGGAGGCGCGGTGAACGTGATGCTCGTTGCCGTGACCGTGGCGCCCGACATGGCGACGCCGTCAATCGTCACGGCCGAATCGGTCCCGAACCCCGTCCCGGCGATCGTGACGGTGACTCCGCCAGTTGTGGAAAGCGACGAAGGCGCCACGGCCGAAACCGTCAGGGTCGTGCCTACTGGGGGCGCCGTCCCCGGCGCGCCACAGCTGATCGCAAAAATCGCGAAAAGCACAAGCAGCGGCCGACTGCGAAACCAGTCGGCCCTGCGAACGATTTCCGGGTTCGTGCCTCTCATCATCAACGAGCTATTCCTCAATTCCTACGACAGCGGCCGGCGGGGCCTGACGCCCCAGCCGGGTCAACCACAGGCCGACCAGCACGGCAGAGGTCCCCGCTACCTTAATAGATGTTATCGGCTCATTGAGCCAAAGAGCAGCGACGGCCATGGCGGCTACGGGCACAAGGTTCGAATAGAGGGACGTCCGGGCGACGCCGATGGCCTGAATCGCCGTGTACCAGATCAGGTAGGCCACGCAGAGGGCCAGAAGGGCCGAAAGCACCACGGAAACATAGACATACGCGCTGACCGTGCTCCAATCGATCTGGGCCAGGGCCGGCAGCGCGAACAGCGTGTAGGGCACGGCGCCGATCGCGAAGGTCATGCCCGTGACGTAGAGCGGCGAATGCCGGGCGATCAGGGACGCGGCCCCCATCGAATAGACCGCCCAGCACAACACCGACGCCATCACCAGGAGGTCACCGCTGAAATGCGCGCCGCCGAAGTCAGCGCCGTGCCCCACGACGAGATAAATGCCGAAGGCCGATGTGGCCGCGCCGAACCAATGAAGCGTTGTGATGCGCTCGCGGCCCATCGCCGCCGAGGCGATGGCAATGACCACCGGCGTGGCGCCGATGATCAGGGCGCTGTTCGAGACCGACGTGCCGTTGACGCCGGCGACAAAACAGATCTGGTAGAGAAACTGGCCGACGATGCCGAGTCCGCAAAGCCGCCACATATCGGCCGCGGTTGGTTTGGCGTCCGTATAGAAAATACGTGAAACGTTTTTCCCTGCGCGCGCGGCACGCGCGGCCCAGGCCATCGCCGCGAGAAACACGGCCGTGGCGATCACCATGCGAATCGCGTTGTAGGGCTGCGGCGGGATCTCGGCGAACGCCCGCTTGATCACGCTGTAATTCGCGCCCCAGATCAGGACCATCACGACGAGGATGCCGTCGACCCAGCGGGTCCCGCGTTCGGTCATCTGCTTTGGTTTCAACCTTAATGCATAGTTTCAACCTTAATGCATACCGCCTCAACGAAAAACCGCGCGTGAGCCATGGGGCCCACGCGCGGAAAGGTCGAAGCCGGCGAGCTGAAGCCCGCCGCGACGCCGAAACTGACTACGCGCTGAACGGCTTCAGGAAGAAGAGGATCAGCGAGATCACGAACACGTAGATCGAGAGAGACTCGATCAGCACGAGACCGAGAATCAGGACGCCGCGGATTTCACCGGCCGCGCTGGGATTGCGCGCAATGCCTTCCGCCGCCGAGGCAATCGCCTTGCCCTGGCCGAGCGCGCCGCCCAAGGCCGCGATCGCGAGCGCGAAGCCCGCGGTGATGATCGACCACATCGCGATGACGTCAGCCGACGCGCCGACGTGAGCCGCCGCTGCCTGCGCGAACACCGGCGATCCGACGGCCACAACCGCGATCGCCACCAACACACCAAACACAACACGTTTGTTCATGACATTCTCCTGAAAGGTTTCGTTCAGCTACACCGCAGCCATCGCGGCCATATCCCGGGCGTCGCCGTGCTCGTGTCCTGGCCTGCCATGTTCTTCGCTACCGTGACTGGGGTCACCATGGTCATGCTCGTGATCGACGTGCGTCGCGCCCTGGAGATAGATGATGGTCAGGAGGACGAAGATAAACGCCTGCAGTCCTGACGTAATGAGAAAGAGCGGCTGAACCACGACCGGCGCGAAATACGGGACGATCGACGCCAGCACGAGCACCACCAGTTCTTCACCGAAGATGTTGCCGAACAGACGCAACGAGAGCGACATCACGCGCGACAAGTGGCTGATGAGTTCGATCGGCAACATGAGCGGCGCCATCCACTTCGGCACTCCCGGCGGGAACGCGAAGTGCAGCAGGTAATTTTTCGGCCCCTGCGCGATGAAACCCTGCATGTGGTAGTAAACCCACGTCGTGAGAGCGCAGGCCACCGTGACGTTGATGTTGCTCGTCGGCGACATCAATCCCGGAAAGAAGCCCGCGTAGTTCGACGCGAAGATGAACAGCCCCAGCGCGCCGATCAGCGGCAGAAAGCGTATGCCCGTCGGTCCGAGCCATTCGGTGAGCAAACCGACAAAGAAACTGACGACGTCTTCGAAAACGATCTGCAGCGTGCCCGGCGTCTCCACGGAGATCCGCGACCTGATCAGTACGCCAAGCAGCGTGAAGCCGGCGACGATCACGATGATCATCGCCATGTATGGCGGAATCAGATACCCGAGATGATCCGGCGTGAGCGGACGACCGATCGCGGTCTGAAAGGCCTGCGCCAACGGCCCCAGTACCCAGTTGATGAAGTCGACGATCAGTAGTGGGTGTTCAAACTTTTCCATTGTTTTCGTGGTTTCCGCGCGCCGTTTTCCTGATGCCGACGAGCACTTCGATAGTCGCTGCGAGAGGAATAACGGAGACTCCCACCAGCAGGCCCATCGGGCTCAGCCGCAAACGAGAAATCATAACGTACGCAATTAGTGCCAGTAAAGCGTAGCGGCCTAACAACATCGTGAGTGCGCGGACCAGCCCGGCGCGCGTGCTCGCGCCGCCGGAAAGAGCGCCCATCAGCCCGTCGACACCGCGCCGGATCCCGAAATAACTGACGCCCGCCAGGAGCGCGCCGCCAAGCACGCCGGCCGCGAGACGCATGCCGCCAGATGGCCAGGCTAATGCCGCCCCCGCCAGCACGACGGTCAGCCACGCCGCACGCCGCTCCAGGCTCGACAGAAACTCACGGCCGATCATCGTAGGACTGGCCCGTTCGGTCCGGCGCCGTGGGCTTCGAGCTCAGGATCGGCTTGAGGATCACGTACACGCTGCGAACACCGGCGGCCAGACCGAATCCAAGCCCGGTCAGAAAACCATACGGCTTCCACCCGAACTTGTTATCGAGCCACCATCCGATCACGCTGCCGATGACGAGCGAAAACACGAACGACAAGCCGACGCTCGCCACCTCGCCGTAGTTTTTCATACCCGACGAACGCATCCCGGCCGGAGAGTTTTTCGCCAGATTCTTTAGGCGGCCCATGCCCGAATGGTACTCGGTATACTCGGAAGCTGAGGGCCCATTTATGCGCAATCCGATTCAATCGCTCACGGTAAGTGTGTCTCTGCTTACTGCTGCGATGGTTCTCGCTTCCGTCGCCGCGCCGGTCTCGCTCGGCGCTGAACGTTTGCCGCAGAGAATACGGACGCTCTACGCCTCGATCAACGATAAAGCCGGTGTGCCGGCCGCCGATCTGACCGCCGCTGATATCACCGTCCGCGAAGATGGCCAGTCCCGCGAAGTCGTGTCCATCAAGCGGTCGACGACGCCGATGACCGTATCGCTGCTGGTCGATAGCAGCCACGTCGTTCAGGCGATGACGCAGGAGCTGCGCATCGGCATGACGAACTTCGTGACGACTCTCCTGAAACTCTCACCGGACACAACGATCTCGGTCGCGACATTCGGCGACCGGCCGACGCACGTGCGCGACTTCACGTCGAGCGCGGCGGTCCTCACCAAGGACACCGGCCGCCTCTTCCCCGTCACGGGTGCGGGCAGCTACCTGATGGACGCGATTATCGAATCGACAAAGACGCTCAAGAAGGTCGAGTCGCCACGCAAGGTCATCGTCGCCTTCGTCGATGAGAACGGCGAGGAGTTCAGCAACTCGAATCGACAGCAGGTGTTCGACGCCGCGAAGGCGTCGGGCGCCTCCGTGTGGGTTGTCGTCCTCCAAGGCGGCGGCGCCATGGACACGACCGAAGGGCGCGATCGCAGCGCGGTGATCGGCGACCTCCCGCGCCAGAGCGGCGGCACGACGTTGACGATCCTGAACAAGCAGGGTCTGCCCGATAAGATGATCCACTTGGCCAACCTGCTCGCACACCAGTTCGAGATCAGCTACGGCCGCCCCGACGCGCTGATTCCGCCGTCGAAGCTCGAGCTTCAGATCACGAAAAAGAATCTCACGATCGCCGCGCCGCGCTGGACCGGTCAATGAGAAGGGCCGCGCTTCTGCTGGCGATGGTCGGCGTCATCGGCGGCGCGGTGACGGCCCAGCAGGTCATTCGCAGCGGCGTCGACCTTGTGTCGCTGAACGTCACCGTGACGTCGGGCGAGTCGTTTGTGTCGGGCCTGAAGCAGGACAAATTTCTGGTATTCGAGGACGGCGCGGCGCAGGACGTCACGTTTTTCTCGGCCGAGCGTCAACCGATCGCGCTCTCGCTTCTGATCGACTCGTCGACCAGCATGGATCAGAAGCTCATGGTGGCGCAGGAAGCAGCGATCGGTTTCGTCAGTCGCCTGGGCCCGAAGGACGTCGCGCAGGTCATCGACTTCGACAGCGAGCAGCGCGTCGTCCAGACCTTCACCAACGACCACGCCGCGCTCGAGAAGGCGATCAGGACAACGGCTTCCGGCGGATCGACCAAGTTGTACAACGCGATGTACGTCGCGCTGGTGGAATTAAAGAGAGCCAAAGCGCAGTCACTCGACGAAGTGCGCCGCCAGGCGATCGTCGTCCTGTCCGACGGCGAGGATACGGCGAGCGCCGTGGACTACGAGTACGTTCTCGACGCCGCGAAGCGGTCGGAAGTGATCATTTACTGCATCGGTCTGAAATCGCGGACCGACGCGCCGACCAAGGGCTTCAAGGAAGCGGACTTCGTGCTGCGCACGCTCTCGCAGGAAACGGGCGGTCGGGTGTTCTTCGTTGAGCTGCTGCCGCAGCTCGCGGCGGTGTATCAGACGATCGCCGACGAGCTGGTGAGCCAGTACACCATCGGTTACACGTCGAGAAATCCGAAGCGCGACGGCGCGTGGCGTACGGTGCGCGTGGTCGTCGACTCGCCAGACGCCGTGGCTCGCACGAAGCCCGGGTATTACGCTCCGTCGGTCAAGTAGGGATCACGTAAAGATCAAGTAAGCTTTCCTTCCAATGTCTGGACACGTCAGTGTGATCGGCGCGGGCCCGGGTGACCCCGGCCTGATCAGCGTTCGCGGTCTGCAACTGCTCAGCCGCGCCGACGTCGTCATTTACGATCGCGCGGCCGCCAGCCTGTTGCGGTGGGCTCGGCCCGACGCTGAGACGATCGAAGCCGGCGAGCCCGCTGAAGGGTCCGTCGCGCAGGACGCGCTGTCGATGCTCATCGCCGACAAGGCCAAGGAAGGCCGCAAGGTCGCGCGCCTCAAATGGGGCGATCCATTCGTGTTCGACAGCGGCGGCAAGGAAGCGCTCTTCGTGCATGAGCAGCGAATCCCGTTCGAAGTCATTCCGGGCATTCCGGCCGCGATCGGCGCGTCGGCGTATGCCGGAATTCCCCTGTCGTACCCCGGCAGCGGCGACGCGATCGTTCTGCTTCGCGGCAGTGAGCATTCGGCCGACGGTCTTCCCGACGTCGACTGGAACGCACTCTCGAAAATCGACGGCACGATCGTCTGCACCGTGAGCGGCCGCCAGGGCGCGTCGGTCATCGACGCGCTGATGTCGCATGGCCGCGCCGGCGACACACCCGCTGCGGTTATTTATCAAGGCACGCTGACCACGCAGCGCACGGTCGGCGGCACTCTGGCGGAGCTGTTCGCGGTGCTCGCGGAGCCAGCGGGTCAGGACATCGCGACCCTGATCATCGGCGAGGTCGCAAGCCTCCGCGATCATCTGCGATGGTTCGACGTACGCCCGCTGTTCGGCAAGCGCATCATCATCACGCGTTCGAGGGACCAGGCGCGGGAACTGGCTGATGAATTGGAGCGGCTCGGCGCGCAGACGATCGAGGCGCCGCTCTTCCGGCTGGCGCC